>CAZZIV010000007.1:0-29609 GCA_964654385.1 uncultured Acidobacteriota bacterium | reverse complement strand
CACAATTCTCCGCACGCACTTCCCGGCCGTACTCGCTTCCACCGTTGCTCACATCAAATCGGGTATGCTGCGCTCGCGGAAGGCTACGTGCGACCAGGCCTGGCGCACTCCGACGCTGTTTCACTCGCGAAGAATCGTCCCATCGGGGTTCACAGGAGGTTACCGGGCTTTGGCCTCTCGTTTCCGGGCCATTTCCCGCTGCTGTGCGCTCATGATCCGTTTCCGGAGCCGCATGGAGCCGGGCGTCACCTCCACCAACTCATCCTCCGCGATGAATTCGATCGCCTGATCCAGGCTGAGGGTCCGGGGCGGGCGCAAGGTCACCAGCACGTCGGAGGTGCTGCTGCGCATGTTGGTCAGCTTCTTCTCCCGGGTGATGTTCACATCCAGGTCTCCGACCCGGTTGCGTTCTCCGATGATCATCCCTTCGTACACCTCGGTGGTCGGGGCCACGAACAGCTCTCCCCTCTCCTCCAGGCCGAAGCTGGAATAGGCGGTCACCCTTCCCTTCCGGTCGGCCACCAGGGCGCCGCTGGTCCGCTGGGGAATCGGGCCGTTCCAATCGTCGTAACCGTCCATGAGGGAGTTCATCACGCCGGATCCCTTGGTGTCGGTCAAAAGCTCGCCGCGGTAGCCGATCAGCCCCCGGGAAGGGATCCGG
The DNA here is from genome assembly GCA_964654385.1 of uncultured Acidobacteriota bacterium. GTDB lineage: Bacteria > Acidobacteriota > Polarisedimenticolia > Polarisedimenticolales > Polarisedimenticolaceae > Polarisedimenticola. The sequence goes on along the minus strand of CAZZIV010000007.1, from coordinate 28,948 downwards.
AATTCCAGGTTCACCCGGCCGGTGCCATGGTTGATCAGGTTGATCATCCGTCCTTTGCGGATGGAGAGCTTCTCGGTCACGACCCCGACGAACTGTTCAGGCACATCCAGGAACAGGTGTTCCATCGGTTCCTGCTTCCTCCCGTCGACCGTCCGTGTGAGGACCTGGGGCCGGGAAACCAGGAACTCGTATCCCTCCCGGCGCATCGTCTCGATCAGGATCGCCATCTGCAACTCACCCCGGCCCCGGACTTCGAAGCAGTCGGCCCGGTCGGTGGCGCTCACCTGCAAGGCGACGTTTCCCAGCGCCTCCCGTTCCAGCCGGTCCCTGATCTGCCGGGAAGTGAGGAACTTCCCGTCCCTGCCGGAGAACGGCCCGTCGTTCACCATGAAGGTCATGGTCACCGTCGGCTCGTCCACATGGATCCGGGACAGAGGAAGGGGATCTTCCAGGTCGGCAATGGTGTCGCCGATGGTCACGTTCTCAACGCCGGCGACGCAGACGATCTCCCCCGCCTCCACCCGGTCGACCGTCTGCCGGGCAAGCCCTTCGTAGGTGTACATCGCTGAAAATTTCACCGTCCGGTGAACACCTCCGGACCGGCAAAGGGTGTAGGACTTCCCCCCCTCCAGCGTGCCCTGAAACAGCCGCCCCAGGGCGAGCTGTCCCACGTACGGGTCGTAATCCAGGTTGGTCACGAGGAATCGAGGAGAGGCGGCGGCGTCCGCTTCCGGGCCGGGAACCGCTTCGAGAATCATTTCGAACAGGGGCAGCAGATTCTCCGAGCCGTCGTCCAGGTCCCGGTGCGCCACGCCGTCCCGGGCGTTGGTGTACAGGATCGGGAAATCCAACTGGTCCTCCTCGGCGTCCAGGTCGATGAACAGGTCGTACACTTCGTTCACCACCTCTTCGATCCGGGCGTCCTTCCGGTCGATCTTGTTCACCACCAGCAGGATCGGCAGCTTCATCTCCAGCGCCTTCCGCAACACGAACCGGGTCTGGGGAAGCGGCCCTTCGCTGGAGTCCACCAGGAGCAGGGCGCCGTCAACCATATGCAGCGCCCGCTCCACCTCGCCGCCGAAATCGGCGTGGCCGGGGGTGTCCACAATGTTGATTTTCGCGTCCCGGAAACGGATCGCCGTGTTCTTAGCCAGGATCGTGATGCCCCGCTCCCGCTCCAGGTCCATGTTGTCCATCACCCGCTCGTCCATCGCCTTCCGGTCGTGATAGGCGCCGCTCTGTTTCAGCAACCCGTCCACCAGCGTGGTCTTCCCATGGTCCACGTGGGCGATAATCGCGATATTCCTGAGATTTTTCTTCCCCGGCACCGATCTTTCTCCCTGCGGCCTCCCGCGGTGTTCTCCGGAACCGCGTTCCGGATCCCTACAGGAGTACAGGAGACCACCTGAAAGCTCAAGAGCGGCGGCCGGGATGGTACACTCGCCGTTCCGGAACGGGGAGAGAACGGATGCTGAAAATCGTTAAGTGGCTGGCGCTCCTGTTCGGCCTCTTTCTCGGGCTGGTAGTGCTCGTCGGCCTGTTCCTTCCGAAGGAATACCACGTGGAACGCTCCGTCGTCATCCAGGCGGACCGGGCGGCGGTGTACCGGCTGGTAGGCGACCTGCGGAACTGGAATCGATGGTCGCCCTGGGAAGCAGCCGACCCGACCTTCGTCACCACCCTGGGGGACAGGGTCTCCGGCGTCGGTGCTTCCCAGAGCTGGACCGGCGGTTCGGGAGGCGGCAGCCTGACCTTCATCGCCGATTCTCCGACGAGCGGGATCGTCTATGACCTGGTCTTCGACAATGGCCGGTATCCCGGCGTCGGCCGCATCGTTTACGAAAGCCTTCCCGAAGGGAAAACACGGGTCACCTGGCGACTGGACGGTGAAAATCCAGGCAACCCGGTCGGCCGTTATTTCGGCCTGCTTGTGGACGGCCTGGTCGGACCGATGCTGGAGAAAGGGCTGACCAACCTCCGGCGGGAAGCGGAGACGTCGAACCCAGCGCCGGTGCAGACCGGTATGGCGAAGAGGCCTGGAGAGAAGCCGGCATGAGCGAACCTGCCCGGGCCTGGACACTCGACCCCGAGGTGATCTTCCTGAACCACGGCTCCTTCGGCGCCTGTCCCTCGGCGCTCCTGGAGTACCAGTCCGAACTACGCGCGCAGATGGAACGGGAACCGATGCGGTTCTTCCTGGCCGACTACCCGGCGCTGATGGAAGAGGCCCTGGAAGTCGTCGGCCGGTTCCTGGGAGCCGACCCGGCCGGCCTTGCTTTCGTGAACAACGCCACCACCGGCGTCAACACCGTTCTTCGCTCCCTGGCCTTCGCTCCCGGCGACCGGCTGCTGGTCACCGACCACGCCTACCCGGCCTGCCGGAACGCCCTGGACTTCGTTGCGGCCCGGTCCGGCCTACAGGTGGACGCGGCAAGGATCCCGTTCCCCGTCTCCGGCGGACACGAGCTATTCGACGCGGTCATGACGGCCTGGACGCCGAAAACCCGCCTGGCGCTCCTGGATCACATCACCAGCCCGACCGGTCTGCTTTTTCCGATGGAGGACCTGGTCCGGGTACTGCAGGGGCGCGGCACCGACGTTCTGGTGGACGGCGCCCACGTCCCGGGCATGATCGAATTGAACCTGGATGACCTGGGGGCCGCCTACTACACCGGCAACTTCCACAAATGGCTTTGCGCGCCGAAAGGCGCGGCGTTTCTCCATGTGCGGGCCGACCGGCGGGAAGCGGTTCGGCCGTTGACCATCAGTCACGGGGCGACCGCCCCGACCGGTACGATCAGCCGTTTCCGGAACGAATTCGACTGGGCGGGAACCCAGGATCCGACCCCCTGGTTTTCCGTGCCGGAAGCGATCCGCTTCTTCCGGAACCTGCTTCCGGGAGGTTGGCCGGAAATGCGCCGGCGGAACCAGGAGCTTCTCCGGACCGGCCGGCGGGAGATCCTGGAGATCACCGGCCTCGCGCCGCCCTGCCCGGAAGAACTCCTCCGCAACATGGCCTCGATCCTCCTTCCCGACGACCCCGCCGCCGGGGAAAAAGATTCCCTGGGGCTGAGCCCGCTTCGACAACGGCTGCTGGAGGATTACAACATCCAGGTGCCGGTGTTCGCCTGGCCCCGGGAACCGGGACGGGTGCTCCGGATCTCCGCCCAGCTGTACAACGATCCGGAACAGTACCGGGTGCTCGGCCGGACCCTCCGGGACTTGCTGGAGGAAGAGCGTCGGACCGGATGAAGATCCCTTCGAAGAAACGGTGCGACTGGTCCACCACGGATCCCCTGATGATCGCCTACCACGATGCAGAATGGGGCGTGCCGGTCCGGGACGATGAAGCGCTGTTCGGGAAGCTGATCCTGGACGGGTTCCAGGCCGGCCTGTCATGGCGGACGATCCTGCACAAGCGGGAAAACTTTCTGAAGGCTTTCCACCGGTTCGATCCGGAGAAGATCGCCCGTTTCCGGCCGAAAAAGATCGAGAGCCTCATGAACGACGCCGGCATCGTCCGGAACCGGGCCAAGATCCAGGCGTCCGTCATCAACGCCCGGGCCTACCGGAAGCTGAAAGAGGAAGAAGGGAGTTTCTCCGAATTCCTGTGGTCGTTCACCGGAGGGAAACCGATCGTGAACCGGCGAAAATCGATGGCGGAGCTGCCGGCGGAAACCACCGAATCCCAGGCGATGTCCCGGGCGCTGAAGGCCCGGGGGTTCCGGTTCGTAGGACCGACCATCTGCTACGCGTTCATGCAGGCGGTAGGCATGGTGAACGACCACGCGGTTTCCTGTTTCCGCTACAGGGAGTTGACCGGACGAAGAGCCTTCCGCAGCTTCTCCAGCAAGACCGACGGCGCGAAAGGTTTGGGCAGATAATACTCCCCTTCGCCCAGTTCCTGGATGTCCAGGGTGTCGAAGGCGTACCCGGACATGTAAACCACCGGGAGACCGGGGCGTTCCTTTCGCAGGGCTCCGGCCAGGCCGGCACTGCCGAGGCGCGGCATCACCGCGTCGGTCAGCACCAGCGCCAGGCGGTCGATCCCATACTCCCTTGCCTTCTCCAGGGCCTCTTGGCCGTCCGCGGCCGCCAGGACATCGTACCCGGCGCTCTCCAGGGTCCTTCGGGTCAGGTCCCGAATCATCTCCTCATCGTCCACCAGCAGAATGGTGCCCCGCCCCTGGCTCCGGCCGGTGGCGGCATCTCCGGTTCCCGGTTCCTCCCGGTCCTCCGGCGCCGTCACTCTCGGGAAAAGGATCGTGAAGCGGGCTCCTTCGCCCGGTTCGCTCCACACGCCGATGTACCCGCCGTTCTGCCGGACCAGACCGTATACCATGGCCAGACCCATACCGGTTCCCTGCCCGGGCTTCTTGGTGGTGAAAAACGGCTCGAAGATCTTGGCCCGGGTTTCCGGATCCATCCCCGTCCCGGTATCCGATACCAGGAGCGCCGCGTAATCGGCCGGCTCCGGTTGTTCCTGGACCGCCAGATAATCCGCTTTCCCGGCCGGCCGGGTGACCAGGGTGAGGACTCCGGACCGATCCATGGCGTCCCGCCCGTTGACGACCAGGTTCAAGAGAATCTGTTCGAACTGGGTACGGTCCACCCGGATGTTCCCCGCCTCGGGATCGGCGGAAACTTCCAACCGGATCGTCTCCCCCACAAGGCTGTCCAGCATCCGGATCGAACCGGTTACCAGACGGTTCAGGCTCCGCACAGCCGGCTTGCGGGCCTGCTTCCGGCTGAACGCCAGCAGTTGCCCGGTCAAACGGGCCGCCCTGGTAGCCGCTTCCAGGATCTGATCGGCGTCATCCTGCGTCGTAGACCCGGACTCGCAGTCCTCCCGAACCATCTGGGCGTGTCCCAGGATCACCGTGAGCAGGTTGTTGAAATCGTGGGCGATCCCTCCGGCCAGCCGGCCGATCGCCTCCATTTTCCGGGCCTGCAGCAGTTGCCGGTGGGTACGTTCCAGGTCCTCCAGGCTGGCGGTCAACTGCCGGTTCGATTCGGCCAGTTCCCGGCTTCTCCGTTCCAGCTGGGCGGTGAGACGGGCGTTCAGGATCGCCCGTTCCACGTGAACCGCCAGGAGGTTCAGGAACGGAAGGCGCTCGGCGGTGATCGGCTCCTTGAGGAGAGGGTTGGATTCCGGGGAATCTTTGGAAAGCAGGACCAACCCGAACAGGGTCTTTTTCTCCGGCCGGATCGGCACGCATGTGATGCGCGCCTGGGGGCTGAAACGAAGATTCCTTCCCTCGATCCGTTCGAGAAGCTGGGCGAGTTCGCTCCACGGCCCGGATTTTCCCTGTTCCGCTCCCTGGAAGTGGACGGTCCTCTCCAGGGATCGAAGGATGGGGAGTTCGTCGGCGTCGATCGGAACTTCCCGGCGGAGGAGGACGCCGTCCGGGCCGGTACTCATCACGGCCGGCTTCCCGGCTCCTTCCGGAACGATTACCACTTCAGTCCGGTCCACATCGAACCGGCTCTCGAGCAGTTCCCTCGCCCGGAGCACGATCCCGACAGGCGACTCCCAGCTCAACAGGTCCAGCGTGAGGTCGCTCAGATCGCGGATCCGCTCCAACTCGGCGTCCAGGCGGCGGCGGGTCTTGTGGAGTCGCAGTTCGGTCTGCACCAGCGACTTCACATGTTCGTCCAGCATCCGGTTGGACTCTTTCAACCGGGCGATTTCTTTCTCCTGGCTTTTCCTGTCCGACGCCAAAACCGGTCACTCGCTTTCATACAGGGCGCAGAGAGCCACCGTGTAATTGTGGTAGAAGGTTTTGTCTCCGAGCGGGGCGATCTCTCCAAAGGAGTGAAACCCGATCCAGGGCGTCTTCTCGCCGAGGATCTCCTGGAGCGGCTGTACGATTTCCCGGGCCGTCGAGCGCCCGAACAGCAGCCGACCCCGGCCGGCGCAGTCGAACTGAAGAACCAGCGCCGGGGTACGTCCGTTCCCGGACGCCATTACGCCGGCGGCACATTCCCGGGCGCTCCGCCGGATCCACTCCTGGTCCCTGAGAGTGAACCGGATCGATTGACCGGCTTCGAAATCCCCGCCGGGGAAAAAGATCGCGCCGGTTTCCTTGTCCAGCCGGAACGGGTTCCGGATGACCGCGACATCCCCGCGATCCTCATTTTCCAGGTGCACCGCCTCGGCGATGCAGAGGTGGGACATCCCGTCCACGTTGAGATCCTCCGGATCTCCGTCCAGGTATTCCTTGAAGGCCTCCCAGGCCGGCTTCCCGTCGATGGCGCGCACCCAGCCATCGCCGGCGTCGGTGATGACCCTCTCCAGGCCGACCGGCCGGCAACCATGGCTGACGCCGATTGCCATCTCTCCCCGCCCACGGATCAGGACGGCGGACACGCCTCCGCGGACCGCTTCGCCGTCTCCGTATTGCCAGGTCTCCCGGAACTCCATGGAGTCCCCGGCGGCGCCGCCGGCCGTCGCCGTCGGACAGGGAAGCGCGGACGAGAGCGCCTCCAGGAAGCGGATGCAGTTGCCATGAAGACCGTCCGGAAAGAGGAGCAGGCCGACCACCTCTCCGGTTTCCCCGCCGACCGCTCCGGCGATCTGTTCCGCCAGCCGTTCTCCGGTTCCGGGCGGATCGTCACCATAATCCCGGGCGAGAAAGGTATCGAAGGCGAACGTATCGGAAGCGATCGCCATGACCGCCACCGCGAATTCCACCTCCAGGGATTCCGAGAGGGCGATAATCCCCTCGCCGGAACAACCGGCGATCGGGCATCGGCCGAGGCGGTCCCGGATCCCCTGGAGCAGTTCGCCCGGATCATAGGCGGCGGTGGCGAAGATCAGGGCCAGATCCGCCCGGTCGGCGCCGAGAGCGGCCATCGCCCGGCCGGCCGCCTCGCTTCCCGCTTCGAAGCCGCTCTTAAGCCTGCTTTTCCCCACACCAGCATCGGTCATCCGACGATCCCCCGAAGTCCGCGCTATCGCGCCTGGTGACGACCGGATGATTGTACTCCCGGTCCGGCCGGCCGATCCGGCAACCAGGGGAGGACACCGCCGGTGACGATGTTCACCTTTGTCAGCGTGGTGTGGGACACCGGCGAGATCCCGGCGCAGTCGGATTGCGCCGGCGAAGACGGCACGAACACTCCGAGAGCCCATAAAAAAAGCACACGCGTGGAGCGGCCGCCCTGGCCCGCCTGGCTGGTTCCATCGTCATCGCCCCCCGTCCGGACGGATGCGTTTTTCCCGAATGTCTTGCTCTATATACCCCGAAGCGGAAGCCCCGTCCAGATTCCCGGTCCTCCCTGTGAAACCTGTGTATGATGATCCTGTCCACCGGAAAAGGAGAATGCCATGCCCCGCGCCTGTTGCCGCCTGTTCGTCCTGTCTGTTCTCCTCGTAGGAACCGCTCTTCCAGGGAGCGCCACGGGGGCGGAGGGGACACCGGGCGCGGCCGGTTACTGGCAGGGGGCTATCACCCTTCCCTCCGGCGACCTGGGTATCTCCCTCACGTTCGTTCAGGGGCCCGATCGGTGGACCGCTCTCCTGGATCTTCCCCGCCAGGGGATCCGCCGCATGGAATTGGCGGGCGTCCAGGTGGAGGGAAACTCGGTGGCCTGCCGGATGCCCGGCGTCCCCGGCGACCCCACCTTCCACGGCAGACTGTCCGAGGACGGCGTCTCGATCGGAGGAACCTTCGTCCAGGGCGGGGAGAGCTTCGATTTCATCGTCAGCCGGACCGAACCGCCCGCCGACGCCGGAGAGGACATTTATGCCGACTTCGTAAGGCCCGGTGTGCCAGGGAAAGGATTGATCGGCAAGTGGCGGGGCCTTCTCCGGGGAGGCCCGATGAAGCTCCGGATGGAGCTGAGCATCACGGTCCGGGGAGGCGCCCTGATCGGCTCCCTGACCAGCATCGACCAGGACCATGCGGCGATCCCGATCTCCAACGCCATGGTCGGAAAGGAAAACAGCGTCCGGTTCGAAGCGCCGTTGATCGGCGGCCTCTACCGGGGCGTCCTTTCCGAAGACGGCGCCGAAATGATCGGCACCTGGTCCCAGGAGGGGCAACAGATCCGCCTGGATCTTCACAGGACGGGAGAACCGCCGACCCGGTGAAAAGCGTGCGGGCCGCGGCGGAGGCCTGATCGATCCTTCCTTCGCGGCGACAACCGATGACGTTCCTGTCACAGTGGAACGATTTTCAACCGGAGCCGATAACCCCGATCGGACAATCATTCGCTAGTGTCCCCGGTCGTAGGGAGCATCGGTGGAGGCGAGTACGGCCGGGAATCGCTGCAAGTGCCCGACCTGGCTGGCATTTTCGACTCCTCGCTACGGTCCCTCATGCATAAATCGGGTTAAAACCGGAAATAAATAAACGGGCGGGGGCCGGAGAAATTGAACACCATCACCAGGACCGTGGCGGCGGCATAGGCGATCCCCTTGACCGCCATCGGCATCCGCACGAACCGGTCGGGAAGGTAGGTCGTCTCATTGATCCACTGGGCCAGGAACCCGAACAGGATCGCCGCCGCGCAGACCACCATCCCCAGGGTCAGGTTTTCCACCGGCTCCCATCGGACCAGCGCCTTCAGGTAGGCCTCCAGGCGAGCCGTGTCGGCGCAGCGGAAGACCAGCCAGGTCAGGACGACGGCGTGGAAAATGAACATCCGCTTCAGGAACAGGGTGCCGCCGTTCCTGTAGGACCGAAGGGTCGCCCCGGCGGCGCCGATCATCTTTTCGACCGCCAGGTATCCCCCATGGAGGAACCCCCACAGAACGAAGTGCCAGGCGGCGCCGTGCCACAGGCCGCCCAGCAGCATGGTGAGCATCAGGTTCCGGTAGACTCCGAGCCGGGTTTTCATCCGGTTGCCTCCCAGGGGGATATACAGGTAATCCCGCAGCCAGGATGACAGGGAGATATGCCAGCGCTTCCAGAAGTCGCTGAAGCTGACCGCCATGTACGGCCGCCGGAAATTATCGGGCAGGCTGTACCCCATCAGGCGGGAACAGCCGATGGCGATATCCGAATACCCGCTGAAATCGAAGTAGATCTGGAAGGTGAACGCGTACAGGCCGAGCCAGGCGCTCCACGCCGAGACGCCTCCCGGCGCGTTGAAGGCCGGATCGGCGAAGCGGCCCAGCAGGTCGGCCAGAACGATTTTTTTGATCAGCCCCATGACGATCAAAACCAGGGCCGACTCGAACCGGCGCCGGTCGATCACCGGTGTGCGGCGGATCTGGGGCATGAACTGGGAGGCCCGCATGATCGGACCGGCGATGAGCTGGGGGAAATAGGCGACGTAAAACGCGAACCGGTGCCAGGACCGTTCCGCCGGGATATGCCGCCGGTACACGTCGATGGTGTAACTCATGCTCTGGAACGTGTAGAACGAGATCCCCACCGGCAGCACGATGTGCAGGTCGGTCCAGGAGAGACGCAACCCCAGGGTTCCGGCCAGGTCGACCACGGTATGGGCGAAAAATCCGGAGTACTTGAAGAAGGCGAGGATCCCCAGGTTGGACACCACCGACAGGGTCAGGAACATTTTCCGGACCCGGGGCGATTCGCTGGAGGCGATTTTCAACCCGGCCAGGTAGTCGATCTGGGTGGAGACCAGGATCAGCAGGATCAGCCAATGGTTGTTGGAAACATAGAAGTAGTAGCTGGCCAGCAGCAGCACCCAGATCCGGAGCCGGGGCAGGCCGACCAGGGCCCAGCAGAGACCCAGGGCGGCCAGGAAGAAGAGAAAGTATTCGAAGGAATTGAACAGCACCGCTTACATCGCTCCGCCGGGGTTCAGGGGGGAAGACGACAGGAGCGGTTTGAGCTGCTCGGCCAGGAGAGGCGAGTAGGCCAGGATTCCCCGGTGGTTCAAGTGGTTGAAATCGAAATAGTCTTCGTCGGTGAGCCGGTCGAAATCGACCCGCACGTATGGAAAACCCCGGCGGCGGACTTCCGGCGCGACCGTTTCCCGCATGAACCGCCGCCAGCGTTCCTTCCGGCCCGGATCGAGATAGACGTAGGGTGCTTCCTCGATCTCGTTCACGATCAGATCCACGCCGCGGTCCCGACAGAGGTCCAGGATCGCGAGGAAAGTGTTCCAGTATTCCGGGGCGGGATCGGTGCTCTCCGGCCCCGATCGCCGTTTGCTCCGGATCTCCGCGGCGTTCTCTTCCTGCTTCCGCCGGAAGAACGCGTGATCGATTTCGATCCGCTCGTAGGCGCCGTTGGTCTTCGTGACCGCCAGGGAGGTGACCTTCCGATCCTCCGTAAGAATCTCCAGCTTCGCGGTAAGGGGGGCGCTCCGCAGCGCGGCGATCCGCGCTCGGAGTTCCGGCGACCGGCCGCCTCCCCCACCGGCCCTCCCGGCGCCCAGAACCGGTTTCTCCAGCGTGGAGTCCAGCCGTTGGCGAAGCTGCGGCATCCAGCCCAGGATCGTCGTCGCCGGTTGAAAGAAAAGCAGGTTCTCCCGGAACCGCCCCGGCGGGTATCCCATCTTCACGTATCGGGGCAGGCGGAACAGGCCGACCGGGTAGGAAGCGTGTACCTGCGGATGAACCGGCCGGAAGTTCTGATGGCCGATCGACCAGACCACGACGGTCCCGGCAGGCAGATCGGCGGTCAGGTCCAGGAACTGGGCGTACTGGGTCGGAAACCAGTGGGCCCAATGGGCCAGGTTGATGGAACGGATGCCGAGAAGCGGATCCAGCCGGTCCGGATGCATGGCGCAATAGGTGCGGCTGTCGCCCAGAAACACCAGGTCATACCGGGAGGGATCCGCGCTGTACGCCTTCATTTTCTGCACCAGGGTGCCGGCCGGATCGGGCCGGCCGCTGGTCTTCCCGATGTAGAGGCCGCCGCTCAGGGCCATCCATCCCGCGGCGAACCAGACCGCGTATCGAAGAAGAAGCGCCTTCATTCTATGACCGCCGAGCCGGGCGCCACCTCCACGCGGCCGTCTTCGTAGCGGACCTGGCACTTGGTCCCGCCGTCATAGTCGGCCGCCCGAAGCATCAATACCGCCGGCCGGCCGAACACCGTGCAGGGCTTCTCCGCCGGCGGGTCGAGCCCGCGCCAGAGCCGGATGAACGGATTGGTCTCCCACTCCTCACCGATGGTGGTGGCCAGGGTGTGCCCCGGGTGAACCGCGACGGACAGGTCCAGTTTCATTAACTTTTCCAGGATGGACCGGCGCAGGTCGTCAAAGGTGGTATGGCCGGGCGCGAGGGTGCCGCCGATACTGCCCCGGAACAAGGTGTCGCCGGTGAAAACCCGGCTTTCGTTCACCAGGTAGGCCGCCTGTCCGGCGGTGTGGCCCGGCGTGTGCAGAACCTGGATCGAAAGTCCGCCGGTTTCGATCTGGTCGCCGTCCTCGAGGGCTCGGTCCACACCATCGATCAGGCCGGCCTCCGCCTCGTGGCAACAGAGTTCCACATCGTACCGGGAACGGAACCGGCCGTTGCCGGAGATATGATCGATATGGTGGTGGGTGCAGAGGATATGGGTCGGGGTCAAACGGTGCCGTTCGATGGAGTCGAAGATCTTTTCCAGCGGGCCGCCGGTGTCCACGACCACCGCCGCTCCGCCCGGACGGTCGGCCACGAGCCAGGCATTGGAGAGGTAGGCCGAATTCATCGTCTCGGTGATGATCATGAAACCGTTCCGTTCTCTTCGCCTTCGTTCCTGCGGTGGTACGACGGGATGGTGATGATCTCGTTCCGGTCCAGCGCCTCCTTGGTCTTCAGCATCAGCCACCCGGAATCGGCGATGTGCCGGATGTTCGATTCCCGGGGATACGGCAGGTCCTCGAAAACGTTCTCCGCCGCCCGCACGATATTTCGCCGGTGCCCGTGGTCGCGGAACAGGTTCCTGTACCGTTTCTTCCGTTCCACCACTTCCACAGTCATGGTTTTATAATCGTCCATGGCGATCAGGCAGTTCCCCTTGTGAACGCTCAGCCGCTCCTTCACGCCTTCGAACGCGTGGCCTTTCGCCGAGAAGGTGATCGCCGCCACCGACCCTTCTCCGAACAGGTAGGTTACGGCGATATCGGCATCTTTCTTTCGATCTCTGCATGGAACAATCCTGACCGGAAAGGCGTTCCGGCCGACCAGGCTCAGCGTGAAATCGGTCCAGTGGCAGAGGTTGCCGGGTACTCTGCCTCCTTCCCGGGGATCGTTGTACCAGTGATCGGGGGGGATTTCGTGTCCCGCCACGAACCAGTTGATCACCGACGGGCCTTCTTCCCTCCCCATGTATTTCGCGATTCGCTCCGCGAACGGACTTGAGGGCCGGTTGTAACCCAGGAAAACTTTGCCGGAACAGGCCTCCATTGCGCCCACCAGGCGGGTCAGCTGATCTTCGCGGACAACAGGGGGCTTTTCGACGTAAACGTGCTTTCCCGCTTCCAGGGCGGAAACGGCATACTCCGCGTGTGAAGCATGATTGGAGGCGATATAGACGAGCCGGATATCCGGATCCTCCAGGATGACGGACGCGTCGTCGGAGAAACATGGCACTTTATAATACCGGCCGAGAGACGCCGCTCGATGGAGATTGACGTCCATGCATGCGCGGATACAGGCTCCATATCGACCTTTCAGAAAAAAAGCGATCGTAGTGAACGCATAATTTCCACAGCCGATCAACCCGATCCAGGGACGGCCGGACGCTGGTGGCGGTGGGCATTCGGGCGGAGGATCGAACCGCCGCTTCATATGAAGTTGTCCCTGCACCTTGATCCAGGTTCTCCTGAATCCGTACATGGAACAGTATCTCAAGATTTTCAACAGCTTAAAACGTAGAGAGTGTCGCGTGTAATCCATCAGCTAGTCCGCCAGTACCCGTTCGTACGTTTCCACCATCGCTTCCGCAGCCGCCTCCAGGGTGAACTGCTCGCGGACGAGCCGTCTCCCGTTGAGCCCCAAACTCCGGCACCGCACAGGGTCCTGAACGAGGCGCGAGATCCCGTCCGCAAAAGCCTCGGCCCTTTGATCGACCACCAATCCGGCTCGCGCCGCCTGGATCTTCGGGGCGATATTCACGCCGGTCGAGACGATCACCGGCCTGGCGGCGGCCATCGCCTCCGCTGCCGACATGCCGAAGTTCTCCTGGTAGGAGGGCATGACCAGGATCGACGCTTTTTCATATTCCTTCAACAGCTCGGGTCTTTCAAGGCTGCCCCGGTAGGTCAGCCACCGATCAACGCCGTGCTCCCTCGCCAACTGCTCCACCACGGTCCTGTAGCCGCCCTCATCCTGGCCGGCGACAACCAGGTGAACCGCCACCCCCTGTCGCCGGAGAATCGCCAAAGCGGGCACCAGGTGGTCGAACCCCTTCGTCTTGTGAACCCTTCCGCAGATCAGGAGCCGGGAAATAGGATGGTCCTCCTCCAGCGCCGGGATGGAAAGCAGGTCGTCCATTTCCAATCCATTCGGCACAATCACGGATTTCAGATTCCTGAAACAGGGCAGGGTCCCCTCCCGCTCCCGCTCCGCCGTGTAGTGAATCATGGCGGCCCTCCTGACCGAAGAATCCTCCACGAGGAGCCGGTATATCCGCTTTTTCAGGTACTTTTGAGATCTGGCCCATCCGAGAAGGGTGCCTCGAGGGGAGAGTACGTAGGGCCTTTTCCGCCACCGGCAGATCTTCGAAGCGATCGCCGTCGAGTACGTCCACAAGCCGTGAATATGAACGATATCGAAGAAAGGGATTCTCTTCCACAGGTCGCGGGTCATGCCGGGAGAGAACGCGAACCGATCCGACCCGACCACGCCGTGGTAGAGAACCGTTTGACCTTCCACCTGGAACTCTCCCGGCGGGTGGTGGGGGAGCCCCGGCGCGGCGCGGGCGCTGGTCGTCATCACGGTGACGTCCTGTCCCAGTTTCCGTTGCCCCTTGGCGAGAGCGGCGACCGACCGCACCGGCCCTCCCCATTCGATCGCCGGCCAGTAGACCGGCGTCACATGGAGAATTTTCATCGTCCACGCACCACGATCCCACCTCGAATGAAAAAGGTCGGAGACGGAATGGTACCAGAGAAACGGAGCGTTCCTATTTCCGCTTTCCCTTCCGCGCTCTCCTAACCGCGGCTTCCACGTCCAGGTGGTCGTCGCCGCACCGCTGGATGTATTCCTCGTAGGTACCCTTGAAGTCTTCGAGGCCGCCCGGACGGATCTCCAGGATCCGGGTGGCGACCCTCGAAACGAACCAACGGTCGTGGGAAACCACCACGGTGCTGCCGTCATACTCCTGCAGCGCCTTGGCCAGCGATTCGATCCCTTCCAGGTCCAGGTGGTTAGTCGGTTCGTCCAGGACCAGTACGTTCGGTTTCCGCACGCCGATCTTCCCGAAGATCAGCCGGGCTTTCTCCCCACCGGAAAGGGCTCCGATCTTCTTTTCCACCTCGTCCTTCTTGAACAGCACCTCTGCCAGCTTCCCACGGATGAACCCGATGCTCTCGCCGGGAGCCCAGTTCCAGAGCCAGTTCTGGATCGTCTCTTTTTCATGTCCTTCCAGTTCGCTGTGGTCCTGGGCGAAGTAACCGACATGGGTCTCGTAACCCCACTCCACCTCGCCCCGGTCCGGCTCCAGGTCACCGACCAGGATCTTCAGAAGGGTCGACTTGCCGATTCCGTTCGGGCCGAGGATCGCCATGCAGTCATCCCGCTCCAGTTTGAGGTCCACGTTTTCGAGCACCGGGTTCCCGCCGAACGCCTTGGAGATCCCCCGGGCCTCGACGACGATCTTTCCGCTGTGCCGGCAGCGTTCCAACTTGAACCGGGGATAGCGCCGGGAGGACCGGGGCAGTTCCTCGATGACGATTTTCTCGATCTGTTTCACCTTGCTCTTCGCCTGCCGGGCCTTGGTCGGTTTCGCCTTGAACCGCTCCACGAACCTCTTGTGATCCTCGATCTCCTTTTCCCGCTTTACGATCTCGGTCTCTTTTCGCTTCCGGTTCTCCACCTTCTGCCGCTGGAAATCGTTGTAGTTTCCCCGGTACAAGGTCACTCGCTGGTAGTCCACGTCGACGATGTGAGTACAGATGTTGTTCAGGAACCGGTGATCGTGGGAAACCACCAGGACGCACCCCTTGAATTCGGAGATGAACTTCTCGAGCCAGCGGATGGAGAGAATGTCCAGGTGGTTGGTCGGCTCATCGAGCAGCAGAAGATCGGGCCCGGCCGCCAGGGTCTGGGCCAGGAGCACCCGGAGCTTGTACCCGCCGGAAAGGACCGACAGCGGCTCCCTGTGCTGTTCCACCGGAATGTTCAGCCCCTCGAGGATTTCCCCCGCCCGGCTCTCCATGGCGTACCCGTCCAACTGCTGGATCCTGTCCTCCAACTCGCCGAACCGGTCGGCGTCGAACTCCTCGGCAGCGCTCTCCAGCAACTCCTCCTTGGCGGTCATGGCGGCCCACAATCGTTCGTGCCCCATCATCACCACGTCCAGGATCGGGACATCCTCGTACTGGAAATGATCCTGTTTCAGGACGCCGACGACCGCCTTCTTGGGAATGGCGACCGTCCCGGCGGACGGTTCTTCCTCGCCGGTCAGCAGGCGGAGAAGCGTCGATTTCCCGGAGCCGTTGGCGCCCACGATCCCGTAGCGGCATCCGGCATTGAATTGAACGGTGGCGCCGGTAAACAAGGTCTGGGAGCCGTAGTTCTTGGCCAGGTCGGTAATGGAAACCATGATCGGCACAAGGTAGCAGGGCGGCCCGGAACCGTCGAACCTCGCGGGAAACCGGTTTACGCCCTGTTTCCGGAGTCCCCCTCGGTGTTGATCAACAGCACCGTCGACCCGGTATGGAGGCGCGCCCGTTCCCGCACGAACGGCATGGAAGGATTGGAGCAGATCTCCAGCAGGCCGCCCAGGCCGGCCGCGCCGGCCTCCGTGGAATCCAGCCCCGCCGCCCGGATTTCGTCCGCGGCCCGCCGGGCCCGTAAGTCGTCGAGGAGGACCAGGCCGTCCAGGCCGCCCTGGATCCAGGGCCAGGCGCCGGCCGACAGCGTTCCGCCGTTCATACCGGCCATGAGCGAAGCCCGGGTTTCGGCGGCCGGCACCGGCTCTCCCGCCTTCAGGGAGGGCGGCACCGCCGCCGCACCCTCCGGCTCCACTCCCAGGATCCGCGGCATGAATCCCGCTCCGAGGGAGGCGTAATGCCGGATCGCCGCCGCGGCAAGCGATCCGGCGCCGACCTGCACCAGCATCAGGTCGGGCCGCCCGGCCCCGGCTTCCATGATCTGCTCATCGACTTCCTGGAACAGGGTGTCATATCCGTCCATGATCCAGCCTGGAATCTCCCGGATCCGCCCCCGGCCGGTGTCCTGCACAAGGATCCCGGCCCCGGCCCGCTCGGCGGCGGCCGCCGCCGCCACCGCCTCGTCCATGGTTCCGTTCGTCACGATCACCTCGGCGCCGTGAGATCGGATCGCGTCGATCCGGAACGGCCCGGTGTTTTCCGGCACGAACACCCGGGCCCAGATCCCCAGCCGCTCCGCCATGCTCGCCACCGCCCGGCCGTGATTCCCGTCGGAGGCGGCGATCAGTTCCAGCGGCCGGAGCGGTTCCAGGAGGGCGTACAATTCCTCCAGCCCTTCCCAGGAGCCCAGGGCCAGGCCGAGTTTCCGGCTGAGGAGCCGGTAGATCGCCCAGGAATCGCCGAGGATCTTGAACGAATTCAGGCCGAAACGGTCCGATTCGTCCTTCACCAGCAGGTCCCGGATCCCCAGCCTCCCCGCGAGGCCGGCGAGCCTTCGCAGCGGAGTCGCCTCGTAGCCCGCCACCCGCCGATGGAAAATCAGCGGCTCCATGGAGCGCTGAACCGGGGGAAGCCGGCGGGACGGGCTCGGGTTGGAAATGACGTTCGGAGCGCTCATCACCGGGCCATTGTAGAGCCAATCGGGCGATCCAGGGCAAACCACGGTTCCGTCCCGGCTTCCCTGAAGGAGGACGCAGGGCGCCGCCGGGTTGAATCAAAGGGAAGGAGAAACCCCTAATCCGGTTTATGCATGAGGGACCGTGGCGAGGAACCGAAGATGCCCGAGATGACTGCAGTTTCGGCTCCGCAGTAGGTGCTTCGTGCATAAAGCGGGTTAACCGAGCCCGTTCAGGATGAAATCGACGAGCGAATCGGATTCGGACAAGAGGCGATAGTTCCGGTCGCTGAGTACCCAGTTGGTGACCGCCTCGTCCAGGACGCCGAAAATGCACCGAGTGGCGAACCAGGTATCCAGGCCCTGCCGGAACACTCCCTCTTCCCGGCCTTCCTTCAGGATCTCATCGATCAGCCGGAAGTATTCCTTCAACTGCCTGCTGCGGCTGTAGAGGTCCATGAACCGGACGGAGTGTCGGAGTTCGATCTGGAAAACGGTGGTCAGATCCCGGTCCTCCCCCAGGCTTTCCAGGTGAAGCTCCACGATGCGTTGCAGCCGTTCCCGGGCGCCGGCGCATCCTTCCAGGTCTCCCCTCCCCGCCGCCAGGAACCGGCCCATGAACTCGTCGAAAACCGCGTGGAGGATCGTCTCCTTCGACTCGAAATAGGTGTAGACCGTTCCGGTGGCCACGTTGGCCGACTTGGCAATATCGCCGATCCGGGTCTTGTAGAACCCGCCGGAGCCGAACAACCGTACCGCCGCCTCCAGGATCCGGCGCCGCTTGTCCTGCTTGCGAGCCTTTCGGCTAGAGGACGATTCCAAATTGTCTCCCGGCGGTTCGACCACGGTACTCCTCGCATTCAGATATGAATAGTATTCAATATAGTCACAGTTTATGGCTCCAGGGAAACAAATTCAAATGACAATATACTCACACTATCTTTTTTATTAATAATATTTTACAGAACTTCTGTCTGGAAGGCTTGACGCCGGGACCGATCCGATCCAAACTTATCTTATTGAATATTATTCATTTTCCCGGCATCGTCGGCCGGAGGAACGGAAAGGTCACGCATGGCACGGAAGATCGAGAAGGCCGCGGTTCTTGGCAGCGGCGTCATGGGCGGGGCGATCGCCGCCCACCTGGCCAACGCCGGGATCCCCTCCATCGTCCTGGATATCCTCCCGAAAGAGACGACTCCTGAAGAAGAGGCCAAGGGACTGACCCTGGAAAGCCCGGAGGTCCGGAACCGGATCGTGAACGGCGCCGTCCAGGCCGCCTTGAAGACAAAACCGGATCCGTTCTTCCACAAGAAACTGGCCGGCCTCATCACCACCGGGAATTTCGAAGACCACTGGGACCGGATCCGGGACGCCGACTGGATCATCGAGGTGGTCAAGGAAGACCTGGAGATCAAGAAGAAAGTCCTGGCCCGGGCGGCGGAATATCGCGGGGAAGACGCCGTCGTTTCCACCAACACCTCCGGGCTGTCCGTCGCGGCGATGTGCGAAGGGCTCGACGAAAGCTTCCGAAAGCATTTCCTCTGCACCCACTTCTTCAACCCCCCCCGCTACCTGCACCTCCTGGAGATCGTGCCGGGGCCGGACACCGACCCGAGGATCGTCCAGGAGATGGCCGAATTCGTCGATCTTCGCCTGGGCAAAGGGGTGGTCCTGGCCCGGGACACGCCGAACTTCGTCGCCAACCGGGTCGGCGTCTTCGGCCTGCTGGACGCGATCCGGGCGATGGAGGAACTCGGCCTGACCGTGGAAGAGGTGGACGCCCTGACCGGCCCTCTGACCGGACGGCCCAAGAGCGCCAGCTTCCGCACCGCCGACCTGGTCGGCCTGGATACCTTCGTGGCGGTATCCCGCAACGTGTACGAGAGATGCCCGGACGACGAAAGCCGGGACCTGTTCACCACCCCGCCGGTCCTGGAAAGAATGCTCGAGAAGAAGCTGTTGGGCGGGAAGACCGGCGGCGGGTTCTACAAGAAGAGCCGGGGAAAGGACGGGAAGAAAGAGATCCTCACACTGGACCTGGCCACCCTGGAATACCGTCCCAGGATCCAGCCGAAATTCCCCGAAGTGGACGCGATCCGTGACCGCCCCCTGGCCGAACGGATGGCGGCGCTGGCGTTCGGGAAGGGGAAAGGGGCCGAGTTCACCTGGAGAACCTTGAACCGCTTCCTGCTCTACTGCGCCTGCAGGGTCGGGGAGATCTGCGACACCGTCCGGCCGATCGACGACGGTATGCGCTGGGGGTTCGGCTGGAAGAAAGGCCCGTTCGAGATCTGGGACCTGCTGGGCGTCGCGAAGGTGGCCGAGCGGATGGAGGCCGACGGACTGGAACTTCCCTCCTGGGTTCGGAAGCTGTTGGAACGGGACGATCCGCGCTTCTACACCCTGGAAGACGGCGCCGTGGGAACCTGGGACCCGGCCGCAGGCTCCTACCGGGAGGAACCGTTCGAACCCTCGAAAATCAAACTGACCCTCCTGAAAAAGGCCGGCGCCGAGCGACTGGGGAATTCCGGCGCGAGCCTGGTGGACCTGGGCGACGGGGTCGCCTGCTTCGAGTTCCACTCCAGGATGAACGCCTTGGGCGGGGACATCATCGGCCTGGTCAGGAAGGTCCACGCCGAAGTGGAGAAGAACTTCGACGGGCTGGTGATCGGGAACCAGGGCTCCAATTTCTCCGTCGGCGCCAACCTGATGATGATTCTAATGGAAGCCCAGGAACAGAACTGGGAGGAGCTTGACCTGATGGTTCGCGCCTTCCAGCAAGCCACCATGAGCATGAAGTACGCGAAGAAACCTGTGGTCGTCGCGCCGTTCGGGATGGCCCTCGGCGGCGGCGCGGAGTTCACGCTCCACGGTCAGCGGGTGCGGGCGTCCGCCGAAACCTACATCGGACTGGTGGAGGTCGGCGCCGGCGTCGTTCCGGCGGGCGGCGGAACCAAGGAACTTTACCTGCGCAACCTGGAGCGCTGGACCGGCACGGAAGGGCTGCTGACCCCTCTCCAGAAGACGTTCGAAACCATCGGCATGGCGAAGGTGGCCACCAGCGCCGTGGAGGGGAAGGAACTGGGCTTCCTCCGGGACTCGGACCGGATCACCATGAACCCGGACCGATTGATCGGCGACGCCAAGGAGACGGTCCTCTCCATGGTCCGGGAGGGGTACCGGCCGGGCGCGCCCCGGACCGATATCCCGGTGATGGGCCGCGCCGGAAAGGCGGCGCTGGAGATCGGCCTCTTCAACATGGAAGAAGGCGGCTTCATCAGCGCCTATGACCGGAAAATCGGCGGGAAGCTAGCGCACATCCTGTGCGGCGGCGACCTGACCGGCACCCGGCTCGTCAGTGAACAATACCTGCTGGACCTGGAGAGGGAAGCGTTCCTTCGGCTTCTGGGCGAACGGAAAACCCTGGAACGGATCCAGGCTCTTTTGAAAACCGGCAAACCTCTCAGGAACTAGAAACGGAGAAATCGATATGCAGGAAGCCTTTATCGTAGCCGCCCGCCGTACCGCCGTGGGACGGGCCAAAAAGGGCCGGCTGGCCGAGACCCGGCCCGACGACATGGCGGCGGCGGTGGTGAAAGACCTGCTGGCCGCCGGCGGGATCGCCCCGGACCAGGTGGAGGACGTCATTTTCGGCTGCGCCTTTCCGGAGGGCCCCCAGGGAATGAACGTGGCCCGGCAGATCGGCCTGCTCGCCGGGTTGCCCACCTCCGTCAGCGCCATGACCCTGAACCGGTTCTGCTCGTCCGGGCTGGAGGCGATCCACGTGGCCGCGCTGAAGATCGCTTCCGGCACCGCGGAATGCGTCCTGGCCGGCGGCGCCGAATCGATGACCATGATCCCGATGGGAGGCATCGGTTTTTCCCCCAACCCATCCCTTTCCGTGGAGCGTCCGGGAGCGTACCTGGGGATGGGGCTGACCGCCGAACGGGTGGCGGAAGAAGACGGCATCACCCGGGAGGAGCAGGACGCCTTCTCCCTGGAGAGCCACCGGCGGGCGCTGGCGGCGATCGAGGACGGCCGGTTCGAGGAGCAGATTACGCCGGTCACGGTGGTGCGAACCGTTCCCGCCGGAAAAGGGCCGAAGAGCAAGAGCAGCGAGACCGTCTTCCAGGTCGATGAAGGTCCCCGGGCCGACACCACCCTGGAGGCGCTTTCGAAGCTGAAGCCGGCTTTCAAAGCCGGTGGAACGGTGACCGCCGGGAACTCGAGCCAGACGAGTGACGGCGCGGCGGCGGTCCTCCTGGCCGGCGCCGGCTTCGTGAAGAGAAACGGCCTGAAGCCGCTGGCCCGCTACGCAGGCTACGCCACCGCCGGCGTGGACCCGGAGGTGATGGGACTCGGACCGGTTTTCGCCGTTCCGAAGCTTTTGCAGCAGACCGGAGTCGCCTTGACCGATATCGACCATATCGAACTGAACGAGGCGTTCGCCGCCCAGTCGCTGGCGGTGATCCGGCGGCTCGACCTCGACCCGACGAAGGTGAACGTCCATGGAGGGGCGATCGCCCTGGGACACCCCCTGGGCTGCACCGGCGCCAAGCTGACCACCCAGATTCTCCACGAAATGAAGCGCGCGAAGAGCCGGTACGGACTGGTCACCATGTGTGTCGGAGGCGGAATGGGCGCCGCTGGACTGTTCGAGCTGGCGGACTAAATTAGGAACAGGCGGAACCCGCTGAGGAAGGAAAGGAAAAGAGATGGCCACCGATCAAGCTGAACAGAACACCATCCGGGGTTGTAATTTCCTCGTGGAAGAAGCCGAAACCGGCGAGATCTTCATCCCCGAGGAATTCGAGGAAGATCAACTCATGATCGCCCAGCTGGCCAAGGATTTCATGGAGGGAAGCGTGCACCCGATCCTGGGAGACGTGGAAACCCTGGCGGACGGCGTCATGGTGAAGCTCCTGAAGGAAGCCGGCGAACTGGGCCTCCTCGGGGTGGATCTTCCCGAGGAGTACGGCGGTTTCGCCCAGACCAAGGCGACCAGCATGCTCCTGGCCGAATCGATCACCGAGAGCAGTTCTTTCAACGTGGCCTTCAGCGCCCATACCGGCATCGGCACCTTGCCGATCGTCTACTTCGGCACCAAGGAACAGAAAGACAAGTACCTCCCCCGCCTGGCCTCCGGCGAAATTATCGGGGCGTACGCCTTGACCGAAGCGGGAAGCGGCAGTGACGCCATGGCGGCCCGCACCACCGCGACACTGAACGCCGAAAAGACCCATTACATCCTGAACGGGGAGAAGCTGTTCATCACCAATGCCGGGTTCGCCGACCTGTTCATCGTGTTCGCCAAGATCGACGGCGAACAGTTCACCGCCTTTATCGTCGAGAAGGGAACCGAAGGGCTGAGCGTCGGCGCCGAAGAAAAGAAGATGGGGATCAAAGGTTCCTCCACCCGTTCGGTAGTTCTGGAAGACGCCAGGGTCCCGGTGGAAAACCTCCTGGGCGAGGCCGGCAAAGGGGCGCGGATCGCCTTCAATATCCTGAACGTGGGCCGGTTCAAGCTGGCGGCCAGCGCTACCGGCGGCGCCCTCTACGCCATGCACGAGGCAGTGGAGTACGCCAAGACCCGGAAGCAGTTCGGGCAATCGATTTCCAATTTCGGCCTGGTCCAACAGAAAATCGCCAACGCCCTCAGCAAGATCTACGCCGGCCGTTCCATGGTCTACCGAACCGCCGGCTACATCGACCAGAGAATCGCCACCCTGGATAAGTCCGACCCGGACTACGACAACAAGGTGATCGATACCGCTGTCCGGGAATACCTGACCGAATGCTCCATTCTGAAGGTCTTCTGCTCGGAAGTTCTGGACAAGGTGGTGGACCACTCGGTCCAGATTCACGGCGGTTACGGCTTCACCAGCGAGTACCCTGCCGAGCGGTACTACCGGGATTCCCGCATCAACCGGATCTTCGAGGGAACCAACGAGATCAACCGGATCGTCATCGGCGGCGAGGTGATGAAGCGGGCCGCCAAGAACAGGATCCCCCTGTTCGCCCGGGCCAAGGAACTGGTGGAAGAGTTGATCGGCTTCCCGGAACTGGACGCCGACCAGGAAGAACGGTTCCTGGGTGAGGAGCAGAAGCTGACCCTGGCGGCCCGGAAAACGGTTCAACTCACGGCGGGGGCCTTGGGGAAAACGCTGGGGGACAAGCTGAAGAACATCTGGGCCCATGAAGAGGTCATCGGCTACCTGGCCAACCTGGTCATGGAAGCGTACGCCATGGAATCGGCCATCCTCCGCGCTCGAAAGCTGAAAGAGAAAGGGAACGAGGAGGCGGCCGGCATCCTGGGGAAACTGGCCTCCCTGTACTGTTGGGACGCCATGAGCCGGATCGAAACCGACGCCCGTTCCCTGTTGAGCGGAACCCTGGAAGGGGACGACCTGAAGATGGCCCTCTCCGGCCTGCGACGGATCCTCAAACACACGCCGGCGGATACCATCCGCCTCCGGAGGGAAATCGCGACCTGGTTCTGCGAAAACGAGGAATGGCCTGTGTAGGCTATCCCGCCTCAGCCTCCAGGGAGGTTGCCGGCTCTTCGGTGATCGGCAAGCGGATGAAGAAGGTCGTCCCCTTCCCTTCTTCCGACTCCACGTCGATCCTGCCGCCGTGCTTGTTGACGATCACCGAATGGGCGATGCTCAGCCCCTGCCCGGTCCCCTTTCCGACTTCCTTGGTGGTGAAGAACGGGTCGAAGATCCGTTCACGCACGGTTTCCGGCATCCCGCAGCCGGAATCCGAAAGACGAATTTCGACTTCCTCCCCGACCTGCCGCGTACTCACGGTGATGACGCCTTTCTCCGTCGACTCGTCGGAACGGCCCTCGGCGATGGCGTGGGCGGCGTTCACAATCATGTTCAGGATCACCTGGTTGAACTCACCCGGAATGCAGGGGACCGGCGGGAGGGCCGGGGCCAGGTCGGTTTCCAATTCCGCCACGTACTTCCATTCGTTCTTCGCCACCGTGATAGTGCTTTCGATCGCCCGGTTGAGGTCCGTCGGCGTCTTCTCGTCTCCCGGATGGGAAAACTCTTTCATCGCCCGCACGATCTTCGCCACCCGGGCGACCCCCTCCTCCGACTGATCGATCGCCGAGGGGACCTCCTCTTCCAGGTATTCCATGTCCGCCTCCTCCATCGCCTCGCGAATCAGGCGGACATCCTCCTGGGAGATCCCCACCCCTCCGGCTCTCGCCAGGGCGGCGGCGAACACATCCAGCGGAACCTTCATATCCTGGAACGCGTCTTTCAGGAACCGCACATTATCCCCGACGAACTGGATCGGTGTATTGATTTCATGGGCGATCCCGGCGGCCAACTGACCGATCGACTCCAGCTTCTGGGATTGCCTCAACTGGGATTCCAACGCCACATGGTCGGTAATATCTCTTTTCACCGCGACGTAGGCCACGACCTCTCCCGTATCGTCAAAAATCGGTGATATCGTCGCCTCCTCATGGAACAACGCGCCGTCTTTTCGCTTGTTCACAAACCGGCCGGTCCATACCTTCCCGGACTGGATCGTTCCCCACAGGTCCCTGTAGAAGGCGTCGTCATGAACCCCACTTTTCAGTACCCGCGGATTCCCTCCGACCGCTTCCTTTCGGGTGTATCCTGTAATGGTTTCGAACGCCGGGTTGGTGTACTGGATCGTACCGTCGGTTTTGGTGATGACGATGGTATCGTTGGTCTGCTCGATCGCCGTTGCGAGATAGCTCAGCTCCCTCGATTTCTCATTCGCCAGTGCGATCAGGCGCTGTTGTTCGTCTTGGAGATTGTGGATATGAATCGCGTCGGCGAGAACACCCGCCACGCTGCTCATGAAACGGGACTTTTCCGGACCGAACCGGCGTTCCTTGGCGCCATAGGCAGCCAGAACCCCCCACCGTCCGGCCTTTCGGCCGATCAGAGCTTCGATCCCGGTGACAATACCCTCCTCTCGCAGTAGATCGTTGGCGGTGAACCGGGTCTCCTCCGCCAGGCTCTCGAACTGTACGGTTCCACTGGCTCGCAACGTGAATCCGACATCGTTTTTCATGGAATCTTCGATCGGCTTCGCGAGATCCGGGGTCCGGCTCCACCCTTTCCCGGCACGGTAAAGGAAACACCGCTTCCCGGCGTCCCGCTCAAGAATAACCGCGTAGGGAAGATTCAAAACCCGGGTCACCATGTCCACCGCCTCTTGAAAAACAGCTTCGTAATCATGGTTTTCAAGAGCCGAACGGCTCAATTCAGCCACGGCGGAACGCATTCTTTCTCGGGACGCAAGTTCCAGTTCCCGTTCCTTTCTTGCTTCGATGACCGATTGAACCCCGAAAATTTTCAACGGCTTTCCGTGTTTGTCGAACTCCATGACCCGGCCCATGTTCACGACCCAAAGCCAATCTCCCGACGCATGTCGGATGCGGTGCTCGGCTTCGAAGAAGTCCGATTTCCCCGCAATGTGAAGTTGCATTTCCTTCCACGCCTGGTTCCAGTCCTTAGGATGGATCAGTTCCTGCATGATCCGCCCGCGATCTTCCAGGTCGGATCGCGCGTACCCGGTCATTTCCAGCCATCGGTCGTCGAATCGGAATTCATCGTCGGCGAGATTCCACTCCCATGCCCCCAGCCGTCCGGCCTGGAGAACCAGTGCCAGTCGCCGTTCACCCTCCGCGGCGGCGCGGTAATTCCGGCCGAGTTCCCTGTGTTTCGCTATGAGATTCCGGGTCCAGCGACGAAACCTTTTCTCTTTGTCCATAGGCGGACTCCTTTGCCGGTTCGAGGTCTCCACCTCTCTATCGGCCCGGCCACGAACGACTTTATCCACCAAGTTGGTATATTTTATTCCTTATATTTCTTTTATTACTTGATCCTTCGCTCTCTATACACTATGTTTTAGGAGGAAATTTTCGCCCTGGGCGAAGCGAGATACGGAGGTCCCCTGATGAGCGCCCCCACCCGTATTCTTTTCGTCGACGACGAGCCGAACATCCTGAGCGGCCTCCGGAGAATGCTCCGGCCGATGCGAAAAGAATGGGAGATGGAATTCGCCGAGAGCGGCCAGGACGCCCTGGAGCGGATGAAGGCCTCTCCGTGCCAGATCGTCGTCTCCGACATGAGAATGCCGGGTATGGACGGCGCGGAACTCCTCTATAAAATCAAAGCTGAATACCCTGATACGATCCGAATCATTCTATCCGGCCACTCGGAAATGGAATCGATCCTTCGGGCGATCGGTCCCAGCCACCAGTTTCTCGCCAAGCCATGCGACCAGGAGACCCTCCAAAAAACGATCCGGCGGGCGACTTCTCTCCGGAAACTGCTGAGCGACGAGAAGCTGGAGGCACTCGTCTCCCAGACCACCACTCTTCCCAGTCTCCCAAAGCTGTTCCAGGATGTGGTGGAGGAACTCCAGAAACCGAACTGCTCTATGAAAATGATCGGAGAACTGATCAGCCGGGATGTGGGAATGAGCGCCCAGATTCTCAAGATCGTCAACTCCGCCTACTTCGGATTGATGGGCAAGATCACGACCATGGATCGAGCGGTGACTTTCCTCGGCCTCGAGACGATCAACGCGCTGATCCTGGCGGCCGATGTGTTCTCTACGTTCGAAGGC
Source organism: uncultured Acidobacteriota bacterium (assembly GCA_964654385.1). Taxonomy (GTDB): domain Bacteria; phylum Acidobacteriota; class Polarisedimenticolia; order Polarisedimenticolales; family Polarisedimenticolaceae; genus Polarisedimenticola. Next base: position 2,460 of record CAZZIV010000007.1, on the reverse strand, counting down.
TCTGATACGGAGGCCTCCTTCCTGGAGTCTCTTTGGAGCCACAGCCTCGAAACCGCCGGTTTCGCCCGGTTACTGGCAAAAAACGCGGGATTCGAAAGGCATGAAATCGATAACACGTTTATGGCGGCTCTTCTCCATGACCTTGGAAAACTGATTCTCCTTGGAAACATACCCCAAGAGTACGATCGGGTTCTCCTGGAACAGAACGGTTCGACCCTGGCGATTTCCGAGCTGGAGCGGAAACACCTGGGCGCCGGCCATGGTGAAATCGGCGCGTACATGATCGGATTGTGGGGACTTCCGGACAACATTCTCGAGGCGGTCGCCTTCCACGCGACCCCTTCGGAAGCTCCCAGCGAGGATCTACAACCCTTGACCGTCGTCCACGCCGCCGATGTCTTCTCCCGCACTCTGCGCCAGGGAGGAGGTTCCTCTCACGCCGATGAAAACTACCTGGAAAAGGTGGGCGTCCTGAACCGCTGGGACGAATGGAGGGAACTCTGCGCCGGTCTTATAGCCGACGGAGAAGCGGCGTGAACCGGAAGATCCTGCTTGTGGACGATGAGCCCGCGATTCTGGACGGATTGCGGAGGCAACTCCGGAAGAAATGGAAGGAACTGGACACCGCCGTGGGCGGAGAAGCCGGGCTGAAGGCCGTAGCGGAAAACGGACCGTACGCCGTGGTCATGTCGGATATGCTGATGCCCGGCATGAACGGCAGCGAATTCCTCGCGCAAGTGAGAAACATCTGCCCCAACAGCGTCCGGTTGATTCTGAGCGGACATTCGGACTTGGACCTGGCGATCCAGGCAGTGAATCAGGGACACATCTTTCGGTTCCTCACCAAACCCTGTCCTACCGATTCTCTGATTTCCACACTGGAAAGCGCCCTGGAGCAGCACCGCCTGCTCACCGCGGAAAAATCGCTCCTGGAGAACACTCTGAGCGGCGCCATCAAGATGCTGACCGAAGTGCTGAGCATGGTGAACCCGGCCGCGTTCAGCAGCGCCTCCAGGATGAAGACCTACGCGGAAGAGATTGCCGGAACCCTGGGGCTGGAAGACGCATGGCAGTTCGGAGTGGCGGCTCTCCTGTCCCAGGTCGGATGCATCACTCTCCCCACCGATACGCTGGGCAAAATGCTGGCCGGCCAGGAATTGTCCGAGGAAGAGGAAGCGATGTACAAGGAACATCCCGCCGTCGCTGAAAAGCTCCTTTCAAACATACCCCGTCTGGAACCCGTCGCCCGTATGGTCGCCGGCCAAATGATGGCTTGGGACGACGAGATAGCCCGTCGGCCGTTCGAAACCTGGCCGCCGGACCGGCAGGGAGCGCAGATCCTCCGGACGGTGATCGCGTACGATCGGCTCATCGCGGGGGGAGAACATCGAAAAAAAGCGATCGAACGGCTGGCCAACTCCCAGGAAAGTCATCCGGAACAGATTCTGAACATACTCAAGTCTTTAGAGATCCAAACCGGCGAACGATCCGTCCGAACCGTGGGGATTCACGACTTGAGGGTGGGGATGATCACCGACCAGGAGGTTCACACCTGTACGGACATTCTGCTGGTCCCCAAAGGACAGGAAATTTCTTTCCCGCTGCTGAAGCGGTTGCATAACTTCGCGGAGGGAGTCGGTATCGTCCAACCGATACGGGTACTGGTCCCCCACTAACCTGGAGGCCCGGCCTTCGGAAGCGGAGCCCTGCAAGGGAGATCGAGTCATGGAAAAGACGGTTCTTTTCGTGGACGACGAAGCATATGTGCTGCAAGCGATGGAACGGACATTTCGCAAGGAACCGTTCCGGTTCCTTACCGCCGACTCCGGTCGCCGTGCGCTGGAAATTCTGGCCGAACAGAAGGTACAGGTCGTCATTTCCGACGAGCAGATGCCGGAGATGAGCGGCAGCGACCTCCTGAAGGTGGTTCACAAAAATTATCCGGACACAATCCGGATGATGCTGACCGGACAGCACGATATTCAAAACGCGGTGCAGGCGATCAACGAGGGCGAGGTCTACCGCTATTTCACAAAACCTTACGACGAATCCGAACTGAGGGTCGCGATCCGGCGGGCGTTCCAGCATTACGAACTGGTGCGGCTGTCCCGCCGGCTTCTGATCGAGTATCGGAGGAAAGAAGCGGAACTCAGGGCCGCCCGAAAACTACGTCCGGAACCCGTCGACCGGCCCGAAAGTACAGAAGAAGCCTACGTGCTGGAGGAAGACTGCGGCGACGTACAGGCGTTACTGGAAGATCTCGGCCGGGAGCTGAACGAGCCGGGCCGCCTCTGATTCACATCCATGTTCAACAGAGGGGGGAGGTCGAAGAGGTGTCCGGGGGAGATGGCTCCCGGGGCTCAAGATTCTCGGAAAGGCGGGCATCCGGTTTCTTCGACCGGCTACGGGCCGCCTCTGATTCACATCCATGTTCAACAGAGGGGGGAGGTCGAAGAGGTG
>CAZZIV010000006.1:0-30861 GCA_964654385.1 uncultured Acidobacteriota bacterium | reverse complement strand
GCCTGGCGCACTCTGACACGTTTTCACTCGCGAATGATTGTTCGATCAGGGTTAATGCTCGGGGACGGTGGTGGAACGTTTCGGGTCAACCCTGGACGCGGATCTCTTCGGCGTCCCAGGGTTCCCCGAGCATCTCCCCCACCTTCTTGCTCAGGGAATCGCCGACGTTCATCCCTTTCAGGACCAGATCGTCGGCTCCAAATTTCTTCAGTTCTTCCCACCGTTCTCCGTACATCTCCGATTCGTCCGCGGCGGTGAAGATCAGGATCGGACAGGGTTTCGGCTGAAGCCGGGAGAGGATCCCCATGCCGCCGCCGTCCTGGTCCAGGGTCAGATCCAGCACCAGAAGGTCGATCCCTCCGGCCCGAATGATCCGCAGAGCCTCCTCGGACGATTCCGCGGTGCGGACATCGTATTTTTCGCTCAGAGCGTCCCGGGCGATCCGGCGGAAGTATTCCATGTCTTCCACCACCAGGACCGTCTGCCGGGTTTCCTGCGGATCGGTGGCCAGTTCGGTTCTGGGACGGAAATGGAGGTGGCATCTAGGACAGACAACCTCTTCCTGCTCCTGGGAGGAACGGGGGGGCGGGGCGGCAGGCTGCCGGGGCGCACCGCTTTTCGGCTTCCCGTGAACAGCTCCGGCATGGACGGTTCCGGCGACTCGCGGCCGGGGCGGGACGGTTACGGGAATCATCGCTCCGCAGGCGAGGCAGGGAATCTCCCCTCCTCCTCTCGGGAGGTTTTCCCGCTCCAGGACGTAATCATGGTTGCAGGCCGGGCACCGCACCTCGATTTTAGCCATGTCGTGTCCCTGTTGGCAGTTCTTTCACGCTTCGAATATAGGGTCGCAGGGAGCGGAAGTCAGCCTCTCAATCCGTAGGCGAAATTACGAAACCGTGACCGGGGCAGAAGCCGGAGCCGGATCGGAAAGAGGGGACGGGACGCATCAAAAACGTGGCGATCTTTTTGGGGAGGCCTTTTTCTCCGGCACCGGTGCGAATAGACCGGCGCCCCATGGGTAAAGAGGATCGTCTGGGGTAGACTAGAGATCGTCGGCCGCGTTTCCCTGGTATTCGAAAGATAGACCGTCGTGGCCGCGTCGGGTTGGAAGATCGGGTAAAAAGGCTCGCTAACCCGCTTCATGCATAAAGCGGGCAAAGGGGGAGGAGATCGGGATGCAATCCAATGGTCCGCGTGTGATCGACGTCAGGAATCTGCAACCTCCGAAGATACCGGTGCGCGGTGTGTTTGGCGCCGTCCTGGTACTGCTGGTACTCGTGCTGGGGTGGAGCATGTGGTTCACGGTGGAGGCCGAGGAGGTCGGCGTGATCCTCCGCTTTGGGAAGTATGTGGGCACACGGGAGCCCGGCTTCCATTTCAAGCTGCCCTACCCGGTGGAGTCGGTGATGAAGGTCGCCGTGCAGCGGCAACTCAAGGCTGAATTCGGCTTCCGGACCCACCGGGCCGGGGTTCGCAGCGAGTACTCGTCGGGCAACTACGAAGACGAATCGCTCATGCTCACCGGCGATCTGAACGTGGCCGACGTGGAGTGGATCACCCAGTTCCGGATCACCGATCCGTACAACTTCCTGTTCAAAGTCCGCCGGATGGAGAAGACGTTCCGGCACATGAACGAGGCGGTGTTGCGGCAGGTGATCGGCGACCGGAGCGTCAACGAAGTACTCACTACCGGCCGCCAGGAAGTGGCCGACGAGGCGAAAGTGCTTTTGCAGGAGCTGTGCGACCAATACGAAACGGGGATCCGGGTCGACCAGATCGTCCTGCAGAACGTGACGCCGCCGGACGAAGTGAAGCCGTCCTTCAATGAAGTCAACCAGGCCCAGCAGGAGCGGGAGCGGCGGATCAACGAAGCCCGTTCGCTGTATAACAAGGTGATTCCCAAGGCCCAGGGCGAGGCGGAGCGGACGGTGCAGGCGGCGGAAGGGTACGCCACCGACCGGGTCAACCGGGCCCAGGGCGACATCGCCGCCTTCAACGCCCTGCTGGAGGCGTACCGGCGTTCGCCGGAGGTCACACGGAGGCGGATGTACCTGGAAACCATGAGCCGGGTCTATCCGAAAGTGCAGCGGAAGGTGGTTCTGGACAAGGACATGAAAGGGCTTCTACCCCTTCTGAACCTGAGCGGGGAGGCGAAATGATGAAGCGCGTTGGTGTTCTCCTGGCGATTGTGGCCGTCCTGCTGCTCCTCGGCGTATTCGGCGGCATGTTTTTCGTCGTGAACGAGACTCAGCAGGTGGTGATCACTCAGTTCGGCAAACCGATCGGCGTGCCGATCTCCACGCCGGGTCTGAAAATCAAAACCCCGTTCATCCAGACAGCCAATTTCTTCGAGAAAAGATTCCTGGAGTGGGATGGTGAACGGAACCAGGTTCCGACCAGGGACAAACGGTTCATTTACGTGGACACCTACGCCCGGTGGAAGATCGTGGACCCTCTGAAGTTTTTCCAGCGGGTCAAGAACGAACGGGGCGCCCAGTCCCGGCTGGACGATATCCTGGACGGGGAAACCCGGAACGCGGTGGCCAACCATGACCTGCTGGCGTTGGTGCGGACCACCGACCGCTCCTTCGCCGCAGGGGAGGACGACATGACCTCCGGAGAGGAGTTTTCCATCGTGGAGAGCGGTCGGGCGGAGATCGCCCTGGAGGTTCTCCACAATTCCCAGGCCCGGGTGGAAGACCTGGGGATCGAGATTCTCGATTTCCGGTTCAAGCGGATCAACTACGTGGAACAGGTCCGGAAGGAGGTCTACAACCGGATGATCTCCGAGCGGAAGCGGATCGCCGAGCAGTTCCGTTCCGAAGGGGAGGGCGAAGCGGCGAAGATCGGCGGCGAACAGGAAAAACTCCTCAAGCAGATCACCTCCGAGGCGTACCGGAAGGCCGAGGAAATCAAGGGGAAGGCCGACGCCGAGGCGGCGGATATTTACGCCCGGGCGTACGGCCGGGACCCGGAGTTCTACCGGTTCAGCAAGTCGTTGACCACCCTGGAAGAGACCCTGGACACCGGTACGATCCTGGTCCTCGGGACCGACGGCGAACTGTTGAAATACCTGGAGAAATCCAGGTAGCCGACCGATGGTCGCCGACCTGTTTATTTTAGCGGCGGGGCAGTCGGTCCGGATGGGCCGTTCCAAGCCGCTGGTGAAACTCGGTTCGATGACCCTGCTGGAAAGGGCGGTTCGGGCGGGCACGGAAAGCGGCGTCCGGAATGTCACAGTCGTTACCGGGGCCGACGGCCGGGAAGTGAGCGCCGAAGCGGAGCGGCTGGGAGCCGGTGTAGTCGCCAACCCGGACTACCGGCAGGGGCTTTCCTTCAGCGTACGGACGGCGGCGGAGTCGGCGAAAAAGGCCGCTCCCCCGCCGGACGCGGTGATCCTGGCGGCATGCGACCAGCCGTTTCTGACCTCCGGCGTGCTGGACAGCCTGGTCTGGGCCGCTCGGTCCGGTTCTTCGGAGGATCCATTTCCGGCAGCGGCAGGTTACGAAGGCATATTGGGAGTTCCGGCGCTTTTTCCGAGAAAGTTCTGGGGTGAGCTGGAAGGGTTGACCGGTGACCAGGGTGCCGGGAGGATGCTGAACCGGCTGGGGAGCGCGGTGCAGGTCCTGGACTGGCCGGAAGGGGCGGTGAACCTGAACCGGGTATCCGACCTGGCCCGACCGGACCTGGCTTCGCTCCCTCGGCCGGACTGCCGTATAATGGTTCCTTTCCATCGGTTTTCCGCTTGATGAATGAGGTTTTGGGATGAGTTCTGCCAAGTTGCGCCTGATTTCGACCATGGTGGTCCTGGCGGTGGTCTGGGTGGCCGCCCCTCTTTTCGCGGCCGCACCGGGGGAAGCCCCGGCGAAGAAGCCATCGGTGGTGCGGGTCGAACCTGCGATGTTCGACGAGCCGTTTCCCGCCTACACCTACGCCAACCTGAACACCCATGGAATCGGCCTGCCGGAAATCGATCTGGGCCAAGTGCTGGGGAAAAAGCCGGTTCTTTTTTACTACTTCATTCCCAAGAACAAGCGGGCGGAGGAGGTTTTCGTCCAGCTTCAAGCCCTGGTCCGGGAACTGGGGACGGATAAGATCGAGCTGTTCGGTGTGGCGGTACCGCGCCCCGGTATGGGCGCCGACGCGATCCAGGCCCGGTCGGCCGCCCTGAAAATCGAGGTCCCGATTCTGGAGGACGCCCAGTTCCGTCTCGGGCAGTTGCTGGGAGTCCGCCGGGTGCCTCATATCGCAATGGTGGACAAGGCCGGGATCCTGCGTCTGACCAACGGAGGCTCTCTTCTCCAGGACCTGGAATACAAGTTGAATCTCGAAGGGGCGATCCGGCGCCTGGCGGACACCGGGAAAGTGGGGACCTACGGCCGTCTCGATGACTACAGCCCTTCCGTGGAGATGGTGGGGAAAACCGCCCCCGACTTCAAGGCGCCCTCCATCCGGGACGGTGTGATGAAGAGATGGTCCGGCCTGTACGCGAAGAACGGCGTCAGTCTACTGATTTTCTGGTCGGTGGATTGCCCTCATTGCAGAAAGGCGATGCCGCTGTACAACAAGTGGTACAAAGAGAATCGAGACAAGGTCACCATCGTTACCGCCGCCCGTGTGACCGATGCCGCCACCAGGACCAAGACCCGGGAGTTCATGGAACTGCAGGGGCTGGTGTTCGAAACGGTGGAAGACCAGGACCGGTCCCTGGCCGATCTTTACAAGGTGACGGCCACGCCGACCGTTTTCGTGATCGGCCCCGACGGGAAGGTCGATTCTCTTCTCCACAGCAACGGGAACGATTTCGGCGTGAAGGTCGAAGCGAAGGTCAAGCTGCTGTTGAAGTCGTAAATGTGCCGGGAGCCATTCAGCGGCCTGCCGACGCACCGACTGGATGTTCTCGATATTCCCGATACCGACCGGCGAAGGCAGGCCATCATCGAAGTGTTCCACCCGCCGCTCAGGGCTTTGGGGGAAGAGTTGCTTCCTCGCCTGGTGTCGGCGGGGGGAACCGGTCTGCACCTTTTCCAGCCCAGGCTGAACTGGCCTCGTTCCTATCAGCCGTTCTGCACCTGGCTGGTGATTTCCAGGGAGACCCAGGGGTACCAGGCCTGCGGGCAACTGAATATCGGTATCCACCGGGACCACGCCTCGGTCCGCCTGGGCTTTGACACGTCGGTCGCGGCGTACGGCCGGTTCGAGTTCCTCTGCCGTTTCCACGGGGTAGGAGAACGATTGGTCCGGCTCGCCGCCGACGGAGATTTGCGGTTCCGGGTCTACGCGGCGGTCGACTGGCCGGAAGGATCCAGGCTGGTCTTCACGTCCGACCACGACCTGGACGGGGCGTTCGACGATGTTCGGATGCACGGGGTCTGGTTCGAAATCGGACGCCGGTACGATCTGCCCGCCCGGGAGGCGCTGGTCGGTTCCCGGGATTTTCTGGAGGAAGCGGGAGAGGTTCTCGAACTCCTGATTCCGGTCTACCTGGAAGCGGCGGGACGACCGAAACCCTGACCGGTTCGATTTCTACATCTCCCTGCGGAGAAGGATGATGGAGAGATCGTCCTGGGGACGCTCCGTTCCCAGGAAAGCGCGTACGTCCTCCAGGATCATCCGTCCGGCGGTTTCGATCTCTTCCTGTTTCAGATCGGTCAACAACGCCCGGATCCGCCGGTTTCCGAACTCGGTTCCCTCGGCGTCGACGGCTTCGGGCAGCCCGTCGGAATAGATCAGCATCATCTCGCCCGGATCCAGCTCCAGGAGGCCTTCCCGGTACCGGGCCGAAGGCAGCATCCCGAGAGGGAAAGAAGAGGCCGGAAGCTCGTCCACCGATCCGTTGTTGCGCAGAATGAACGGCGGATTGTGCCCGGCGTTCAGGTAACGGACATGGCCGGAGTCGTCGCTGATCTCCGCGTAGAACAGGGTGGCGAAGCGGTTGTCCAGGCCGTCCTGACCGAGGATGGCGTTCATCCTGGCGCCCAGTTCGTCGAGGGAAGGGCTCTCCGGCCCGACGACCCGCAGGCTGGCCTGGAGTTTGGCCGACAGCAACGCCGCTCCCAGCCCCTTCCCCGCCACGTCTCCCAGAACGACGCCGACCCGCCCGGGGGGCAGCGCGATGTAGTCCACCAGGTCGCCGCCGATGTCGTTGGCCGGTTCGGAGCAACTCCAGACCGACCAGGACTGGATGTCCGGATGCCTCTCGGGCATCAGCGCTTGCTGCACCCGCCGGCCGAACTGGATTTCGTCCTTGGCCACCAGCTTGTCTTTCAATTCCAGCATCAGGATGAACAGCAGGAGGAGACAACCCCAGGGGCGGAGGTCGTAACGGATGGCGAACCCCACCACATCGAGTGTCGTCCACCCCATGATGCTCAGCAGGATCGCCAGCATCAGGAGGAGTCTTCGGGCGGGGGAGAGTTTCAGCAGCAGGCTTTTCAGCAGCCAGCCCAGAAGCCAGAACGCCCGCTGGATCTTCCACATGCTTTCGAGACGGTCTCGGGTCTCGGTGTCCAGGTAGAATCGGTAAAGATCCCGGAACTCCTTTTCCAGGGTGTGCAGAAGATCCGGACCGACCAGCCTGCGCAAGAATCCCGGAGGATCATCCGGCTCGTTCCGCCGACCTGCTTCAGGACTGTGGGGAGGCTGGGTCATGGAGGCTCCGCAACTGGAATCGAGCCATTCTACAACATCCGGACGGCCCGTAAGATAGAATGAGCCGGTGAGCTTGACCAAGAGCGTCGACCGGCTGCGCGGGTCGGTGGAGCGCGTGACATTCCACAGCGAGGACACCGGGTTCGCGGTGCTGCGGGTGAAGGTGCCTGGGCACGGAGATCTCCTGACCGTGATCGGGAACCTCCCGTCGGTCCACCCGGGAGAGGCGCTGGAATGCCTGGGCGACTGGGTCAACGACCCGAAACACGGCCTTCAGTTCAAGGCCAGGGAGATCCGGGTCGTTCCCCCTACCTCCCTGGAAGGGATCGAGCGATACCTGGGATCCGGGATGGTCAAGGGGATCGGGCCGCACTTCGCCCGGAAACTGGTGAAGGCGTTCGGCCGGGAAGTGTTCCAGGTCATCGAGGAACAGCCGGAACGGTTGAGGGAACTCCCCGGGATCGGGAAGAAACGGCTGGAAGGGGTCACCCGGAGCTGGGCGGAGCAGAAGGCGGTTCGGGAGATCATGGTGTTCCTCCAGTCCCACAAGGTCGGTTCGGCCCGGGCGGTCCGGATCTACAAGACGTACGGAGAGGATGCCGTTCGCCTGGTTTCCGAGAACCCGTACCGGCTTGCCCGGGAAATCCACGGCATCGGATTCCTGACCGCCGACGCCATCGCCGCCAGCCTGGGCTTCAGGAAGGATTCCCCCCTCCGGGCCGAAGCCGGCGTGGTGCATGTCCTTCGGGAGATGATTCAACAGGGGCACTGCGCCGCTCTCCGGGAAGAGTTGGTGGAGAAGTGCATCGATCTGCTGGAAATACCCGGTGAGACAGTCCGGGCGGCGATCCTGGCGGCGGTGCGGCAGGGCGACCTGCTGGAAGAACCGGTGGACGGGGAGGACTGGATCTGGCTGACCCCTCTGCAGCGGGCCGAACTGGGAATCGACGCCCACCTCCGCCGCCTGACGACCGGGTACGCATCCTGGCAGCCGATCGACCCGTCCCGGGCGCTTCCCTGGGTGGAGAAGAGAACCGGCTTGTCTCTTTCCCCTTCCCAGCGGAAAGCGGCGGCGCTGGCCCTGGGGCGAAAGGTGGTGGTGATCACCGGCGGGCCCGGGGTCGGGAAAACCACGCTGGTGAATTCGATTCTGAAGATCGTTACGGTGAAGAACGGAACGATTCTGCTCTGCGCCCCGACCGGCCGGGCGGCGAAACGGCTGGGCGAGTCCACCGGCTTTCCGGCCAAGACGATGCACCGGCTCCTCGAAGTGGATCCGAAAACAGGCGGATTTCGCCGGGGGCCGGAGAACACCCTGGATGCCGACCTGGTGGTACTGGACGAGGCCTCCATGGTCGACGTAGTGCTGATGAACCAGTTTCTCCGGGCGTTGCCGGACCGGGCCGCGCTCCTGATCGTCGGGGACGTGGACCAGATCCCGTCGGTCGGCCCCGGCTCGGTGCTGCAGGATATTCTGCGGTCCGGCCGGGTTCCGGTCGCCCGGCTCACGGAAATTTTCAGGCAGGCGGCGGAGTCGAAAATCATCGTCAACGCCCACAAGGTGAATCGCGGGGAAATGCCCCGGGAGGAAGGGGAAGACTTCTACTTCATTCCGGCCGAAACCCCCGAAGAGATCCTGGACCGGCTGCTGGAAGTGGTGGTGAACCGAATTCCCAGGCGGTTCGGCCTGGATCCGACCCGGCAGGTGCAGGTTCTGACCCCGATGAATCGTGGCGGGCTGGGCGCCCGGGCCCTGAACCTGGAACTCCAGCGTCGGCTGAACCCGGATCCGCCCCGGAAGATCGAGCGGTTCGGTTCGATCTTCGCCGAGGGGGACAAGGTGATCCAGACCGTCAATAATTACGACAAGGATGTTTTTAACGGCGATATCGGCGCCGTTCACCGTGTCGACACCGTCGAAGGGACCCTCGAAATCGAATTCGACGGACGCCGGGTGGTGTATGAGCCGGGAGAACTGGACGAAGTATCCCTGGCTTACGCCATTACGATCCACAAGTCCCAGGGATCTGAATACCCGGCGGTGGTGTTGCCCCTTTCGACCCAGCACTACATGATGCTTCAGCGCAACCTGCTGTATACCGGATTGACCCGCGGGAGGAACCTGGTGGTGCTGATCGGGCAAGATCGCGCCGTGGCCACGGCGGTGCGGAACGTGAACACCGTCCGGCGGCGGACGGCGCTGAGGCAGCGGCTGGCCTTCGGGGAGCCTGGAGCGTGAACGGATGAGAAGACCAGTCGGAAGCATCGCGTGTGTGATTGCGGTCCTTGCCTTGAGCGGAGCCGTTCGGTGTTCCACCGCCGCCCTGCCGAAGGTGAAAGCCCACTGGGTGAAGGTGGAGTCGTCCCACTTCACCTTCTACAGCAACGCCGGAGAGAACGCGACGAAACATTACGCTATGAACCTGGAGCGGTTACGGGACGTACTGGGGAGGATCCTTCACGGCGCCAGGTTTTCGTCGCCGGTTCCCGGGTGGATCTTCGTGTTCCGGTCGGAAAAATCTTTCGGGCCGTACAAAATTGGAGAAGACGGCAAGCCCGGAGATCTGGCCGGTTATTTCATCAGCGCCTCCGACGGAAACTACCTGGCGTTCGACGCGTCCTCTTCCGAGGAGCCGATGAGCGTGATTTACCACGAGTATATTCACGACTTCGTGCGGAACAACCTGCCGGATCTCCCTCTCTGGTTCAACGAAGGGCTGGCGGAGTATTACAGCACCTTTCAGGTTCGGGACGGACGGGCGGAGATCGGGCGGATACCGAGGGAACACGTGGAATGGCTGGGAAGGAATCCGCTGATGCGGCTGGACGAAATGTTCGCGGTCACTCCGGACTCCCCCGACTATCACAGCAGCGAAGGCTCCCGAACGTTCTACGCCCAATCCTGGGCCCTGGTGCATATGCTCATGAATCGGGACGAGTACCGGAAGCACCTGGATGAATGGATCCGGAGCGTCGTCGCCGGGGACGACCCTGGAGAGGCGATGACCGCGGTGTTCGGCATGGGCCGGGGGGAGATCGCCATGGCCCTGCAGAATTACGTACGAGGCGGCAGCTTCGAATACGTGGAGTACACGTTCGAGAAGAAGTTGAAGCTGAACAAGGAGGGAACCAAGTTGTCGGAGGTTCCGAGGGCGGAACTCCTGTTCCGGCTGGGGGACCTGCTGGTGCACCACGATCCGATCCAGGTTCGAAACGCGGAAGAGCGCCTGGAAGGGGCGCTGAAGCTGGATCCGGGCTTGGCCGACGCACGTGTCAGCATCGGTCTTTTGAAGGAGAAAACCGGCAGGGCCGAGGAAGCGGTGCTGGAATACGAACAGGCGCTGGAAATCGATCCAGGCAACGTCCGGGGCCTGACCCTCCTGGGCCACAACCGGGTGAACCTCTTCATCCAGCGGGACGCCGGGTCCGTCGATCCGAAGGACGGCACCCCGCCGCTCCTTCTGGAGGCCCGGTCTCTCTTCCGGCGCGCGCTGGAGAAGGATCCCGATAATCCGGAAACCCTCGCCGGGTATGGAAAGACCTTTTTCTACGACCAGGACGGAGTGGAGGAAGGGATCCGGGCGTTGACCCGGGCGTCCGCCGAACTTCCCTCCAGGACCGACATTTTGTATGACCTGATCGTCCTGCAGGTTTCGGCGGGCAAACTGCAAACGGCGGAAAAGGTTTTGGACCGGTCTCTGAAGAGGAGGAACGCGCAGGACCTGGCGGCCGCCGCCGAACAGATGATCGTGAACGGGTATGTGCAGCAGGCGAACGAGTATGCCCGGAAAGGTGCGATGGACCAGGGAGCGGCGTTGCTGGAGAGGGCGATCCGACAAACGGGGGATCCGGTTCTCAAGAAAACGCTCCAGGCTTCGGCGGATGAGATGCGGGAGACGGACGAATCCAACCGGCAGGTCGATCGCTACAATTCGGCGGTCTCGAAACTCAACGAAGGCGATCTGCACGGGGCTTTGAAGGAACTGGAATCGCTCCTGGAGGTCGAAGATCTCGATCCCTCCGTGCGCGCGCGGGTGCGGGCGACCGTGGACCGCGTCCGGAAGCAAACCGAGTACCGGCGGTTGGAGGAAGAAATGAGCGCCGCCTACCGGGCGGCGGCCGGCGGTGACCTGGAGGAGGCGATCGCCGTGATGAGGAAGATCCTGTCGGAGGATCCAGACCCGACGATCCGCTCGGCCGCGGAGAAGGCGATTGCCCAGTGGGAACGCCGGTAGAACCGGCCGGTGAACCGGGCTGAATCCGCGGCGATGCATAAAGCGGGCTAGTGGAACAGGACCAGGTAGCCGGCGAATCCGATCAGGAACGCCCCTGACAACCGGTTGATCCAGAGGAAGCTCCCGGCGGTCAACCGGCGCCGGAGCCGGGTGGCCAGCCAGGCCAGGACGGCCCACCAGGAAAGGCACCCTGCGGCCACGCCGACGATCAGGATCCATCGTGCGCCGGGGGCGGCGATAGTGGCGCTTCCTCCGAGGGCGGCGAACACCGCTGTGAAAAACACCAGGGTCAGCGGGTTGGAAAGCATCAATGAAAACGTCACGATGAAGACTCCCCGGTGGCCGCCCCGCGCAGGAGCATTTTCCGGGCGTTTCCGAGAGGCTCGGATCAGGCGGATCCCGACGAACACCAGGAGCAGCGCCGCCGGAATCTTGAACCATGTGGCGTTTCTTTCGAAAAACCCGCTTACCAGCCCGATTCCGGAGGCGGCCACGAAAGCGTAGATCAGGTCGGCGGCGACCGCTCCCAGGCCGGTGGTGAAACCGTGCAGCCAGCTCCTATCCAGGGATCGCTGGATGCAGAGCACACCGATCGGGCCGATCGGCATGGAAACCGCCAACCCCAGGCTCAGGCCGTGCAGAAATGGATCAAGGAATGGAACCATTCGCCCCTCGCGAACGTTCTAGTTGTTGAGTATCACGATTTCGGCCATCGGCTCGACAGGATACATGATCCTCCGGAGGAAAAAGTATGATGATGAACAATCGAAGGTCTCGTTCGGTTCTCCTTGTTGCGGCAGCGTTGATTCTAACGGCATTTTCCCCTGTCCTGGCGGGAGAAAGTCAGATCCGGATGGAAAAAAGCTTCGATCTGGCCCCCGGCGGCCGGTTTGAGATCGACTCCCGGAAAGGTTCCATCGACCTGGTCGGAGTGGACCGGGACGGAGTGAGGCTGGTGATCCGGTCAAAAAACGATGACCTGGAAAAACGGTTCAACTTCGTATTCGATGCGAATCCAGGGGAGGTCAAGGTGAAGGTCACCGCCAAGGGCGAATCCAGGTGGTTCTCCTGGTTCTCCTCCGGCAGTAAGAGCGATCTCAGGTTCGAAGTGGAGGTTCCCCGGCAAACAATGCTGGATCTGGACACCGCGGGCGGGTCGATCCATGTGGCCGGAGTAGAGGGAGACGCCCGGCTGGATACATCCGGCGGTTCGATCCGGGTGGAGGATTTCCTGGGCTCCCTGAACGCCGACACCAGCGGCGGCTCCATTCAGGTGTCCGGGATCCGGGGTGACGCCGTCCTGGATACCTCGGGAGGCAGCATCAGCGCCATGGACGTTACCGGTAAGGTTTCCGCCGACACCAGCGGAGGTTCCATCCGCATGGATGCTGTTTCCGGCGATATCGACGCGGACACCAGCGGCGGCGGGATCCGGATCGAGGAAGCAGGCGGGTTCGTGCGCGCCGACACCAGCGGCGGCGGAATCACGGTTCTGTTCGCGGAGGGGAACGACCGGGGGGGCAAGCTGTCTACCTCCGGTGGTTCGGTGGAAGCGGTCATCGACCCATCGGTCCCCCTGACCATCGACGCCTCTTCCACTGGCGGCGGCGTTTCCTGCGACGTCCCGGTTACGGTGCAGGGAAGGCTGTCCAAAACCTCCGTCAAAGGAACCTTGAACGGAGGGGGAGAGCTGTTGATCCTTTCCACCAGCGGTGGCGGCGCCCGGGTTCGCGCCAGGTAACCGCCTCGCTGCAACGAATACGTGTCACATTGGGGTTTTAAAAAGAAACTTTTCCCTACTCACGCAGTAGACATCCAAGTACACTTGACCATGTCCAAGCGTGGGGGGATGAATGACGATCCTGGTGATCGACGACGATAGCGCTGTTTTCGAAACCGTTGCCGCCGTTCTCGATGACGATGGATATCTTTGCCTCACGGCCGGAAACACCCGGGAGGCCGACCTGGTGCTGGAGACGATTCCTGTCCATGCCATGACCCTGGACCTGAACATCCCGAACTGCGACCCGTTGAAGTGGCTGGAGCAGGTCGCCCTGATGAACCCGGAACTGGTTCGCCGCACCGTGGCAGTGACTTCCAGGGTTTTGACCCCGGAAGAGGAAGCCCGGGTGGAACTGACCGGCGCCGGTCTATTGTTGAAGCCGTTCGCCGTCGGCGAACTCCGGCAGGCGATCCGTTACAGGGTAGGACGGCCGAACGACGATCCGGAACCGCCCCTGTTCCCACCGGAAATACAGGGTTCGCCCCGGGACGAACTGGAGTAGGACTCCACTTACCGCCGGAACGTCCAGCGGAGCTTCACCACGAACTGGTCATCCAACGGCGCCAGCGCCAGACGGTCGGTGCTTCCGATCGGATGTTGCCAGTCGTGGTTCCAGACCACGAACAGGTCGTTCCCAGGCCGGAGGGTCCATCGGAAACGGGTGTTCACTCCCAGGTTCCGGGTCTCCGAGTCGTACTGTGTGAACGCGGAAAGAACCAGGTCCGGCGTGAAAGCGTAAATGGTTTTGAACCGCCAGAGACGCTGGAGGAAGTCGCCTTCAGGAAGACGTCCCCGGTCATTCTCGGCGTCCAACTGAAGCTGAAGATGGCCTGCCGGTGTGGTGAAGGAGGCAAAGCTCTCGGATTGGGTCAGGCGCCCGGTGTAGAAACCCCCGAACCAGATCGTGGTGCCGATCCGCCAGGGACGGTGCCTGGACGACTGGGCCTCGACCCGGAACCGGGTGAAATTGTACTCGCCGGTCGGGATGATCACACCGTCGGCGATTTCGAACGGCTCATCCAGGCGTTCGAATTGAGGGGCCACGTTCGCTTCCAGGTGTTCTCCCGATTCGGTCTCCACGTTGAACGGGGCGGTGAACAGTCGCCAGGATTCGGCCCGGCCGTCCAGGTCCTCGATATAACTCATGGAGGTTTCGAAGAAGAATTGGCGCACCCACCCGAACGGGCCGCCGGATGGGCGGGGTTGATAGGCTCCGCCACCCTGGTACCAGCGGGTGCCCGGCCTGGGAAGAAATCCCAGGGCCGGATCCAGGCCGTCTCCGAACTCCTTCACCACCAGGAACAGGTCCCACAGATCGTTGGGATAGTCCAGTTTGAATCCCCAGCCGTATTGTTGGCCGTTGGAGACGTCACCCGAGGATGATGCGGCCCAGCCTCCGAAAGAAAGGTTCTTGTCCCCGCGGAAGGTCGAGGTTTTCCAGAGAGCGTCCAGGCCGGCCAGGGTGTTGTCCTGGATACTGTCCGGGTCTCCATTGGTGGCGAGGGCGCCCAGGGTCAGGTGGGAATTCAGATCGTACGTCACCCGGCCGGCGAACAGGTTGGTCCGGTCGGCGACAGAGGCCGCGCCGGTGGCAACGTCCAGCATTCCGATGCTCCATTTGCCTGAACGGCCCAGGAGTTTCGCGCCGGCGGTGATCGGTACCTGGGACCCTTCGAACAGGCCGATCCGCCGGGAGAAAAACGGTATGAAGTCCCTGGAGAGGCCGGATCCGAACTCGAACAGGTTGGACCCTTCCAGGAAGAAGGTTCGCTTCTCCGGAAAGAACAGAGGAAAACGGGTCAGGTTCACCTGCCGGGTGTCCACTTCGGTTTCGGCGAAGTCGGTGTTCACGGTCAGAACGCCGGACAGGTCCGGGGACAGGTTGTAGGTGACGTCCAGCCCCGCGTCGCCCTGTACGGTGTCCTTCCCGGTCGCCAGGTCCCGGTCGGTTCGGACCAGTCCGTACGGGCTGATGGTAAGGCCGCGGCCCTGTCGAATCCCCTTTACGCCGGAAAGGGTGCCGGCGCGACGGAGGTCCAGGCCGCTGGCGTCCAGGACGGCGCCGGACCAGCGCAGCGCGATCCGTTCCCGAGGGATAAAGCGTTCCAGGTTCAGACCCCAGGCATCCAATCCCGGTGTGAAGCGGAGGGTCTGGGCCGGGAGGATGACCTCCGCCGTCCAGCCGTCGTCGGTGCGTTCGGTGCGCGCGTCCCAGATTCCGTCCCAGTCCAGGGAAAGATCTTCGGTTCCGGTAACCAGGCCGTCCTGGCGGGTTCCAGCGGCGTTGATTCGGAAGAAGTAACCGGTCCGCCGGTCGCCGAAGGTATCGAAGACCATTCCCAGCGAATCGTCTCCGCGCATGTTCCCGTCCCGTTGCATGGTGTGAACGGCGATCCGATCCGGCTCCGGATCGTGGCAGCGAACCCCGATATACAGGGTGTCGTCGTCCACCAGGAACAGGATCTCCGTTCGATACGGAGTCGGCTCGCCGGGGTGGGGGCTCTGCTGGGTCAGGTCCGGAATCCGGCCCGCCGCGCGCCATGCCGGTTCGTTCAACGCTCCGTCCAGGTGGATCTCGCCGGAGACCCGCGTGGCCGCCACCGACGGCGCCGGTACCGCAGCGGCCGCCGAGGAGACGATCAGGGCGAATGCTGCGGCGACCAGGATCTGCGAAGCCACGTGGACCCGGTTCGATTTTCGCATAGCAGGCCGGATTGTATCCCTGCGGACAGGTCCCCGCCGTTCAATAATGGACCGGGGATGGAGGGATTGGCGTTCCCGGTGGCGGAGCAGGGCTACATCCTCGACCTCAACTTGTTCAGGGCCGCATGCTCGATCTGCCGGACCCGCTCCCGGGTCAACCCCACCTGCCTTCCGACCTCCTTCAAGGTCATGGCATGGGCGCCCTGCAGGCCGAATCGCAGGAGCAGAACCTTCCGCTCCTTCTTTTCCAGTTCATCCAGCAGGGTCATCACCCAGGAAACGTATTCCTGCGCGACCCAGTGATCGGCGGTGCCGGTTCGCCGTGGATCCCGCAGGGTGTCGCCGACCCGAATCGAGTCGCCGGCCCGAACCGGCTGCTGCAGCGAGACCGGTCGCAAGGCCAGGGCCAGGGCCTCCCGGACTTCCTGCTCGGAGAATCCGGAGGCCTCCGCAAGATCCGCAACGTCCGGGTCGAACCCTTCCCGGGTCCGGATCCGGTCCTGCAGTTCCCGGATCCGGCGCACCCGGTCGAACCGGTAGCGTGGCAGCCGCACCGGGCCGTTCTGCTGCTGTAACGTGGCGAGGATCGATTTTCGGATCCACCAGTCGGCATAGGTGACGAATTTCACTCCCCGAGCGTCATCAAACCGGATCGCCGCCTCCACCAGGCCCAGGTTGCCGGCTGCGATCAGTTCGTCGAACGGGACGCCGCATCCGGCGTATCGCCGGGCGACCATCGGCACGTAATAGAGAGCCGAATCGATCCATCCGCCCCTTTCGGACCCTTCCGGAATGACCGCACCTCCGATTCATTCGCTTCCAAAGGCGTACATCCAAACAGGAGCGAAGGACCGGATATTCCCTTCCACGCTCGGGTATACTCTCCCGGGGGAGAGGAGAGGACGATGGAATATTTTTCGAACCGTTGGAGCCGAACGACGGCTCTCATAGGTATCATCCTGCTGGGGGCGGGAGCAGGCTGCGGCAGGAGCGTGGAACCGGTTTCCGCCCCGGGAGACGCTGTGCGGGAAAAAATCGAGCATGCGGTGGCCGATCCAGGAAGGCCCGAAGACGATCGCGCCCGGGATGGGAACAGGAAGCCGGCGGATGTGCTGACCTTTTTCGGGATCGCGGAGGGTATGAAGGTCGCCGACCTGATGGCCGCCACCGGTTATTACACCGAGATCCTTTCTTCCGTCGTCGGGACGGAGGGCCGGGTGTATGCCCAGAACAACACTTTCGTCCTGGACCGGTTCGCGAGAAAGCCGTTCGAACAGCGGCTCCAGCGGCTCCAGCGGCTCGGCCGGGAAAACATCGTTCCACTGGAGTCCGAACTGAATTCCCTGGACCTGCCGTCCGGCCTGGACGCCGCGCTGCTGATCCGTTTCTATCACGACTTCTATTGGATGCCCGGACCGGACGGGAAAAACGGAACCACCGACCGGGATCTGTTCAACCGGCAGGTGTTCGACGCCCTGAAACCGGGCGGCCTTTTCGGCATGGTGGACCATCACGCCGAACCCGGCTCCGGTGAAAGGGACGCTCTGGATCCGAGGGAAGGACTGCATCGCGTCGATGCCGACCTGGTGAAGCAGGAGATCCTGGCGGCCGGGTTTATCCTGGAGGCCGAGTCCAACGTCCTCAGCAATCCCGACGACACTCGGGACTGGAACATATTCGTGGATGGTGGAGAGAGGCGGGATACCACCGACCGGTTCGTCTTCCTCTTTCGGAAGCCGTCGCCGAAGTAGAATCCGGGCGCCGGCCGCTCCGTCCGGACGGCTGCAGCTTCGATGCCGGGCGGATCCGCCGGGATCGCCGAGGAGGCCTGGGACAGTTCAGCGGTTGCCCGATTGCCTGCTCGTCATTTCAGGGAGATGACCATGAGTGGATTCATGGACCGGCTCCTTTCCCGGTTCCGTCGAACCTCCGCTCCTACCGGCTTCTTCGCCCAGGATCTCCAGGTCTCCTTCCTCGACCATCTTGCGCAGCGGCGGATGATCCACCGCCTGGAAGCGGATTTGCCCGGATTTCCCAGGCCCCAGGTGCAGAGTTTTGCCGTGGGGCAGCGGAACGACCAGCGGGCGGGCGGAGTTGTTGCGAATGGTTCTCATCGCGGTGCCTCCTATGGACCGATTTTCATTGTACCGCCTGGTTCGAGGGGTGGCCAGCTCGTTCCTTCGTTCCTTCCGTCGCTTTCGCGGATGAGATCGCCGGGGATACGGAATATGAAAAGAGGATGGTTTCGATCTGTGTCGAGAGATTCTCGGAAATGGAAACCGAGAGAATGATTCCGTTCCCTCGTGGTATATTTTGCTTTCATCTGCGGCCGCCGTAGAGAGATTGTTGAGAGAAGTACCGATGAGAAAAGCAAGTATCAGGGAATGGGTCGGAAGAACGATGGCACGAGGGGGTATTCTCGTATTCTTTCTCATCGCTTTTGAAGTGATGATCATGATCAGTCCATTCGCCCTCTTCTTTTATTCCGTGTTTAAGCCGTTCTTCCATTGGCTGGACCTTTCTCCCGCCACCAGATGGCTCATTCATTTCTTCCTGCCTCACATGATCTTGCCTCCCACCGTTCCGCTGAAAGTGATCCGAATCCTGGGGTCTGTTTTCTTCGTCACAGGATTCGTTACTTTCACCGTTTGTGCCTTGCAAATCTATCTCGGTAAGTTGTTAAAATGGGGAATCGCGGACAGGGGAGTATATCGTTTCATCCGCCACCCTCAGTATACCGCGCTCGGGATCTGGGGGATCGGTATGGCGATTTTGTGGCCGCGTTTCATCGTTCTGGCCACTCTCTCTATCATGCTGATTCTGTATAATTTCCTGGCGAAAGACGAAGAGAGAAGGATGATCGGACAGTATGCCGATTCCTACGAGGAGTATAGGAGAAGAACGGGAATGTTTTTCCCGCGCATACGGAAAGGCAAGTCCGGATCGCCGTACCCGACGCATCCGCTTCACGGCAGGAATCTTATCACCCTGTTCTCCGTCGCAGTGATCGTTGTCGGCGCCGGGTTCGTAGGGCGCTTCGTGACCCTGAATTCCATCCCCATGGAATCGAAAGAGAACGTAACCCTCGTGTCGATTATGCCCGAAGACAGCGTGACGGAGCCGGCGATGCTGACTTCAATTCAATCCGGTAATATCGGATACTTGAACGCGGAGAAGGATTACCTGGGTTATGAAATGCCGGTGGATTACATTATGCAGGGTATGATCGCCAACACCGGAGCGAAGCATCATCTATACAAACAACATCACACCATCGGACTCATCGTCGACTGGGTTCTTCATCCGTTTGAGCATTTGCGGCGGTCTCCATCGGCGCAGATGGCGAAAATGAAGAATGTCGATCCGGCTATGGCCAGGCGGCATCACTGCCCTTTAGGAATCCGGAATCCGGAAATGGATTGCGCTCACTGCGAATACAGGCGAATCATTTTTGTTCAGGTGGATAGCGCCTCCCACCGGCATCGATCCGGAAAGCGGCTGTTCGCGTTCGATACCACGAGAATGCCGGTCGGGTATATCGATATCAACAGCAGGACAGGCCGAATCATCCACAGCAAGCGCGTCGCACCGAAAACGGCCTGGAGCGATGTGCCCACTCCGGCGATCTGAATGAAAAAAGCACGATCGGCGGATCGAGAATCCCGTTTCCGAAGCATCCTGAAAGCATGTTCATGGCGTCTGCTCGCGACCTCCACGACGTTCGCCATCGCGTACCTGGTCACCGGCAAAACCGGTTTCGCCTTTACCATCGCCGGCATAGAGGTGTTCGCGAAGATGGTGATCTACTATTTCCACGAACGGTTATGGCAACAGATTCCCCGAGGGACCATCCGGTCTTTCCTGCGGAAACGAGACCCGGATCCGAGCGGCGCAGGCGACGGCTCCGAATGACCGGGAGATGGGAGTCTCCGGCGGCGCTTTTAGCCGCGGTCGTGAACCGGCTTGGTGAGCATCCTGAGTACACATCGGCCGGGAACCTGCGCGCTGGTTACGGCTCGAACTTCTCCGCGTCCCAGGGGATGCTCAACTCCGCCGGCGAGGCCATGTAGCCGAGCAGCACGGAGGCGGCCACCACCGGAGGACTGGCCAGGTATCCTTCGCCGCCGAACCCCATCCGGTTCTGCCAGTTCCGGTTGAAGGTGGTGATTGCCCTCTGGCCCGGTTTCAGCGCGTCGGCGCCCTGCCCGAAACAAGGGCCGCACCAGGAGTCCCGGATCACCGCCCCCACCGAACGGAGCACGTCGGCGATCGATTCGCCCCGAAGACGCGGATCCGGCGTTTCGATCTGTTCCTTCACGCCGATGGAGCCGGGCAGGATGATGAACTCCCGCTTTGCGTCGCTGTGCCCGGCCTCCTTCGCCTCCTGGATTACCAGGCAGGCCTGCAACAGGTCCTGGTAGCTCCCGTTGGTGCACGATCCGATGAATGCCTTATCGAAACCGATCTTCTCTTCCGCCACTTCCGCCGCGGGGGAAGCGTTGCTGGGATGGAACGGCTTCGCGATCATCGGCTGGACGCGGGAAAGGTCGAAAGTTTCGTCGATTTCGTAGTGAGCGTCTTCACCCGGTCGGATCTTCGGGTAAGGGAGATTCTCCATTCCTTTGTTCTTGTACCAAGCGTAGGTAATGTCGTCGGGAGCGAAAATACCGTTCTGGGATTCGGCTTCGGCCATCATGTTGCAGATGGTGTTCCGGTACGGCATCGGAAGCTGCATTTCCCGGTCCACGAATTCGATGGACATCCCCTGGGACTGCTTTTCGCCCCACCTCTCCAACAGGGCGAGAACGATATCTTTCCCGGTGACCCAGGGGTTCAGCTTGCCGGTGAACGTCACCCGCCGGGCCTTGGCGGGAGTGAAGTAAACGTAGCCGGTGGACCAGCCGAATCCCAGGGTGGTGGAGCCGACGCCGATGCCGATGGCGCCGTACGCGCCGTATGCCCGGCTGTGGGAGTCGGCGCCTGGAATGAATTGGCCGGGCATCACCAGGCCTTGCTCCGGGAAGTAGAAGTGGAAAATGCCGTCTCCAGGGTCTGCGTAGTACGGTTTCTTCATCCCCTGGGCGGCGGCGAACTCCCTCCCGATGCCGGTCTGGAGGTCATCGGAGGGAACGCCGGTGAAGACGAAGTGATCGTTGGCCACTGCCGCCTGCCGGGGGGCGATGGTTTCGCCGCCGGTGATCTGGTTGAAAGTGTGGATGGCGAACGGGGCGGTGCCGTCGGAGGCGGGAAGGAGGTCGGCGTAGACCCGGAGGGTGCGGCCCGGCTCGACCTTGGCGTCCTTGTTCACCCGATGGGCCCAGATGATTTGCTCGGTGGTGGTGAGGGTTCGGGCGGTGGCCGGATCGGGCCATTCGATCACCGGCTCGGTTGCCGCCGAACCCTTGAACTCTCTCCGGCCTAACGCGAAGATACCGCCGGTGCGCCGGATCTCGTCTTCTTTCGCGGTGAGGGGGAGCGGTTCGTAGGTCTTTTCCTGGGTAAGGTTCGTCAGTTTGCGGGAATCCGGATCGAAGCGGAAGCGGTCGCCGTCCTCGGCGTCCTCGACCGCTTCCGGGGACTGGACCACCTGCAACCCCAGGTTGAACGCGTTTCGGCGGAAGATGTCTCCCATGTTGCCGCCGCAGACGATCACCATCTCCAGCCCGACCTCTTCCGCCACCGCTTTCAACCCGGCGGGGCTCATCTCCCGGGACGACCCGATGGCGAACCGGTCCCCGGCGATCAGGAAGGTTTCCCCGGCGTGCACCCGCTTTCGGAAATCGGGCATGAGATGACGGAACGCCCCCTCTTTCCATTTCTCATCCAGCGAGTCCAGGCTCTCGGAGACGCAGTCCTTGGCAGGGGTGATCTGGTCGGTATCGATGGCGTCCAGTTTTTTCCCCGGGCGTTCCGGATCCCAGAAGATCAACGCCTTTCCTTCGAATTGGCGCCGGCTGGCGGCTCCGGAAGAGGAATCGCTGTCGCCGGACGGGATCGAATCGAGGGTAACGCCCGGCTTGAGAACCGCCGGCCGGATTCGGTGGATTTCCTTGAGATTCATGGATCGGACCTTTCTTACCTGTCGGACGGGCAGCCCCGGGATCGGCGGGCCCCTGAACATTGCAGTATTCCACAGATCGCCCGGCGGCGACAGAGAGGGCCGTTTCTCCTCCGCCGGGTATAATTCCGGTCATGCTTTTCGAACAGGGAGTTGCCCCATGAATACGATCCATACCGTTCGCGAAATCTTCGCCGTTCCCGCCCGGCGGCTTCTGCTGGTTTCCGCCGCCGCGGTTCTGCTGGGCCTTTCCGCCCAGGACTCGGCGGCCGATCCGACGGCTCTGACCCCGGACGACGTGGCGAAGATCCGCACGGTCACCTCGGCCCGGATTTCCCCCGACGGGCGGCATGTTGCCTGGACCTTGTCCGTTCCACGGGACCTGTCCCGGGAGGAGGACGGCAAGCCGTGGTCCGAGTTGCACGTCAGCGGTTGGGAGGGAAGCAGCCGTCCGTTCGTGACCGGGCAGGTGAACGTCTCCGCCGTCGCCTGGACGCCGGACGGAAGCGGGATCTCCTTCCTCTCGAAGCGGGGGAACGACGAACACGCTTCCCTCTACGTCATCCCCCTGGACGGCGGCGAAGCGCGGAAACGCCTGGAGCACGAAACCGATATCCGTGGCTATTCCTGGTCTCCCGACGGAAAGCAGGTAGCGTTCCTGGCGGAGCGGAAGGAAGACGAAACGGAGGAGAAGCGGAAGGAGAATGGGTTCACCGCGGAAGTCTACGAAGAGCAGGAGCGGCCGGTACAGGTCTGGATCGCTGCATTTCCGAATGGAGACGGAGAGGCGAAGATTCGAATGCTGGAGCTCTCCGGCTCGGCGTCGGAGTTGCATTGGGCTCCCGAGGGGAACCGGCTGGCGGTCTGCCTGGCTCCATCGCCGAGAATCGATGACCACTACATGGCCCGGACCGTGCACGTGGTGAACGTGGACACAGGAAACGAGATTGCCGTGCTGTCCCACGAAGGGAAGAAAGGAGCGCTTGCCTGGTCCCCGGACGGTGCCTGGCTGGCGATGATCGGCGGCCTCGATATTCACGATCCCCGGGAAGGGCGTCTCCTGGTGGCCCGGGCCGAAGGGGGCCCGTTCCAGGAGATCCTACCCGGCTACCAGGGCCATGTACGGGCGATCGCCTGGAAGGATCCGGACACGGTGATGTATATCGGCGCCGAGGGAACCCGAACGGTCTTCGCCCGGGTCTCCCTGGATGGGTCCGGAAAGAAGACCGTGCTGTTCCCGGGAGAGGAGGTCCTGGACAGCCTGAGTCTGAACGCCGCCGGCGATCGGGCGGCGTTCACCGCTGAATCGTCGATCCATCCCAGGGAACTCTATCTGCTCGCTCACGGCGACGAAGAACCGCGTCGCGTCACCATCGTGAACCCCTGGCTGGCGGACCGGCGGCTGGCCGAACAGGAGACGGTGGAATACGAAGCCCGGGACGGCCTGAAGATCCAGGGCGTGCTGATCCACCCCCTGGACCAGGACCCGGAGCGCACGTATCCCCTGATCCTGTCGGTACATGGAGGACCGGAATCCCACCGGACCGACGGCTGGCTGACCGGTTATTCCCTTCCGGGACAGGTGGCGGCGGGAAGAGGGTACGCGGTGTTCTATCCCAACTACCGGGGAAGCACCGGACGAGGCGTGGAATTTTCCAGGAAAGGTCAGGCCGATTACGCAGGAAGCGAGTTCAACGATCTGGTGGACGGGGTGGATTACCTGGTCGGAACCGGGCTGGTGAACAAGGACAAGGTCGGAATCACCGGCGGATCCTACGGCGGGTACGCCACCGCCTGGGCGGCCACCGCTCTGTCGGACCGATTTGCCGCCGGCGTCATGTTCGTGGGGATCAGCGACCTGGTCTCCAAGGCCGGCACTACCGATATCCCGAACGAGATGTACCTGGTGCACGCCAGGCGATGGCCCTGGAAGAACTGGGATTTCTTCCAGGAGCGGAGCCCGCTCCACCACGTGGAGAGCGCCCGCACACCGCTCCTGATTCTAGGAGGAAAAGACGATCCCCGGGTCGACCCGAGCCAATCCCTGGAGCTGTACCGCTACCTGAAACTGGCCGGCCACGCGCCGGTGCGGCTGGTGCGTTATCCGGGCGAGGGGCACGGAAACCGGAAGGCGGCGGCCCGGTACGATTACAATCTTCGAATGTTGCGATGGATGGATCATTACCTGAAAGGGGATGGAGGCGACCCGCCGCCGCACGAACTGAAACTGGAACCAGGAAACTTTTTCCCCTCCGCCCCCCCGAAGGTGCGACAATGAGCCGCCGGGCCGATTCCCGGCGAGGTGTCTGATGTCCGATTTTTTCGAGGGCAAATCAGTTCTGATCACCGGGGGCACCGGGTCGTTCGGGAAGAAGTGCGTCGAAATCCTGATCCGGGACCACTCGCCGAAAAGGGTCATCGTCTTCAGCCGGGACGAGTTGAAACAGGTGGAGATGGCCGCCGGGATCGACGATCCCCGGGTCCGGTTTTTCATCGGAAACGTTCGGGACAAGGAAAGGCTCTATCGGGCGTTCGACGGGGTGGACATCCTCGTTCACGCGGCCGCCCTCAAGCAGGTGCCGGTGGCCGAGTACAACCCGCTGGAGGCGATCCGCACCAATATCCAGGGCGGGGCGAACGTCATCGATGCCGCCCTGGACTGTAACGTGGAGAAGATCATCGCCCTTTCCACCGACAAGGCGGTCAGCCCGGTGAACCTGTACGGGGCCACCAAGCTTTGCGCGGAAAAATTGTTTACCGCCGCCAACAGTTACCGGGGGCGGCGAAGAGCCCGGTTCTCGGTGGTCCGCTACGGGAACGTGCTGGCCAGCCGCGGGAGCGTCATCCCTCGTTTTCTCAACCTCCGGAAAACCGGAGTCCTCCCGATCACCGACAAGCGGATGACCCGGTTCTTCATCTCCCTGGAAACGGCGGTGCGCTTCGTCCTGACCTGTTTCGAAGAGATGAACGGCGGCGAAGTGTATATCCCCAAAGCGCCTTCCATGAAAATCGTCGACCTGGCCGCCGCTCTCTGTCCGGAATGCCGGCAGGAAGAGGTCGGATGCCGTCCCGGCGAGAAGCTCCATGAAATGCTGATCATGAAAGACGAGGCCCGGCAGACGGTGGAACAGGGCGACCGGTACGTGATCCTTCCCCGCTTTCCTTGGTGGGAAGAGCGGGAATGCCGAACCTTGGGCGGCGAACGGCTTCCGGAAGGGTTCGAGTACACCAGCGATACCAATCCCAATTGGATCAGCGTGGAGGCGCTCCGGCGCAGCCTCTTGAACGGCAGCCTGGGGATCGAGGCGCCGGTCTCCTGATGGCGCCCGGGCACAGACGGTTCCTGCCGTACGGCCGTCCGACCCTGGAAAACGAGGACCGGGAGGCGATCCTGGAAGCGCTGCAGCCGGACCGGCTTACCCAGGGGCCGATGGTGGACAGGTTCGAGAACGCGCTGCGGGAGTATTGCGGCGCCCGGCACGCGGTTGTGGTCAGCTCCGGCACCGCCGCCCTTCACTTGGCCGCCCTGGCCGCCGGTTTTCGGGACGGGGACCGGGTGGCGGCCCCGTCCAACACCTTCGCCGCCGGCGTGAACTGCATCCTCTACGCCGGGGCCGATCCGGTGTTCGTGGAGATCGATCCGGCCAACTTGAACCTGGATCCGGACCACCTGGCCCGGTTGGCGGACGAGCAGGCCGCCGCCGGCTGGCGAGGAGTGATCCCGGTTCATTTCGCGGGCCTCCCGGCGCCGATGGAGAGAATCGACGCCATCGCTTCCCGTCTCGGCCTGACGGTGATCGAAGACGGCTGTCATGCCATCGGGAGCGGGTACCGGGACGAGGCGGGGCGGTGGTGGAAGGTCGGTTCCTGCGCCCACAGCGAGATGACCGTATTCAGCTTTCATCCTGTGAAGACGATCACCAGCGCCGAAGGAGGCGCGATCCTGACGAACTCGGAAGAAACGGCGGAGCGGTTGCGGGATCTGCGGACCCACGGCATCGTGAAAGACCGGGCCCGGCTGGGCCGGTACGAGGGGCCGTGGTATTACGAGATGCAGGCTCTCGGGTTTAACTACCGGATCAGCGACCTCCACTGCGCCCTGGGGCTGGCCCAGTTAAAGCGTCTGGACGCCTGGGTGCGCCGTAGAGCCGAACTGGCCGCCCTGTACCGGGAAATCCTGGGCGGGGAGGAGCGGGTGCGAATGGTGGAGGAGCCGGAAACGGTCCGGCCGGCGTGGCACCTGTTCGTGGTGCAGGTACCGGAGCGCCGAAGGGTGTTCGAGGCGCTGCGCGCGGCCGATATCGGCGTACAGGTGCATTACATCCCCGTGCACCTGCAGCCGTTCTACCGGGAGCGGTACGGAACCGGCCGGGGGATGCTGCCGGCGACCGAAAAGTATTACGATGGGGCGATCTCTCTCCCGCTCTACGCTTCCATGAAGGAAGAAGACGTGGTGCGGGTCGCAGGGGAGCTTCGAAAGGCGCTCGGATGAAGCGGCCTTCCGACGACACGCGGGGGACGGGGAACATGTGGCACGAAAACATCCTGGGAACCATCGGGAACACCCCGCTGGTCCGAATCAACAAGCTGGCGCGGAAAGCCGGCTGCACCGTGCTGGCCAAGCTGGAGTTCTTCAACCCGGGCGCGTCGGTGAAGGATCGGATCGGGATCGCCATGGTGGAGGCGGCGGAGAAGGAAGGAAAGCTGAAGCCGGGAGGCACGATCATCGAGGGAACCAGCGGCAACACCGGCGCCGGCCTGGCATTCGCCGCCATCGTCAAAGGGTACAAGTGTGTTTTCACTACCACCGATAAGCAGAGCCCGGAGAAGATCGCCGTCCTCCGCGCGTTGGGCGGCGAGGTGATCGTCTGCCCCACCGCCGTCGCCCCGGACGATCCCCGTTCGTATTACTCGGTGGCCCGGAGGCTGGAAAAAGAGATTCCCAACTCTTACTACATCAACCAGTACGACAACCCGGCCAACGCCCCGGCCCACTACCGGAGCACCGGTCCTGAAATCTGGGAGCAGACCGAAGGGAGGGTCACCTATTTTTTCGCCGGTGCCGGCACCGGCGGCACCATCTCCGGTACTTCCCGGTTCCTCAAGGAGCGGAACCCGGACGTGAAGGTGATCGGCGTGGATCCTTACGGATCGGTCTATTACAAGTACTGGCACACCCGGGAGTTCGACGAGAAAGAGATTCACCCTTACATCACCGAGGGAGTCGGCGAAGATATCCTGGCCGGGAACATGAACTTCGACCTGGTGGACGATTTCGTGCGGGTCACCGACAAGGAGGCGATGGTGATGACCCGCCGCCTGGCCCGGGAGGAAGGGATGTTCACCGGCGGTTCCTGCGGCATGGTGGTCGCCGGCGCGTTGCAGTGGTTGGCAGCCCATGCCGGGGAAGTGAACGAGAGCGATCTGGCGGTGGTCCTTCTTCCCGACGGCGGTTTCCGCTACCTGGGGAAGATTTACAATGACTCCTGGATGCAGGAGCACGAGTTCCTGGAGAGCGAACCGGAGGCGACGGCGGCGCAGATCCTGGCGGCCGGGGCCAAGAGGGACGACTTGATCGCTCTTGCTCCCGACGAGACGGTGGAACAGGCCAGCGCCAGGATGTCCGAATACGGGATCTCCCAGGCGCCTGTGATGAAGGAGGGCAAGATGGTGGGAAGCTTGTCCGAAGGCCGGGTTCTCCACCTGTTGCTGGAATCGGCCGACGCCAGGAACCGGTTGGTAAGCGATGTGATGGGCGATCCGTTCCCGGTGGTCTCGTCCGAACTGCCGCTGAGCGAGCTGGCGGCCTTCCTGGAGAGCGACTGCGGCGCGGTCATGGTACGGGACTCGGAGGACGGTTCTTACCGGGTGTTGACCAAGACCGACCTGATCGTCGCTTTGACCACCTGAAAAATCATGCAACCCAGAGTCCTGTTGCTGCTGCCGACAACAACGTACAAGACCCGGATTTTCATGGACGCCGCCTTCGCCCTGGGGGTGGAACTGTCGGTCGGAAGCGAGAAGGCCAGGGCGCTGGAGAGGCACACGCCCGGGAAGACCCTCACGGTCGATTATCTGAAGCCGGAACAGGCTGCCGGGAAAATCGCCCGGTTCCATGAACGGTTTCCGTTGACCGCCATCGTCGGAACCGACGATGAAACAGTGCTCCTGGCGGCGGTTGCTTCCGAGAGGCTCGGCCTTCCCCACAATTCCGTGGAGGCGGTGAGGGTTTCCCGGGACAAGGAAGCGACCCGGCGGGCCCAGCAGACGGCCGGGATGCGCTGCCCCCGGTTTCAAAGGGTGGCGTTCGACCGGGACTTGGCCGCGGTCGCCCGGGAGATCCTATATCCCTCCGTCATCAAGCCGGTCTTCCTGTCGGCGGGACGGGGGGTGATGAAGGCGTCGTCGCCGGAGGAATTCCTGGAGCGGTTCAGGCGGATCCAGAGGATCGTTCAACGTCCCGACTTGAAGAAGCGCGGAGGGACGGCGGCGGAGTATCTCCTGGTGGAGGACTATATCCCCGGCGATGAAGTTACGGTGGAAGGGCTCCTGGAGGACGGCCGATTCCGGCTGCTGGCGATTTTCGACAAGCCGGACCCGCTGGACGGCCCCGCTTTCCAGGAAACGATGTTCGTAACCCCGTCCCGGCACCCGCCGGAAGTTCAGGAGGCGATCGTCCGGGAGGCGGAGGCGGCCTGTGCCGCACTGGGCCTTTCCCACGGTCCGGTTCATGGCGAGATGCGGATTCGTGACGGGATCCCCTGGCTGCTGGAGATCGCGGCCCGCACCATCGGCGGGCTTTGCTCCCGGGCGTTGCGATTTGCTGCCGGCGGTTCCCTGGAAGAACGGGTGCTTCGCCACGCCCTGGGCATGGAATCGGTCCCGCCGGACCGGGAGGCGAAAGCATCCGGCGTCTTGATGCTGCCGATCGAAAAGGCCGGCGTACTGAAGGAGGTGCGCGGCGTTGAAGAGGCAAAGAAGGTGCCCGGAGTGACCGGGTTGGAGATCAGCCTGCGAAAGGGCGCCCGGGCGACGCCGCCCCCCGAGGGGAACAGCTACCTGGGATTCCTGTTCGCCCGGGGGAACGACCCCGGCCGGGTAGAGGCGGCGCTGCGAAGCGGGTGGGAGCGGATGGAAGTGGTGCTGGAGAACGACGGCTCGTAATCCGAGCGTGATAGCATCGGAATAGGAGGAGGTGTCTCATGAGATCGTTCCTCACCGTAATCTCCATACTTCTTTGCTACGCCGGAAGCGTCGGCTTCACCCGGGAAACCGTGAGATGGAGCGCGATCCAGGAAGAGATCGGCAAAACGATCTGCATCAAAACCTACCCGGTCGAGGGTGGAAAGACCGGTTACGCTTTTCTGTCCGGGATCCGGAGCAACTGCTCCGAAGAGCCGGCCGTGTCTCCCCTTGCCAGGGCTGTGGATCGAGCGCTGGAAGGGGCCTTTGTCCTCCTGGCGCCGATCGGATCCGGCAGCGTCGGATTCCGGTTCGACAATCAAGTGACGTTGGAAGAGAACCGATCCCGGATGGTCTCGGCCTACCTGGGGAGCGGCGATTTTCTGTCACCGATCCTGAGACGTCTTCCTTCCGCCCTCGAGGCGGAGGGACTGGCGTGCACCGACTGTCCGGCGCCACCAGAGATCAAACCGCGCAGGCTCCAGGTTGCCGAACTCCTCCCCTATGTCGCGGCGTATTTCTGGCCGGATCCGGTGAGGTCGAAAACCGATGAACAGGGAGAGCCGACCGGTGAGTCGGCCTACTCCTTTCACATCTGTTCCGGGTTCAATGGCATCAACGAGATGAAAGATCCCGATCCCGGGCTTGTAAAGGCCGGGTTCGTCGCCGCTTTCGGGAACGAGGCTTTTAGGGCGCTGGCGAAAACGAAATTTAGAGAGATCCTCAACGAACCGAAGTATGCCGAACAGACCGATAATGACGCGCGCACCGATTATCTTCGTCGGAGATCGCAGGAAAGCCTCCTGGCCGGGGAAGAACTGCCGAGGATCGTCTGTAAACGATTGAGCGGCTACCGGGCCGACCTGGGCCTGGAGCTGACCGGCTGTCCGTCCACGTCCGGAGAATAGGTGCCGGAAACTACCGGACGGTTTCTAATCCCGGGTACTTCTGCAACCTCTCGTCCTTCGTGTCCCGCTTCTCTCCCAGGAACAACCCGGCGGCGACGATGATCCGGTCGTCCGCGTCCATCGCGCATTCCTGGCGGCTGCCGCCGCTCAGGTGAAAGGCGTTTCAGGACCTCACGGGTCCTGGAGAGGTTCGCTTCAGCAGAACCAGTCCTCGGTCATCCTGGGAGGCGGAGCCGATACCCGGGCCGGCAGTTCCCGGGTGGGCGGCAACGGTGTTCCGGAAACTTCGGTGAAGGCGTTCCGGATTCTCAGAAAAGTCCGGTCCGGATCTTCCTTTGAGCAGGCCGCCTGTTCCACGATCCCGGCGACCGTCCGCTGAAGACGATCCATGGCCGGGTCCGGATGAATCCAGGGGTGATAGAGTCTGGCCGGATCCAGCGGCTGGAGGAACGGCCGGTAGGCCGGGTGCGGAAGGAGCAGGGAACCGGGTGGGACCAGCAACCGGATGGAAAACTGCACAGGATCGACCTGGTCGGCCAGGTTTTCCTCCTCCACCCACTCCAGGAGCTCCCGGTAGTCGGCCAGGGTGCTCCACGGTGTGAACGGGAGAAGGGACGGCCGGAGAGAGATCCCGTGACCGGCCAGCAACCGGACCGCGTGCCGGGCCTCCTCCGGCGTATGTCCCTTGTCCAGGATCTCCAGGACCTTTCCGCTCAGGGTCTCCACGGCGGAGACGGCGAACCGGGCGCCGCAGGCCGCAAGCTCGGGGAGCAGATCCTGCTGGTCCAGCAGGTGCCGGACCCGGGCGGTGAAGTCAAAGGTCAGGCGCGGGAAGCGCGCGTGCATCTCTCGCACCACCTTGACGGCGTGGCCTGGCCCGTTCAGGAAATCCGGATCGGCGAAGGTGATGTGGCCGGCGCCGGCCGCGGTCAGTCGGGCGATATCCTCCAGCACTACGTCCAGGGGAACAACCAGGAACCGCCCCCCGTAGACCGGCGGGATCGGGCAGTGGGTGCACTCCACCTTGCAGCCGCGGGTGGTTTCCACGGCGCCGGCCAGGATTCGGCGGCCGTCTTCCTGGTACCGGGCGTACCGGTCCAGGCTCGGGAGGCCGCTCCGGTCCGGGACCGGGTAAGCCGGCCGGACCAGGTTGGGAAGCGGGGAGCCGGTCCCGGGATCGGCGAAACGGATCCCCGGCAGATCGGTTTCCGGTCGGCTTGGCGCCGCCCCAGCCGCTCCCCGGGACGAATCCGTCCCGGCGACGGCCGCCGCCGGAACCCGGTCGAGGGGTTCGGGCGTCCCGGCAGCCCAGCAGGGCAGGGAGACTTCCCGTCTGGCTCC
>CAZZIV010000005.1:0-34137 GCA_964654385.1 uncultured Acidobacteriota bacterium | reverse complement strand
GGACCATTTTCAAGGAGTCGGACTGTTTTCGGGTGATGAATGATCGGGTATCGGGCGCCCGTCGCGCCGGTCCCCCGGTTCCTCTCTTGAGAGCTTCTCGAGCGTTCTTGAGCCGCGCCAGCTGACTTTTGTACTTCGCACCGATCAGGTCGAAGTTTTCCTGGAGACGGGCCAGGTTTTTCCTGGCGATCACCGTATCCCGGCGGATGGCGGCTTCCCGGCGGAACGCCTCTTCCAGGGCGGTGAGATAGGGGCGGCAATCATCCATCAGGTCGATGTTTTTCGTCTGGAACAAGGAACGGACCTGCTCCACGAACACGGAAGGAGCGCCGGTTTCCTCCGCCAGAAGCCGGATTTTCTCCTCCACCGTCAACTGTTCGTCGAAGTCCATGATTCCGGTCCTTTCCTCGCTTCGCGTTAAGATGTACGATGAAAATTGTGTCTTGCAAGACCAGGTTTCGTAAGGGTTTCCGGAGAAGAGGACGAATTCGACGACGAGTTACATTACTTCTTCGGATGGGGCCGGAATACCCGGATCCGCCGGAAATTCCGTCTGGCGGTTTTTCGCCGCCGGCCCTACCATAGCGGGGACTCGAAGCAAGGGGAGGAACCATGAAACCGACGCGAACCCGTTTCCGAAAGCCGGCCGATCGAGATTCCAGGGAACCGATTCCCAACGGCACGGTCATCAAGGACCGGCACAACAGTACGCAAGGGGAAGTGATCGACCATGCCAGCCAGTTCACCCATCCCCAGGCCGCTCCGAACTATATGTACCTGGTGCGCTGGCAGGACGGCCAGGTCACCGCTCTTTCGGAGGCGGCGATCAAGCCCGGGTACGGTCTGAGCCTGGTGGAGCACCGATCCTGATCCGACCCCTTCGCTCTCGGATCCGAATGGGTTCGATCCACGGGGCGGGTATCGTGGTTCGACCGTGGAGGTTGGTGCCGAAGGGGAGACTCGAACTCCCACGAGGTTGCCCTCACTAGAACCTGAATCTAGCGCGTCTACCAATTCCGCCACTTCGGCAAGTGGACGGTGAAAAATAGCTAGAACCACCCTCCCTGTCAAGGCCCGCCGCTGATTTCCGGCCCTGGATCGAAAGGGATGGATCCGGGGGCCGCCGGCCTCCGGCAGGACCGTTTCATCCCAGGGGCTTCGAGGCAAGGTGAAAGGCGGACCGATCGGATCCGGCTTTGTCGTTTCCCCGGAATGTCCTGTGGTCGTACGATCGGGGCCAGGTGGCGGAAGCAGGTTCCGGGATCGGTCTCCGGCCCTCCCGCCCCAGAGGAAAGGAAAGACGGATGGGCAATCGCGCGATCGATATCATGACCCCGGATCCGATCACGGTGAGGAGCAATATGGACGTACGCGAACTGGCCCGGCTGTTCCTCCGCAACCGGATCAGTGGGGCTCCGGTGGTGGATCCGGAAGGGAAGCTGGTCGGCGTGATCTCCCAGACGGACCTTGTGTATCACAGCCTCACTTCCGGGCAGCGGCCGGCGGGTGACGCCTGGTTCTACGAGGCTCCGAGCATGGAAGGGCGGCCGATTCCACCGGGGTTCCACCTGGAAGAGATCCATTCGGTCCCGGTCTCGGACATAATGACTCCGGTGGTGCACGCGGTCAGCACCCGCTCCGGGTTGCGGAACATCATGAACCTGATGATCCGGGAGCATATCCACCGGGTGGTGGTGACCCGGGGAAAGAAGGCGGTGGGGATCATATCCGCCCTGGATGTGCTGAAAGCGCTTCGGAAACAGCCGGTGGCCCCGGCCGACGTCTCGGCCTAGAATATCCATCGGACCGACGAGGGTCGTGTGACGCGCGCCGGGGAGGCGTGGCGGGAGGAAAGGCTGCGATGAGTCGAATCCGGAATGACGGGGCGGCCGGGGAAACGATCGCCTCAGGAATGTTATGGATCGCAGGCGTTGGCGTCGCTCTCGGCCTGTTGTACAACCTGATCGGCCTCGCCAGCGAGCCGGCATTCGGCGTCCCCTGGATCGGCGTGTCGCCCTCCGAGAACGTGTACGTTCTCGAGACCGGGAACCCGCCGGACCCGTCCGCCGGAGGGGAAGTGGAATACACCGATATCGACGACCCGATGGCGGTCTTCGATTCCGGCGAAGCGGCCGATCCGGATCTTCCTGAGATCCCTGAACTTCCCAGGCCGATCCAGATCCAGCTTCCGGTGGTCAAATCGTTCTTCGACGCCGGCGCCGCGATGATCATCGACGCCAGGGATCCGGAGGAGTACGCCGAAGGGCATATCCCGGGCGCCCGGAACCTATCCTTCGATACCGCGGTGAGCGATCCGGTGCTGCTGGAGTCTCTGGACACCGGCGGGCGGCCGATCATCGTTTATTGCGGCGGTGGGGATTGCGAGGTTTCCATCAACCTGGCCTGGGAAATACTGAACGCCGGCCATACGCGGGTCACCTACTTTCAGGGTGGATTCCCGGCCTGGCAGGACGCGGGCTACCCGGTTGAGAGGGGGGAAGAATGATGGACCTGTTGAAAAGCGGTGGCCTGATCCGGGTCTGTCGTTGGCTGATCGGGTTCGTCTTTCTCTACGCCGCGCTGGCGAAAATAGGGGATATCTCCACCTTCGCCTCCCAGATACACCATTTTCGCCTGGCCCCGGTCTGGTCGGAGAACCTGATCGCGATGGTCCTTCCCTGGGTCGAACTGGCGGCCGGGTTGAGCCTGCTTCTGGGGATCCGCCCCCGCGCAGGAGGGATGACCGCCGCGATCCTGATGGCGGTGTTTCTCGTCGCAGTCGGGCTGGCGGTGCTCCGGGGGCTGGATATCGAGTGCGGTTGCTTCGGTACTTCCGACGGGACCAAAGTCGGGTTGGCGAAACTGGCGGAGAACACCGGGTTACTGGTTCTGTCCTGGATCGGAAGCAGGGAGATTCCCCGGGCTTCGTGAAGGAGCGCGGCGGGTCAGCTCCCGGATCCGGCTGCTTCCACCCTGGCGATCGCCCTTGTCAGGCGGGATTTGTACCGGGCGGCCGCGTTGTCGTGAATCACGCCGTGCCGGGCTGTCACGTCCACCAACGATAGGGTTTCAGGAAGAATCTTCCTGGCGCCGTCTACGTCTCCTGCGTCCAGCAGTGCACGGAACTTCTTGACCTGGGTCCGCATCCGCGACCGGTGTTGCCGGTTGCGGTCTCGCCGCACGATATCCTGCTTCAGTTTTTTTAGCGCCGATTTATGATTGGCCATCCGGGAACCGTCCTCCGAAAATCCAGATATTTATATATTTCTTGCCACAGAAGCATGGAATTCTAGTTCACAGGCGAAAAACCGTCAAGGAGATTCGATTCCGGCGTCCGGACCGATCAGTGAACCGGAACCCCCAGGCTGGCCAGCGTATCCCGGGCGATCCGGGCTTCATCGGCATCAGGGTACTTTTCCTGGACATACTGAAGCTGTACCACCGCTTTCTTGATGTCGTTCATTTCAAGGTATGCCAACCCTTTTTTCACGTTGGCGCTGACCACCCGGTCGCTCTCCGGGTACTGATCCAGGAGGTTGTCGAAGGCGTCGATTGCCTCCTGGAACCGACCTTCGCTGTAGTGGCATTCGCCGATCCAGAACATGGCGTTGTCCGCCAGGTCACTCCCGGCGAATTTCTGGATGTATTCCTGGAAACCGGAAATCGCCAGGCCGTAGTTTCCCTTGGAGAAGTCGGCATACGCGGCGTTATAGAGCCCCTCGGCGTCCGGCACCGGCTGCTGAGCGGCACGGAAGGGGTTTTCCGATACGGGAGGCGTCTCCGCCGGCGCGCCGGTTTCTGCCGGGAGCGCCGGCGCAGGCCCGGAGCCAGGAACGCGAAGAAGCGTCAGCGCCTCCTGGAGATCTCGCGACTGGTCGTCCAGGCGGCTGTTGGTCTCCCGGAACTGTTCTTCCAGGATCGCCAGTTTCCTTGTGTTGTCCTGGATCTCGAGTTTCAGGTCGGCGAAATCGGAACGGGAAACACTTTCCTCGTTGTTTTCCATATCCCGCGCCAAAGACTCCAGTCGCTGGATCGCCTGTTCTTGGTCATTCTCCAGGTTCTGGATCCGGGTCTGGACGCCGGCGATCTCCTTCTGAATCTGTCCGATGTGGTCCGGGAGGACGCATCCTGTCGCGCCCACAGAGAGGGCGGCGGCCGCTAAAAGAAGAAACCTCTTCGGATTCCGAATGTGCACGGAAACCTCCTCTTCGTCCGGAAGCTGGGAACTGGCTATTCGAAAGTGAATGTGCAGCGGCGGTTCATCTTCCAGGCGCTTTCGTTGTGACCCTCCTGGACGGGATCTTCCTCGCCGTAGGAGATGACCCGGAGTTTGGACGTATCGACTCCCAGGGAGGCCAGGTAATCCCTGGCGGCGCTGGCCCGTCGTTCGCCGAGGGCCAGGTTGTATTCCTTGGTGCCCCGCTCGTCGCAGTGCCCGCCCAGGACCACCGAGTTCCAATCGGAGTTGTTCTTCAGGAAATCGGCGTTGGCGCGCAACTGGGCTCGGGTTTCCTCGCTGAGCGTGGAACTGTCGAAAGCGAAGTAGACGGTGCGCAGAACCCCCCGGGCGTTCAGTTCCTGGGCGGTCGGCGGTTTCGGGGCCGGCGCCTCGATCTTCACCGGTTCCGGTTCCGGCTCCACTTCTTTTTCGACGACGACTTCCGGTTCTTCCTGCTGGGTCGCCTCTTCCGGGGGCGGCGCAGGAATGTCCTCTACCTTGTTCCGGCAGGATTTGCACCCGGCGAGAGAGAGGACCATCGCGAGCATCAACATGTAGGAGAAAATCGGCATCCGACGGAACATAATTTCAGACCTCCAGGTCGGTGTGGCGGCCCCCAGCATATCCAGGAGCCTCGAACCCTTGAATTATAGGAAAGTACAGGCCCATCGCAACCGAAAACGGTGTCTTTTCATGAATTTCCGTTCAACGGGACCAGTCGGGGGTTTCGCCGGGGGTTCCCCGGGTCAGTTGCCGGATGTTCCGGCCGTCGGAGCGCATCGTGTAGATGTGATATCCCCCTTCCCGGTTGGAGGCGAAGACCAGGTGCCGGCCGTCCGGGGACCAGGCCGGGTTTTCGTGGTTCCATGCGCCCTGGGTCAACTGCCGGACCTCTCCCGCATCCAGATCCAGCACGACGATCTGGTAGTGCCCGTCCACCCTGGAGACCCAGGCCAGCCGGTCGCCCCGAGGGGACCAGGTGGGGGAGCTGTTGTACGAGCCGCT
The DNA here is from genome assembly GCA_964654385.1 of uncultured Acidobacteriota bacterium. Lineage (GTDB taxonomy): Bacteria > Acidobacteriota > Polarisedimenticolia > Polarisedimenticolales > Polarisedimenticolaceae > Polarisedimenticola. Next base: position 28,913 of record CAZZIV010000005.1, on the reverse strand, counting down.
CCTCGAGATCCGGCGGACGTTGGTGCCCTCCGGATCCATCACGTAGATCTGGGGGGATCCGGCCCGGTCGGAAGTGAAGGCGATCTGCCTGCCGGTAGGGGAGAATTCCGGCTCGGTGTCGATCGCTTCGGAATAGGTCAGCCTTCGGTTTCTGCCGGTCTCGAGGTCGATGGAGTAGATTTCTGCGTTGCCCGGATGATCGTGGGTGGAAACGTAGACCAGTTGTTTCCCGTCGGAGGACCAGTCCGGAGAGGTGTTCAGTTCGCCTTCCAGGATCGGGACGGTGCGGAAGGTGCCGTCCGGATCGATGATGTAGAACGTTTGCCGGTCGTTTCTCCAGGAGACCAGCGCCAGCCGGTCGCCGTCGGGTGACCAGGCCGGTGTGGTGTTGATGACGCCGGTGTCGGTCATTCTCCTTACCCGGCGTCCGTCGTAATCCATCATATAAAGTTCTTTCCCCTCCCCATGAGGGGAGATGAAGGCGATGGTCGAGGTGGCGATGCCGGTGATGCCGTCATAACTTCCGAGAATATCGTCGGCGATCTGGTGAGCCAGTCTCCGAACCTGGGAAGCGCCGCCGCCGTACCGCTGGTGCAGAATCGTGGATCGGTTCTTCGGATCGAACATCCGGATATCGATGGAGAACCGTTCGCCCTTCAGGCGGACCTGGGTCAACAGCAAAGCCTCCACCTCTTCAGCGGCCCACAGTTCGAACCGCGGCTCTTTTCGGGCGGAAGCGTCGTACAGGATTTCGTTGCCGGGGAAGTGGAGGGCGAAATACCCGGTGAACTCCAGGTCGTTCCGGATCGTCTCGACCAGTTCCCCGGCGAACGGCCCCGCACCTTTCGACTTGGCCGCCGCCGGGACGGCAATACGGATCGGATCGATGCCCTCCTCCTCGATCACGTTGGTGATCTCCCGCTGCTGGGACACCGCCGGCAGAGAAAGAAAAATCGCGACCAGGAAGACCGGGATGCAGACCGGGGAAACCGGCGGGCGTAGGAGTGTACGGCGAAGTTTTTGGAGCATCTGGGTTCCCTTCATGAACGGCCGGTCAGCGGCCTGGGTGCCATCGAAATTCGAATCGGGCCGGGAGGGTCGATTCGTGAAGCTGGGGAGGGATCCTGGGAAGGGGAGCGGCGTCATAGACCGCCCGAAGGGCGGAACGGTCGATGGAAGGCACGCCGCTGCCGGCCTGGATTCCCACGTCGGTGACCCGTCCGTCCTTGTGGATGGTGAAGGAGACGACGACGGTGAGGGCCCGGGTGGCGCCTCCGAGGAGCGGGCGGTTCCAACTTTCTTTCAGTCGCGCGGTGATGGAGGCGGTGTACCAGTCGTATTCGTTCCCGAGGATGTCCAGGGAGGCCACGCTGCTGGAGCCATCACCGGAGCCGGCGCCGGTGAACTCCGGTTCCGGGCCCGGCTCGCCCCCGGTCGGCTGTCCGTCCTCGGTCCGGGGCGTATCCTCCTCAGGATCGGCTTTTGGAGAGGGCGCCTCTTCCCTGATTTCCTCTTTCGCCGGAGGAACAGCCTCTCGTTTCTTTTTTACGGGCTTTTTCTTGGGGCGGGCGGGAACCACCGGCTTCGGAACGGTGGCCTCTTTCTTTTTCCCGGTGGGCGCCGGCCTTGGAGGCGCCGGAGCCGGGCGGGGACCGGAAAGCCGGACGATGGAAACCGGGATGGCGTTGGGGAGAGTGCGGCGGCCTGTTCTTATCGCCGGATAGTACATGGCCGCCACGGCAAGGGCGGCGTGGACCAGTAGAGACGCCGTCAGGAACGGAGCCAAAGGCGACGGGTGCCGCGGAAGACCGGCTGTGATCCGTATCCTGGGCAATCGGGTCAGCCCCCATCCCGAACTTCGTCCGAAAGATCCGTGACCAGAGAGATCCTGGAGAGCCCGGCCTTTCGGACATGATCCATCAGGCCGAGAACTTCGCCGTACGGAAGACTGGAATCCGCCCGGATATAGACGATCTCCGCCGGATTCCGCGTGGCGTACACTCGCATCCGTTCCTCGAAGGATTGGTCATGGACCCGTTTGTCGTTGATCCAGATCCGGCCGTCCCGGTCCAGGGAAATCTGGATGTTCACCTCGGGCAATTCACCGGCGGTTTCGGTCTTGGGGAGATCCAGGTTGATGCCCCGCTCCAGCATCGGCGCGGCGATCATCGAGATGATGAGGAGAACCAGCATCACGTCCACAAGGGGGGTAACGTTGATCTCCGCCAGGGATTCCCGATGCCGTCCGCCCCTTCCCTGTACCGATCCGGCCATGTCAGCCTTTCCTGCCCTGCACGCGGTGGGTGTAGTCGGCGATGAACTCTTCGACCCTGGCGTCCACCGCCCGGAGGCGGCCCAGAAGGAAGTTGTAGCCGATGACCGCGGGGATGGCGGCTCCCAGGCCCGCGGCGGTGGCAACCAGCGCCTCGGCAATGCCGGGAGCATAGGCGGCAAGGGAGGCGGTCCCTGAAACGCCGATCCCCCGGAATGCGTTCATGATCCCCCAGACCGTTCCGAACAGTCCGATGAACGGTGTGGCGCTGGCAGTGGTCGCCAGGAAGCCGAGGGTTCTTTCCAGGTCGGTCATCTGCACCGCCGCGCTCTTCCGAAGCATTCGCGCGAACGCCTCCAGGGCCGCTCCGGAGAGGTCGGATCCGGCAGGCGGCGGATTCAGAGTGATCTCCCGGAACCCCGCCCGGAACACTTCGGCCACCGGGCTCCATTGGAGCCGTCCGGTGTCGTTCTGGATGGCCGTCAGCCCTCCGCCTTTGTGGAAGCGGGAGAGGAACAGCTCGTTTTCCCGTTCCGCCTTCTTCAAAGTTCGGAACCGTTCGGCGATAATCCCCCAGGAGACCATGGAGAACAGGAAAAGACAGATCAGGACGAACTTGGAGACCGGGCCGGCCTCAGCGACCAGGTGCCAGACATCCAGGTTTCCCGAGGCGGCGGCCAGAAACATCGAACCCACGGCTTCTCCTATTCCCCGGACAGGCGGGGGACGAGCGTTCCAATCGTAAACCAGCCTGCAGAACCGGTCAAAGTGGACGCGTTGACTCCGCCGGAAGCCGGGTGCTAGCATCCCCACCTGCATGCTGAAAACCATCCGGATCCTGAACCTGGCCGTGATCCAGGAAGCTCAGATCGAGTTCGGCCCCGGCCTCAACCTGTTGACCGGCGAAACCGGTACCGGGAAATCGATTCTGGTCGATTCCCTCGGACTGATCCGCGGCGACCGGGCGGACACGGGGCTGGTTCGCGCAGGGAGCGACCGGGCCATGGTGGAAGCGACCTTCGAAATCCCCCCGGAACATCCGTCCCTGGCGGTTCTGGAGGAACGGGGCATACCGTTTTCCGCTGAAGACCCCTCGTCGCTCCTGATCGTTCGCCGGGAAATACGCGCGGGCGGCGGCGGCCGGGCCTTCCTGAATGACTCGGCCTGCACGGTGGAAACGATCCGGGAAGTGACCGCGCGGTTGATCGATATGCACAGGCAGCACGACCAGCGAAGCCTCCTCGCGGGAGACTATCACCGGACGATCCTGGACCGGTTCGGAGGCCACGGCGGCCTGGTCGAGGAAACCCGGCTCGCCTTCCGGGCGGTGGAAGCCGCCTTGAAGCGGCAGGAAGAACTCCGGGAGCTGGAGGCGGGAAAAGTGGCTCGCGCGTCGGAACTGGGCGCCTGCATCGAGGAAATCGACCGTGTCGCGCCGGCTGTCGATGAAGCGGAGGCCCTGTCCCGTCGTCGGACCCTGCTCAGGAACGCCGGGACTTTACAGGCGCTACTCCAGGACCTGGATCGGTTCCTGGACGGTGGAGACGAAGGAGCGATCCGGCAGGCGATCCGTGCGGAATCCTGTCTGGCCGAGTTGGCCGGTATGGATCCCGGACTTGTCTCGCCGGCCGCTCAACTGGAGCGGGCCAGGATCGACCTGGAAGATGTGGCCGCTGCCCTCCGCGAATACGGAGCCTCCGCCTTCGAAGAGGGCGCGGAGGATCCGGAGGCCGAGTTGGAGAACCTGGAAAGCCGGTTGGCGGCGCTGGAACGTTTGAGGCTCCGTTACGGAAAAACCGAAGAGGAGGTCCTGGCTCGTCGGGCCCGGGCCGCCGAGGAACTGGACGCGTTGGCCGACCTGGACGCGGAATTCGACCGGGCCGACCGGGAAAGGAAGGAGGCGTTGGACCGCTACCGGGCGACCGCCTCCCGCCTCTCCCGAGCCCGGAAGAAAGCTGCGGGACGCCTGGGGCCGCGAATCCAGGAGGGGCTGGCCGGCCTGGCCATGGAGCGGGCCCGATTCGAGATCCGGTTCCGGCCGGCGGTGGGGGAGGAGATCGCTTGCACCGACGGAACCCGATCTGTTCTGAGCGCAGCGGGGGCGGAACGAGTGGAATTCCTGCTGGGCGCGAATCCGGGGGAACCGGCCGTTCCTCTGGCGAAGGCCGCCTCCGGCGGGGAGCTTTCCCGTTTGATGCTCGCATTGCACGGAGTCCTGAACCGCTCCGGCGGAGACCACCCTTCCCTCGTTTTCGATGAAATCGATGCCGGGATCGGCGGCCAGGCGGCGGATCGTATCGGCGCGCGACTCCGGGAGCTCTCGGAGGGGAACCAGGTGCTTTGCGTCACCCATCTTCCCCAGGTGGCGGCCTACGCGGACCGGCATTACCGGGTCGAAAAACAGGTCGCCGGCCGGCGCACCCACGTAGTGGTGGAGCCGCTGGATCCGGAGCGAAGGATCGCCGAAATGGCCCGGATGATGGGAGGCCGGGTCGTTACGCCTGCTACCCTGAAAGGGGCGGCGGAAATGATCGAGGCGGCGGTCGGGGCGACGGCCGGAAGGGAGTCGGAATGAGAACAGCGGTGTATCCAGGAACCTTCGACCCGGTCACCAACGGCCACCTGGATATCGTACACCGGGCCGCCCGGCAGTTCGACCGCTTGATCATCGCCATCTTGAGCAACCAGGACAAGGATCCGATGTTCAGCCTGGAGCAGCGGATCGGAATGCTGGAGGAGTCGGTCCAGGAGATCGGAAACGTGGAGGTGGATACCTTCGACGGTCTCCTGGTCGATTACGCGATGAAGGTGGAAGCGTCGATGATCGTGCGGGGAATCCGGGCCGTATCCGATTTCGAGTACGAGTTTCAGATGGCGATGATGAACCGGAGACTGCAGCCGAAGCTGGAGGCGGTGTTCATGATGCCCAGCGAAACCTACTCCTATCTTTCCAGCCGCCTTGTCCGGGAAGTGGCCCGGCTGGGAGGAGACCTGACCGGACTTGTACCGGAAGGGGTCCGCGCCGCTCTCCTGGAACGCCACCGGGAGGAGTGATGACATCTTCCGCCGCCGGGTTCCTGCTCCGGTACGGCGCCGGCGAGCGGCCGATTCCGGAAACACCTTTCCGTCTGGAGCCGGTCGGCGGGCGGGAAGAAGCCTCCGCGCCCGGCCCGATCGGACCGGTGGCGCTGGAGGAGCGGATCCGGACCCTCGGAACGGAGATCCTCTCTCTCCCTGTTGCCCGGGACGGCCGCGCCGGCCGGTCGGAAGGGAAGGAAAGGCTGCTGTTCGTCGTTTCCGACGGCACCCGGAAGACCGGAATCCGGTTGATTCTTCCGGGCCTGGTCGATCGCATCGAGACGGCGGGCCGTTACGACATCCAGTTCGCGATCGCTTCCGGCCTCCATCGCCGACCGGAGAGACGCGAGTTCGAACGGTTGATCGGACCGGGGCTTCCGGACCGGTTTCCTGTGATTCTCCATGACCCGGACGATCCTTCCGGACTGGAACAGGTCGGAACCACCGCGCGGGGAACCTGCGTAAAGGTTCACCGGGCGTTGCAGGAGGCCGACCGGACGGTTCTCACCGGAAGCGTCGGGTTCCATTACCATGCCGGGTTCTCCGGAGGACGGAAGGCGATCGTGCCCGGACTGGCCTCCAGGGAGACGATCGTCGGGAACCACCTTCGCACCCTTCTGCCGGACGGCCGGAGAGATTCCCGGGCCCGGGCCGGGATCCTGGATGGAAACCCGGTTCACGAGGACATGGCGGAAGCCGCTTCCTTCCTTCCTCCTCCGTTCCTGATCAATACGGTCCTGACCGCCGATGGCCGGATCGAAGGAGTCTGGTCCGGGGACATGACGACGGCCCACAGGGACGCTTGCGAATCCCTGGCCTCGACCCGGACGGTACGACCGGTACCCAGGCGACTGGTGCTGGTTTCGGCAGGAGGCGATCCATCGGATTGCAACCTGGTGCAGGCCCACAAGGCATTTGAGGGCGCTTTCCCCGCCCTGGCCCCCGGGGGGACCTTGGTCCTGGTCGCCGCCTGTCCGGATGGGGTCGGGTCCCCCGATTTCCTCGCGGGACTGGAAGAGGACAGCGAGGGCGATCTGGTCCGAAAGCTGTCGATGGATTACCGTGTTTATTCCCAGACGGCGCTGTCTTGGAGACGGAAAGCCGGCTCCTGCCGGTTGATCCTGGTTTCCGAACTGGATGCCGGGATCGTGTCCCGGGCGGGCGCGGAGCCGGCATCCAGCTTGGCTGCAGCCCTGGAAATGGCGGCGGACAGGTTGCCGGACACCACCGTGGGGTGGATATTCGGAAATGGAAGCCGATGGCTGGTTGAGCCGGCGGCGGAGTGAGGGGGAGCGTGAGGATTCGGATGCGATCGGCGATCGGAGCAGCGGGAAGCCCCGCGATCCGTTGGATGGCGGTCGGGGCCGTTCTCCTGGCGGCGGCGGGTGTTTCCTGCCGCTCACCGGTCCCTCCGGACCGGCGATCGGTGATCCTGATCACCTTGGACACCACCCGTGCCGATCACCTCGGCGCGTACGGCGGAGATACGGTGCCGACTCCGAACCTGGACGCCCTCGCATCCAGAGGAGCTTTGATGGAGACGGCGATCAGCCAGGTGCCCTTGACGCTTCCCGCCCACAGCAGCATTCTCACCGGGCGCTATCCTTCCTCCACCGGCGTCCATCACAACGGCATTTACCGGCTTCCGGAAGGGACCGAAACGCTGGCCACACGGCTGAAGCGGGAAGGGTTCGACACCGGGGCGTTCGTCTCCGCCTACGTTCTCAACCGGGGTTTCGGAGTGGAACAGGGGTTCGGGACCTTCAACGACGTTCCGGTGAACCGGTTCGAAGGAGGGCGGGATCAGCTTTTCGAGGCTCAGCGGCCTGCGGAGGCGACCAACGCCGAGGTCTTCCGGTGGCTGGACGCCCACGGATCGAACCGTTTCTTCCTGTGGGTGCATTACTACGATCCCCACGAACCCTACGATCCGCCGAACAGGAAGAACCTGGCCGGGGAAGGGTACGACCGGGAGATCTCCTACCTGGACTCCTGCGTCGGCGACCTGGTCCGGCGGTTGGATCGGGATGACCTGGTGAACCGATCGATCCTCGTGGTGACCGGCGATCACGGCGAGAGCCTGGGAGAGCACGGAGAGAGAACGCACGGGCTTTTTCTTTACGAAGGAGCTGTTCATGTTCCGATGTTCGTCATCGCGCCCGGCCTGGTGAAGGCGGGGGAGCGGGTCCAGGGCCCTGTGGAACTGGTGGACATCCAGCCGACGATCATGGATCTCCTGGGATGGGACCCTCTCCCGGATACCCAGGGAGAATCTCTGTTACCGAGGATCCGACACGAGGAAACCGGTCCTCTCCCCCCGGCTTTCGCCGAAACCCTCATGCCGCGTATCGAATTCGGGTGGTCCGAGCTGTTCATGATCCGCGGACCCCGGTTCAAGTACATCGAAGCGCCGACGCCGGAGCTTTACGATCTCAGAGAGGATCCGGGGGAGATGGCGAACCTCGCTCCCAACGATCCGGAGCGGGCAGGCGAAATGGCCGCAGTTCTTGCCGGGTGGCGGTCCGGGCCCGAGATCGATCAGAGTGATGGGAAGGCCGTCCGGAGCCTGACCCGGGACGAAGAGAAGACGCTGCGGAGTCTTGGGTATCTTTCCGGAGGCGCCTACAAGACCAAAAACACCAGCGGCCGCCTGCCGGATCCCAAGGACATGATCGCTGAACTCCGCCGCCTGGACCGGGCCCGGAACAGGCTGGAGGAAGGAGCGACGGAAGAGGCGCTCTCCATGGTCGACCGGATTCTTCGGCGGAATCCCAACAATTACCAGGCCAGGGTGACCCGGATCATGGCCCTGGTGGATCTGGAGCGGTACCCGGAAGCGGAAAAGGAGGCCCGGGCCGGGCTGGCGCTGGCCGCCCTCGGAGGAGATTCGGAGGACGGGCGGGAGTCCGGGTTGCAGGGCCTGCTGGCGTCGGTGATGATGCTGGAGAAGCGGTACGACGAAGCGGAGGCGCTCTACCGGCGGATGCTGCAAGACGATCCGATGGATGAACTGGTGGAAGTCGACCTGGCAAGACTCCTGGTGGAAACCGGCCGGAGCGAGGAGGCGCTGACCCGCCTGGACTCGATCCTGGAGCGGAATCCAAAGGAAGGAATGGCCCTCGCGGTCCGGTTCCAGGCGGAAAGGTCTCTCGGGCGGAAGGAGGCGATGCTCGCCACCGCGGCCACTCTGGCCGAAGCCCGGGCGGGAGACGCCGCCACCCTGGAAGCGGCCGGGGATCTCCTGATCCAAAACGGGGATGCGTCCAGAGCGGCGGTCTGCTACGAAATCGCCCAGGAGCAGATACCGGACCTGGTGCCCGCCCTTCTTCTCAAACTGGGGAAAGCACGGGCCCGGTCCGGCGAGGTGGAAGCCGCCATGGAGATTTTTCGAGCCTGTTCCCGTTTGCTCCCCCGCGACCCGCGCCCCACCTACTACATGGGTCGGTTGGAAGAAACGCGCGGCGACCTGGACGCGGCCCGAACCTTGTACCGGGAAGCGCTTCGCAGGAATCCTTCCTTCGCGCCGGCGGCGCAGAGTCTCCGCGGGCTGATCCACCCTTCTCGTTGACGTTGAAAGAGTTCCACGGATATACTTGAGCCATGGCTCAAGGAAGGACATTTCTTCGGATTTCGGCCGTTTTCGCCGCGCTCTGGCTGGTTCTGGCCGCCGGGGAGGCAAACGGCGCGGTGGTGCGCGTCGTAGAGGTGCGGGGTCCGATCACGCCGTTCACGAAGGTGCTGGTGGAGCGAGCCCTGGAGGAGGCGGAGGAACAGGGAGACGACCTGGTTCTTCTGGAGATGGACACTCCCGGTGGGCTGGTGGGATCGATGGAGGCGATTGTCCAGGCGATCCTGGCCTCGAAAACCCCGGTGGCGGTATGGGTCGGCCCTTCCGGCGCCCGGGCCGCCTCCGCCGGGTTTTACATCCTGATCGCCTCCGACATCGCCGCCATGGCGCCGGGCACCCGCACCGGCGCCGCTTCGGTGGTGTACGGCGCCGGAGAAAGCCGGGAAGGGGATATCCTGCTGCGGAAGGCGAACAAAGACGCCCAGGCGATGATCCGTTCCATCGCCGAACGAAGGGGGCGGAACGTGGAGGCGTGTGAGGCCGCAGTGGCCGAGGCCGACGCGTTTACCGACCGGTTCGCCTTGGCGGAAGGGCTGATCGACCTGAGCGCCTCCTCCCGCGAAGAACTGCTGCGTCTTCTGAACGGTCGGGAAGTGCGGCGGTTCGACGGATCCATGACGACCCTGTCCCTGGACGCCCCGGAATACGTCGTCTCCGAACTCCATTTCCGCCAGGAAGTGATCAAGTTCCTGGGGAAGCCTGTGATTGCCTACTTCCTTCTCCTCCTGGGCCTGGCCGGCGTCTATATCGAGGTGACCCATCCCGGCATGATCGTCCCGGGCGTTCTCGGCGGGATCAGCCTGCTCCTGTTCGCCCTTTCCGCGACCCTGCTCCCGATCAGCGCGGCGGGAGTGGTACTGATCGTTCTGGGAACGGTTCTTTTCGTGTTGGAGCTGAAGATCACTTCCCACGGAGCTTTGACCATCGGGGGCATTGTCAGCCTGGTGGTCGGCTCTTCTCTCCTCGTGGACGGCCCGATTCCAGAATTGAGGGTCCCGATGCGCATGATCATTCCGATGAGCCTCACCCTGGCCGCCGTCCTTCTTTTCGTGCTCCGGCTGGTGCGGCGGGCGCACCTCGATAAGGTCGGAACCGGCGCGGAAGGGTTGGTAGGGGAAGTCGGCACCGTGGTCGACCCACTGACGCCGGACGGCAAGGTTCACGTGCACGGCGAGTTGTGGAACGCCCGCTCCGCGTCGGGCGAGCTGCCCGCGAACGCCGAAATCCGGGTCCTGGAGGTCCATGGGATGTCCTTATTGGTTCAGTCCGTACAATCGACCGGCCCGAATGCCGGCCGGGAGGTGTGAAATGGGTGGATTCGGTTTCGGTATGATCGGCGCGGTGGCCATCCTGGTCTTCCTGTTCGTCAACGCGGTGCGGGTCCTGCCCGAGTACCAGAGAGGTGTGGTGTTCCGGCTGGGGAGGCTCCGTCCGATGGACTACGGGCCCGGCCTGTTCCTTCTGATTCCGGTTGTGGACCGGATGGTACGGGTGTCCCTGCGAACCATCGTTCACGACGTGCCGCCCCAGGACGTGATCACCCGGGACAATGTTTCGATCAAGGTGAACGCCGTAGTCTATTTCCGGGTCATGAACCCCCGGAAGGCGGTGGTGGAAGTGGAAAACTACCAGTACGCCACCAGCCAGCTGGCGCAAACGACACTCCGTTCGGTCCTGGGGCAAGTGGAACTGGATGAGTTGCTTGCCGGAAGAGACAAGATCAACCACGAATTGCAGACCATCCTGGACCACCAGACCGACCCGTGGGGGATCAAGGTGTCCGCCGTGGAAGTCAAGCATGTGGATATGCCGGCGGAAATGCAGCGCGCCATGGCCAGGCAGGCGGAAGCAGAGCGGGAGAAGCGGGCGAAGATCATTCATGCGGAAGGGGAGAAAAGCGCATCGGTGGCCCTGGCGGAAGCGGCCAAAATCATCGATCAAAACGCGGTGACGCTTCAACTCCGATACCTCCAGACCTTGACGGAGGTTGCCGCGGAGAAGAACTCGACGCTGGTCTTTCCGATCCCGATCGACTTCATCAAGCCGTTCATGAAGAAAATTGAGAGTGAATGAGCCGGTTTTAACCGGGGCTCCGGCTCCGGCGAAGGGATGAGATTGCGATCCGAAACCTCACAGCCGGAAATCGCCGGCGACCTGTTGTTGATTTACAGGCACCTGGATCTTCTCGATCAGATGCGGGTGATCCTCTCTCTCGCGGTTGAGAGCGCCGGGGCGGCGGTGGGGTACCTGTTCCTCCCGGGGGAAAACCCGGAACTGTTGACCCGGAAGCTGTCCACCCTCCCCCACGATGATCCCCGGCACCGGGCGGTGGGCGATATCCTGCGCAAGGATCTGCCGGATCCGGATTCTCCTGAGACCCTGGTGAGAGGGCTCGGGCCCGCGAAGGTCGATCTCGACATCTGGAGCGAAAAGAAGCTTCCGGCCCGCTCGGTTCTTCTTCCGGTGATGGGGGGACGAACCGGGATGGCCGCGATTCTCCTCCTGGCGGGAGTGGGCGAGGATTCCGCGGGAAGGGAGCCGCTGCACAGGCTCCTGCTGGAGGCCCGGCCGGCCATCGACAACGGGCGGCGGGTCGAGGAGATGAAGGACCTGATCATTCAGGACGACACCGCGTCCTGTTTTAACCGGCGCCATTTCGAGGAATCCCTTCCGGTCGAACTGGCCCGGGCCGCCCGTTTCGGCGCGCCGCTTTCCATGATTTTTTTCGATATGGATAACCTGAAGAGGGTCAATACCCTCCACGGCCATTCCATGGGAAGCCGCAGCCTTTACGAGGTATCACTCCGGGTCCGGTCCAAGATCCGCAAGTTCGACAAACTGTTCCGTTTCGGCGGAGACGAGTTCTGCATCCTGCTTCCCGAAACCGAGTGGCACGGGGCCCTGGAGGTTGCGGAAAGAGTCCGGGAGGCGATCGCCGGCAGGAAATTCCTTCAGGGACTGATCGCCGATCCGGAAGGGATCGAAATTACCGCCAGCATGGGGATCGCCTCCTATCCCCTCCACGCCCGCACCAAAGAAGAAATGGTGGTCCGCTCGGACCGGGCGATGCAGAGGATCAAGAACGGAACCAAGAATTCCATCGCCATAGCTGAAATCCTGGGAGATGAAGAGAATGGATGATGAAACAAGAATCGGCGACACCGGGAACGACCCGGAACCGGTCCGGGAATTTCAACTGGAGGGAAGCGGGCTGTACCTGGTCGGCGCCCTGTTGCTCCTGTTGTTGGTCGGCTCGTTTTTCCTGGGAAGGTGGTACGAACGATCCGGGTCGGCCGCCCAGGTGGACCGGTCTCCCTCCGGGACGACGAACTTGTTTTCCGACGGTGTCGACGACACGGAGCCTCCCGCCGAAAAAGCGGTGGAGGCGACCACCGATTACTTCGATACGATCCCCGGAGGTGGAAGGAATGCGGAGCCCGAACGGGAGATCGGAACCCCCGTTCAGGAGCCGGTGCCCGAGCCTGCCGTGGAACTCCCTCCTCCGCCGGGGGCGATGAAAGAGCCGGAGGCGCGGCCGTCCTCCGGTCCGTTCTATGTGCAGGTGGCAGCGGTAAGGGATCGGAGAGCGGCCGAGTCGGTCAAAGCCGAGCTGGACCGGGCGGGATACCGTTGCCGCATCCATACCGCTTCCGACGATTCCGGTTCGCTGTACAAGGTTCAGGTCGGCGGCTTCCCCGACAGGGCAACGGCTGGAGAGACGGTGGCGAAGTTGGAGAAGGCCGGATATAAGGGCGTTTGGACAACCCGGGCGGAGTGACCGGGGTTTCAACGGGGATTCGCCCGCTTCGGAAAGGGATACCGATGGCCAACCATGATCTTCAGGACCAGGCGGAACGGTTTGGAGCTTTGACCGAGAAGGTTCAGGCTCTTCGGAGGTTCCTTTGATGTCGAAGACAAACGGAAGCGGATCCAGGCGATCGAGCGGGAGTTAGCCGACCCGGATATCTGGAAAGATCCCGAAAAAGCGAAAACCGTTCAGCAGCGCAGAGCGGCTCTTCTCGCCACGGTGAAACAGGCCGAAGAACTGGAAGAGGTCCAGGAAGAGGGGAAGACCTACCTGGAACTGGCCCGGGAAGGGGAGGACGTCGGAAACGACCTCGAAAAGACGGTGCACCGCCTCGGCGGCCTCGTTGAATCCGTCGAACTGGAGACCCTGCTGACCGGTGCCCACGACGCCTGCAACGCCGTGATCGAAATACATCCAGGAGCCGGAGGCACCGAATCCCAGGACTGGGCGGAAATGCTGTTCCGGATGTACTACCGGTGGGCCGAGAACAAGGGGTACAAGGTCGAAACAATCGATTACCAGAATGGAGAGGAGGCCGGGATCAAAAGCGTGACCCTGGAGATCCAGGGGCAGAACGCGTACGGCTACCTGCGCGTGGAGCGAGGGGTGCACCGACTTGTGCGGATCTCCCCGTTCGACGCCCAGTCTCGAAGGCATACCTCCTTCGCTTCTCTGGACGTGGTTCCGATGGTGGAAGACGATCTCCAGGTCAACATTGAGAGCAAGGATCTGAGAGTGGACACCTACCGCTCCTCAGGCGCCGGCGGGCAGCACGTCAACGTTACGAATTCGGCGGTTCGGATCACCCACCTCCCGACCAACATCGTTGTGACCTGCCAGAACGAGCGTTCGTTTCACCGCAACAAAGAAGTTGCAATGCAGGTGCTCAAAGCGAAGCTGTTCGACCGGGCGAGGCAGGAAGCTGACGAAAAAATGGCGAAAGAAGTGGGGGAAAAGGGAAAGATCGAATGGGGAAGCCAGATAAGGTCCTATGTCCTGGCCCCCTACCAGATGGTGAAGGACCATCGTTCGGGATTGGAAGTCGGTGCGGCGGAACGGGTTCTGGATGGAGATATCGACAAATTCATCCGGGCGGCGCTGATGCACATGCGGCAATCGGATCGGGCGAAAACTTGATTCCGGGGGATCTGCTACCTAAACTTGATATCGGAACAAGGTTTTCGGAACTCCGGTGGAATCAACACGGGAAACGTTGGATGGCAAAGGAAAAACTACGCCCGGCGGTGTCCGAGCTGGATGATCGGGAGCGTTCGATTCTCCAGTCGGTGCTGAAAGCGCATATCCTGACCGGTGAGCCGGTCGGGTCCAAGACCGTCTCCAGGGAACTGAGGATGGATCTGTCGCCGGCCACCATCCGGGGGACCATGTCCGACTTGGAGAATCGCGGCTTTCTTTCCCAGCCCCATACCTCGGCGGGACGGGTGCCGACCGAGGGCGCCTATCGGTTCTACGTCGAGCGAATGATGAAGGAGCCCCGGCTCGCCCGGTCCCGGGCGGAAGAGATCGACGCCGCGATGACCCATTGCCGTGGCGAAATCCCAGGCTTGCTCCTGGAGGCCTCCCGGCAGTTATCCCGGTTTTCCAAGAACGTCGGCGTGGTTCTGGCCCCGGAAATGAGCCGATTGGTGGTGGAACGGATCGAATTCGTCAAGGTGGCGTCCAGGCGATGCGTCGCGATCCTGGTGGGACGATCAGGCGTGGTTCACAACCGTTTGGCGGAGATCCGGGCGAACTGGGATCAGGTGGATTTGGACGCGATGGGTTCCTGGCTGTCCGAACAGTTCAGCGGCATGACCCTTGAAGACATGCATCGAGAAATGGTTCGGAGGTTGAAGGAAGACCAGGCAGGGCTGGATCGGTTGAAGGTAAAAAGCATGGAGTTGGGGAGGAAATCCCTGGGCGGAGCCGATGTACATGCCGGCGTGTTCGTTGAAGGCGCCTCCAACCTCCTGGACTCTCCTGAGTTCTCAGACGGGGAAAAGATGAAAACTCTGTTCAGGACACTGGACGAAAAAAGCCGCCTGGTTCGCCTCCTGGAAAACGTCCTGGGAGGGTCGGGAGTTCGCGTTACCATCGGGAACGAAAACGAAAGTGCCGGCCTGGAAAATTGCGCGGTGATCGCCTCCTCCTACCGTTCCGGCAACCTGGCCCGCGGAACGGTTGGGATCGTCGGCCCGACCCGCATGGAATACGTCCAGGCGATCGCCCTGGTGGATCATCTCGCGAGAGTGTTGACCCGGTTCCTGTCCGGAGCCGATTCCGAGGTTACGGGAGCATAAGCATGGAAGCGAAGGGGAAACCGTACCCGGCCGGAGCCGACGCGGAAGAAGAGGAAGTCGAGATCATAGAAATCGTCGGCATGGACGAAGACGGCGAGGAAATTGTATTCGAAGAGGAGCCCCTTCCGGAACCGGAAGCCCCGGCTCCGGCGGAACCGTCGCCCCCGGACTACCGGGAGCACGCGATTCGGTTGCAGGCCGAGTTCGAAAATCTGAAGAAGAGAACCGACCGGGAAAAGGAGGAACACCGTCGTTTCGCCTCGGTTGCGGTGGTGGAACGCCTTTTGCCGATCATCGACAACTTCGAACGGGCTCTTGCCAGCCGTTCGGCGGAGGAGGGGGACGGAACTTTCCTCCAGGGGATCCGGTTGATCTACCGGCAGATGATGGATGAACTTCGTAGAGAAGGGTTGACGCCGATCGAAGCGGTCGGACGGCCTTTCGATCCGAATCTCCACGAGGCGGTGGAAACCTGCTTAGACGAAGATCATCCTCCGAACATGGTCGTGGAGGAGGTGCTGAAGGGGTACAGGTTCCTGGACCGTGTTCTGCGCCCGGCTCTGGTGAAAGTGAACCTTGAAAAGGCCGAAGGCGGCATGGACGTCCCGTCGGGGCGGACGGAGTAGCTTATGGGCAAGGTGATGGGCATCGACCTGGGAACGACCAACTGTTGCGTGGCCGTCATGGAAGGGATCCGGCCGAAGGTCGTGGCGAGCAAGGAAGGGAGCCGAACCACGCCTTCCATTGTCGGCTTCACGGGACGTGGGGAGAGGCTTGTCGGTCAGTTGGCCAAAAGGCAGGCGTTGACCAATCCCCAGAACACGATCTATGCCGTCAAACGGTTGATCGGGCGAAAAAACGATTCGCCTGAGGTTTCCAAGGCAAAGCAGCTGGTCCCCTATGAAATCGTCCCGTCTCCCAACGGCGACGCCTGGGTGAAGGTCCGGGACAGGGATTACTCTCCGCCGGAGATCTCCGCCTTCATTCTGTCCAGGCTCAAGGAGATGGCCGAAGAGTACCTGGGCGGGGAAGTGACCGAAGCGGTGATCACCGTTCCGGCCTATTTCGACGATTCCCAGCGACAGGCGACCAAGGACGCCGGGAGGATCGCCGGCCTGAATGTATTGCGGATCGTCAACGAGCCGACGGCGGCCGCGCTGGCCTACGGCATGGATGAGGGGACCGACAGCCGGGTGATCGCCATTTTCGACCTGGGTGGAGGCACTTTCGATATCTCGATTCTCCAGCTGGGTGACGGCGTGTTCGAAGTGAAATCGACCTCCGGCGACACCTTCCTGGGCGGGGAGGATTTCGACCAAAGGATCGTGGATTGGCTTCTGGAGCAGTTTCGGAACGAGACTGGGATCGATCTCCGGTCGGATCGGCTGGCTTTGCAGCGGCTGAAGGAGGCGGCCGAGAAGGCGAAGTGTGAGCTGTCTTCCGAAGAGAGCGCCGAGATCAACCTCCCGTTCGTCAGCGCCGATGAATCCGGGGCCCGCCATCTGCATACCACCCTGGACCGGCCGACGTTCGAGTCGCTGGTGGAAGATCTTGTGGAGCGCACCCGGACCCCCTGTGAAGAGGCGATCAAGATGGCCGGCCTCCAACCGGAGGAGATCGACGAGGTCCTGCTGGTGGGAGGGCAGACCCGCACCCCCAAGGTGCTGGAAGCCGTCCGGGAAATTTTCAAGAAGGAACCGAACCGGGAGATCAATCCGGATGAGGTCGTCGGAGTCGGCGCCGCGGTTCAGGCCGGCATCATCAAAGGAGACGTGAAGGACCTGGTGCTTCTGGACGTCACCCCGCTCTCCCTGGGAATCGAGACCCGGGGAGGGATGTTTACCAAGATCATCGATCGAAACGCCACGATCCCGACCCGGAAATCCAGGATATTCACCACGGTTACCGACAACCAGACCAAGGTCGAGGTGAATGTCCTGCAGGGCGAAAGGGAAATCGCCTCCCACAACAAGGCCCTCGGCCAGTTCGAACTGGTCGGGATCCCTCCGGCTCCCAAGGGCGTTCCGCAGGTGGAAGTGACTTTCGACATCGATTCCAATGGGATCGTGAACGTGCACGCCAAGGACCTGGCCACCAACAAAGAGCAGAAAATCATCGTGACGCCGTCCGGGGGGTTGAACGAAGAGGAGATCACTGCCATTATCGAGGACGCGCGAGTTCACGCGGAGGATGACCGGAGAAAAGCTGAATACGTTCGAACGATGGCCCGTCTGGAAGGGATGGTCGATACCAACCAGAAAACCTTCAACGAGTTCGGCGCGATGCTGACGCCGGATCAGCAGGCCAAGGTTCGGGGGATCCTCGAGAACTCCAGGAAAGCGTTGGAAAGCAACAACAACGACCGTTGTTACGAGGCGTTGGAAATGCTCGGTGAAGTCGGACAGATTCTCTCTGAAGTGATCCTTTACGATCCGAGCGCCTTCGCGTCCAACGAAGAAGAAGCCCCCGCCGGGGGTCCGGAGAACGCCGAGGAGGCTTGAGTTTCTTGCCCGATACCGAGTATTACCAGATCCTGGAGGTGGATCCGTCCGCCGACCGGGCGACGATAAAAAAAGCCTACCGGAAGGCGGCGCTGAAATATCACCCGGACCGGAACCCGGGAGACACGGAGGCGGAGGCCAAATTCAAACTGGCGGCGGAAGCCTACGCGGTCCTCTCTGATGACGAAAAACGTCGAATTTACGACCAATACGGAAAGCAAGGGCTATCCGGCCAGGCGTTTTCAGGATTCGACCAGGATATCTTCGGCGATTTCGGGGACATCCTGGGGCAGCTTTTCGGAATGGGGAATATCTTCGGAGGCGGCGGAGGTCGCGGCGGCGGGCATGGAGGGAGAGCCGGCCGAAACCTCCGGTTCGACCTGGAACTGGATTTCGAGGAAGCCGCCCGGGGTGTGCGCAAGACCATCCGGATTCCCAAATCGGAGATGTGCGATACCTGCGGAGGTCGTGGGAGCGAATCGCCGGACGGCGTCCGAACCTGCAGCCGTTGCGGCGGCCATGGCCAGGTAGCGATCCAGTCCGGTTTTTTCAGTGTGGCCCAGACCTGCCGTCAGTGCGGGGGACAGGGGCGCCAGGTGGTGGATCCGTGTTCAACCTGCCGGGGGAGCGGGCGGGTTCGCCGGGAGAAGGAACTCGAGCTCTCCATTCCGCCGGGGGTGGATGACGGAACACGATTGCAGGTGACAGGGGAAGGCGAGCCGGGAGTCCGGGGAGGGCCTCCGGGAAGCCTCTTCGTCGTGATCCGGGTGAAAGAACACGACCTGTTCACGCGAGAGGGCAACGATCTCCGCTGTGAAGCGTCGATCTCCTTTCCCAAAGCGGCGTTGGGCACCACGATCACGGTTCCAACCCTGGACGGAGACACCGAGCTGACGATTCCGGCCGGCACCCAGAGTGGTACGGTATTCCGCCTGCCCGGAAAAGGAGTGACCGAACTCCACGGCAGGGGCAAGGGGGATCAGTACGTGATCCTGAAGGTGAGGACTCCTACACACCTCGATTCGGAGAAGAAAGAACTGCTGGAGAAGCTCGATGAACTGATCGGGGAAGAGGACGGCAGGGAATCCGGCCTGTTCGAACGGGTCAAGAACATCTTCAGCGGTTGATGATGAATGGGGAGGCGAAAACCTGGAAGCTTCTCCGTTTTGAACTGCCCGCCCGGGTCGAAGAGGAATTGACCGGTTTCCTGGACGGCCGCTGCCGTGGCCTCCGGGTTCGGGCCGCAGGAAGCGGACGTTCGAGGATGGAGATCTACCTGGCCCCGGAAGACTCTCCGCGGGAAGTCCGGGAAAGGGTTCTGGACGGGCTCGTCCGGTTGGGCGCCGGGGCGGAGCGTCCAGAATTCGAGTTGGAAACCGTCGAGGACGAAAACTGGGTCGAGACGTACCAGGCGGGACTGAAACCGTTTCCGGTCGGGAAACGGTTTCTCGTGGTGCCTGGAGTCGAGACCGTCGAGGTCCAAACCGAAGCCGCCGAGGCCGGTAGGAAGGTACTTCGACTGATTCCCGGCCGGGCGTTCGGCACCGGAGAACATCCGACCACCGCGCTCTCTATCCGGGCCCTGGAGAAGGCGGTCCGGCCCGGGTCGGCCTGGATGGACGCCGGAGCTGGGAGCGGGATCCTGTCGGTGGTCGCGGCGATGCTGGGAGCCGGCAAAGTGACGGCCCTGGAGAACGACCCGGATGCGGTGGATGTATGCAGGGAAGTCGTGGCGTATAACGGGCTGGAAAAGAAAGTGGCGATCCTGGAAGGGTCCATGGAAAAAGTCCTGGATCGTTGGTTCGACGGGGTTGTGGCGAACATCCACGCCTCCTTCTTCCTGGAACACTCGGATCGGATCGCTTCGCTTCTAAGGCCGGGGGGCCGGTTGCTTTGCACCGGTTTCCTGGGAACCGATGCAGAAGAGATCTCGGCCGGGCTCGGTGCGGCCGCCCTGTCCATTCTCGCCCGGCACGACGCCCCCCCCTGGGTACTGTTCGAGGCGAAAGCCTGAGATGCGCCTGTGGCGGGCGCATGTTCCCGGGGATTGGCGGCCGGGAGACCGTGTTCCCTTGAGTTCCGCCGATGCCCATCATGTCCTGAAGGTGTTGCGCCTGAAGGACGGAGCCGAGTTGGCGGTATTCAACGGGCACGGCTCGGAATGGACCGGGACCCTGGAAAGGGACGGCGCCGGACGGGCTGCAGTGGTCCTGGAACAGCCTCGGACCGATCCGGTCGAGGCGTCCACCGCGGTCACCCTTTACCAGGCGGCATGCCGGGCGGACCGGCTGGAATGGGTTCTGCAGAAAGGTACGGAGATCGGTGTTCACGCTTTCCGGTTGGTCCGTACGGCTCGGTCCAGCGAAACGCGCAGGGGCGGCTTTCGGGAGGCCCGATGGCGGCGGATTCTCGAGGAAGCATGCAAGCAATCGGGACGCCGGTCGGTTCCGGAACTGTATCCGCCGGTTCCGCTGAACGACCCGGGGATCCTCGACTCGTCACGGTCGGTCTCCATCGTTCTGGACAGCCGGCCTGGAACTCCCGGCTTGTCCTCCTCCCTGGACGGCCTGACCGGCGGCCCGATCCGTCTCCTGGTCGGCCCGGAATCAGGGTTCAGCGGCCCCGAAATCGATCTCCTGGTGAAGGCGGGATGGAATGCCGCCTGCATGGGGCCCCGCACTCTTCGGACCGAAACCGCGGGGCTGGTGGCCGCCGCCCTGGTCCTGTCCGCCCTGGGAGATCTCGGCGGCTGAACACCGGTAAACCGAACGCCGGGCAAGCGATCCCCGCACTCCGGCCATGGGATCCGGCAGGAAACATCGCCCTTTCCGGTCCCGAATCAGATCGGGGCGGGGGTGATATCATGTTCCTTTCACGTACCAGATGGTGGCGCACGCCGGATGGAGGAGGGCGATGGCGGTCAAAGCGAGCGAATGGATCTGGGTAAACGGCGAAATGGTCCCATGGGCCGACGCCAAGGTCCATGTACTCACCCATGCTCTGCATTACGGTTCTTCGGTTTTCGAAGGGATCCGCTGCTACTCCCAACCGGACGGCGCGGCAGTCTTCCGGCTGCGGGATCACATCGTCCGCCTGTTCGATTCGGCAAGAATCTACCGGATGGAGATTCCGTACAGCATCGAAGAAATCATGGAAGCCTGCCTGGAGACCGTGCGGATCAACCACCTGGATTCCTGCTATATCCGCCCGATTGTCTTCCGCGGGTTCGGGTCGATGGGGGTCAATCCGATTCCCTGCCCGGTGGAGGTGATGATCGCGACCTGGGAATGGGGGGCCTACCTTGGAGATGAGGCCCTGCAAGAAGGCGTCGACGTGCAGGTCTCCACCTGGTCCCGGATGGCGCCGAACACCCTTCCGGCCATGGCCAAGGCCGGGGCGAACTATGCCAACGCCCAACTGGTGAAAATGGAGGCGCTGGGGAACGGTTTTGCAGAAGGGATCGTGCTGGACGTGGACGGTTTCGTCTGTGAAGGATCCGGGGAAAACATCTTTCTGGTGCGACAGGGAAAAATATTCACCCCTCCGCTGGGCGCGTCGATTCTTTCCGGAATCACCCGTGCCTCGGTCATCCACCTCCTCCGGGGGATGGGGCACGAGGTGGAGCAGACCAAGGTACCCAGGGAGGCTCTTTACCTGGCTGATGAACTGTTTTTTACCGGAACGGCGGCGGAAATTACACCGATTCGGAGCGTGGACAGGATCCAGGTCGGGGGAGGGAAGCCGGGTCCGGTCACCTGTAAGATCCAGGAAAAATTCCTGTCGATGTTGCGGGGGGAAACGGAAGACCCGCTCGGCTGGAGGCACCCGGTCCGGTCCGGATCGAGCCGGCCCGCCTGAAATCCGACGGATTGCTTCCCGGGGAAAGAGTCGACCCGCGTCGGCACTCCCCCGGCAGGTTGACTCCGGCCGATACGGTCCTTAGATTTCCTTGGAGGCCGTTCCAGGCCGACAGGAAGAAGATCCGTCCGACGGGAGACCGAAATGCACATCAACGATCTATTGAAAATCGCCGCGGAAAATCACGCTTCCGACCTTCATCTCAAGGTCGGCAGCCACCCGGTGATCCGTGTGAACGGCCGCCTCCGACCCTTGACCGACCAGAAGAGATTGATACAGGAGGACACCATCGCCATGGCGTTCAGCATCATGAGCGCCCGGCAGAAGCTAAAATTCAAAGATCATTTCGAAATCGATATGGCCTATTCGGTGCCCGGCCTCGGCAGGTTCCGGGTGAATGTCTTCCAGCAGCGAGGTACGGTCGGGTTGGTCCTCAGGGTGATCCCGGTTCGGATCCTGAACACGAAAGAACTCCTGCTTCCCCAGGTGATCGACAGGATTTCCTCGGAACGCCGGGGGCTGATCCTGGTGACGGGAACCACCGGTTCCGGTAAATCCACAACCTTGGCAGCCATGATCGACCAGGTCAACTCCACCCGCACCGAGCATATCATGACCATCGAGGATCCGATCGAGTTCCTCCATCGGGATAAGAAAAGCCTGGTCAACCAGCGGGAAGTGGAGGTCGATACCAAGAACTTCGCCCTGGCCCTCCGGTCCGCCCTTCGCCAGGATCCGGATGTGATCCTCGTCGGCGAGATGCGGGACTATGAAACGATCGAAACGGCCTTGACCGCGTCGGAAACCGGCCACCTGGTTCTCTCGACCCTGCACACCCTCGACGCCACCGAAACGGTCAACCGGGTCATCTCCGTCTTTCCTCCGCACCAGCAGAAGCAGATCCGGCTGCAACTTTCCGCGGTTTTGAAGGCGATTATCTCCATGCGCCTGGTTCCGAAGGCCGACGGCCGGGGGCGGGTTCCGGCCGTGGAGGTGCTCCGTTCGACGCCGTACATCCGGGACTGTATCGAGAACAAGGAGAAGACCAAATTGATCCGCGACGCCATCGCGGCCGGAACCTCCCAGTACGGGATGCAGACCTTCGACCAGTCCCTGTACAACCTGTACCGCCAGGAACTGATCACCCTGGAAGAGGCGCTGCGCCAGTCCTCCAACCCGGATGAATTCAAGTTGAAGGTGGCGGGGATCCAGTCCAGCGCGGACGCGGCCCAGCAGGAAATGGAATCGGCGATCGAGAAAGCGAGCGTGCAGGACCCCCACGGCCCGGATTCACCTTTCGATTTCACGAACACCTGATCGAAGCCCGGTCTAGTACACTGTCGCCTCAGGGAACCGTCCCGGAAGGAGGCTGTGTACATGGCACGTTCCACCCGCCCCTCCCGCACGGCGCTGTCGGAGGGGATGGCCTGTCTCGCACGCCGGCCGTTGACCGTCCTGGAACTGGAGATCCGGCTGAGAGACAAGGGGTATCCCGACGAAGAAATCGAGGAAGCCTGCAGGGTTTTGAGGCGGGACCGGCTCTTGGACGATCGGCGCCTGGCTGCGCATTATATGGCGGTGCGTATGGAGCGGAAGGGCCATGGGCCTCTTCGCCTCTCCCGGGACCTGGAGAGGAGAGGAGTGGACCCCGCGTTGGTGGCCGCTGTTCTCCAGGAAGGGATCGAGAATGAGGACCTGGAGCCTGACAGGATCCTCGCCCGGGAAATCCGAAAACGGGCTCCGGCGGGGAATCTATCCCCTGGAGCCTACAGGCGCCTGTATAATGCCCTGCTCCGGGCCGGGTTCGAATCCTTCGCGATCCGCCGGGAGTTGGACACCATTGCCCGGAATCCGGATGCCCCGGAAGACCCGATCCCCCCTGAGCCCTGAGCTCGGGTAGAGCTGAATGATGAAAGCAAGTGAAGTTCGTAAAACTTTCCTGGAATATTTTTCCGAACGGGGACATAAGCAGGTGGCCAGCTCCCCTCTGGTTTTGCCGGACGATCCGACGCTGTTGTTCGCCAACGCGGGGATGAACCAATTCAAGAATGTGTTCACCGGGGTGGACTCCCGGGATTACAAGCGGGCGGTTTCCGCGCAGAAATGCATGCGGGTCTCGGGCAAGCACAACGACCTGGAGATGGTCGGCCGGACGCCGAGACATCATACCTTCTTCGAAATGCTGGGAAATTTCTCGTTCGGGGATTATTTCAAGGAACAGGCGGTTGAGTTCGCCTGGGAACTGATCACACGGGTTTACGGAATCGATCCCGGCCGCCTTTGGATCACCGTTTTCGGCGGTTCGGACGCCGCCGCTCCGGACGAGGAAGCCTACAAGATCTGGAAAGACGGGATCGGCGTCGATCCGTCCAGGATTCTCCGCCTGGGGGAGAAGGAAAACTTTTGGAGAATGGGGGATACCGGACCGTGCGGGCCGTGCACCGAGTTGCATTACGACCTGGGGAAATCGTTTCGAAACGTGAAAGGCGAATCCAATCCGGAAACCGATGAGAACCGGTTCATGGAGATCTGGAACCTGGTGTTCATGCAGTTCGATCAGAGGGACGAGGGGGAGAAGGTTCCTTTGCCGATTCCCAGCGTGGACACCGGGATGGGGTTGGAACGGATTTCAGCCGTGATGCAGGGCGTGGCCAGCAACTATGAAACCGACCTGTTCGCGCCTCTCCTGGAGGCGGTCGCACGGCGGGCCGGCGTGCAGATCGGAAGTGATCCGGAACAGGACGTGGCGATGCGCGTCATCGCCGACCACGCCCGGGCGATCTGTTTCCTGGTTGCCGACGGCGTTATTCCGGCCAATGGCGGCAGGGGTTACGTACTTCGAAGGATCCTCCGCCGGGCGATCCGGTACGGCCGGAAGCTGGGCATCCAGGATCCGTTTCTGGGAGAAGTCACGCCGGTGGTTCTGGAATCCCTGGGCGAAACGTATCCTGAGATCGTGGTCGCCGGCGAGGCGATCCTTGAGATCGGCCGGTTGGAGGAACGCCGGTTTTCGGAGACCTTGAACACCAGTATCCAGATGCTGGAGGAGTCCCTGGCGTCGGCGAAGGCGAACTCGGCTCCGCTGGACGGGAAAGCTCTTTTCCGCCTCTACGACACGTTCGGGTTACCGATCGATCTGGCCCGGGACGTGGCCCAGGAAAGAGGCGTCGCCCTGGATGAAGCCGGGTTCGCGGCGGAAATGACCCGCCAGCGGACCCGGGCCAAGGCGGCCTGGAAAGGTACCGCCGGCGGAAGCCGTTCTCCCGTTTACCAGGCGCTGGCGGAGAAGTGCGGGAACCGGTTCGCAGGGTACTATCGGAGTCGCATGGACGGTGTGCCGGTACTGGCCCTCCTATCGGAAGGCAAGGAAGTGGAGCGCCTCGAGGCCGGCGCCGAAGGGGAAATCGTCCTGAAATCGACGCCGTTCTACGCCGAAGCAGGAGGACAGGTCGGCGACACCGGCGTGATCACAGGGTCCGAATCCCGTGTCGAGGTGTTGGATACCGTTTCTCCCGCCTCCGGGCTGAACCTGTCCCGGGTGCGGGTGCTCCAGGGAACCATCCGGCGATCGGAAACGGTCGCGGCGGAAGTGGATCTCCTTCGCCGCGGCGCCATCCGCAGGAACCATACCGCTACCCACCTGCTTCACGCCGCTCTTCGGGAAGTGATCGGCCCCCATGTGAAACAGGCCGGCTCGAGGGTCGGTCCGGACCAACTCCGGTTCGACTTCACCCATTTCGCGGGCCTCGGCGACCGGGCGCTGGAAGACCTGGAGAACTTGGTGAACCGGGTGATCCTGGACGCGTTGCCGGTGGTCACCGAAGAGATGGAGACCGACGAGGCGGTGAAGCGGGGAGCCATGGCTCTTTTCGGAGAGAAATACGGAGCCCATGTCCGGGTGGTACAGGTCGGCGATTTCTCCATGGAGCTTTGCGGCGGCACTCATTGCTCGAACAGTTCGGAAATCGGTCTCGTAAAAATCCTGGGAGAGAAAGGGATCGCCTCCGGTGTCCGCCGGGTGGAAGCGGTGAGCGGGTTGGGCGCCCTGGAACGATTCCGGGAATACTCCTCGGTGATCCGCTCCCTGGAATCCTTGCTGGCGGTGCCGGGGAGTGAACTTCCCGGCGAGGTGGAGCGGCGGTTGGGGCAGACCCGGAAACTGACACAGGAATTGAACCGGCTTCGCCTGGGCTCCATGCGAAAGGATCTGGCGGTCCAGGCGGCGGAAGCTCCTGAAATCGGGGGGGTTCGCTATCTGGCGGCCCGGGTGGACGGGATGAAGCCCGCGGAAATGCGCGAACTTGCCGACGAACTGCTCCGGGCCCTACATTCTGGAGTGCTGGTTCTCGGGAGAGCCGGGGAAACCAAGGCTTCGCTGCTGGTCGGCGTCACGGAGGATCTTGCCGACCGGCTCCATGCCGGGACCCTGGTGCGGGAATTGGCCGGGATCATCGGCGGCGGAGGAGGAGGCCGCAAGGACATGGCGGAAGCCGGTGGAAAGAATCCCGGGAAGCTGGACGAAGCGCTGGCGGCGACGCCCGGGCGGATCGCGACCATGCTGGAGGAGTCGAAGTGAACAGGTTCCCCTGGTTCGAGACATCGATCGCGCTGCTCACCCTGCTCGTGGTTCTCGGCCCGGGTTCCCCCGCCTCCTTCGGGGAAGAACTCTTTTACTACCTGGATGCCGATGGCAGGGTGGTGATCACCAACACTCCCAGCAGGGCCGACGTGCGAACGGTGCCCGGCTTCGAACAGCAGGTTCGGAAGGCGTTGGGCCGGCCGCTTCCGCCGACCCCCTGGGACGCCACGATCCAGGTCGTCGCCATCCGGAACCGGCTGGACCCGGACCTGATCAAGGCGATCGCCTTCGTGGAGTCAGGCTTTCAGCCCGAAGTGGTCTCCTCCAAAGGTGCGGTTGGGCTGATGCAGCTCCTGCCTTCCACCGCGGCGATGTACGGCGTGGAGGATCCAACCGACCCGGACCAGAACCTCAAGGCCGGCGCCATGCATCTTCGTTCCCTGCTGGATGAATTCGGAGGAGACCTGACCTTGGCGCTGGCCGCGTACAACGCCGGATCGGGTGCCGTCCGGCGCTGGAACGGTGTTCCAGACTACAGGGAAACCAGGGATTATGTTCGAAAGGTTCGCGGCCGGCTGACCCGGGAGTGAGCGGGCCCGGCCTCATGGGGACGGTCGTGGAGGGGAATCGGTCGGATCCGTTTCGACGCTTACCGTGGCTCGTTGTCCCGGTCCTGGCATGGCTGGCGATCTTCCCCCTTACCAGCGTCGATGTCTACTACCACCTGTTCGCCGGAAGGTGGATGCTGGACCATGGCACGATACCGACCCGGGGGATCGGCTCTGCAACCTTTGGAGAGAAGCCCTGGCACGACAATGAGTGGGGGTTTCAACTTCTGGCGGCCGCTTTGGGGCGTACCACCCGGGATGCGGACGGCGTCCTGGTTCTGACCCGTGGCGGGCAGACGGCGCTGATTTTCTTGAGGGTCCTCGCCCTCGGATGGTCCCTGGCGCTCCTCTCGGCGCAGATGGCTCGGGATGGAATCGACGGCCTCACCCGTTCCGTCGCCCTGGTGCTGGGCGCGTTCCTGACCTTCAACAATCTATTCTGGGCGGTCCGTCCCCAGATATTTTCCTATTTCGGCATCGTCCTGTTGCTGTGGCTGCTGACACGGGACCGGACCGGAAACGACGGGTCCGCGTGGTGGTCTCTCCTAGTGATCGCTCTCTGGGCGAACCTTCACGGCGCGTTCATCATCGGGATCGTTCTTCTAGGGACCGAGTGGGTCGGCGAACTCCTCGAGAACGGACCCCGGAAGAAAAGGCTGGGGTGGGTGGCGTTGCTCTCACCCCTGGCGGCCTGCTTGAATCCCCATGGGATCGCCCAGTTGATTCACCCTTTCCTTTATCTGACCCGTCCTGAAATTCACACCGGAAATGCCGAGTGGACCCGGCCGGATTATCTTCATTTGCCCCTGTTCCTTTTGGCGTTGGTCCTGCTCGGGGTCGGCATCGGGGCGGCGGGCCGCGTCCGGTGGCGGGAACTGCTCCGTGTGGCGGCGTTTCTCGGTCTTTTTACCACGGCGATCCGCCACCTCCCCCTGGCGGTGTTGGTTCTGGTGCCGGTCATGGCGGGCGCCCTGACACGGGCCGCGTCCCGGGGGGGATGGCGCCGCCGTCTCCTCCCGACCGGTCCGGGTGGAAGGAGCGGTTTGCGGCGTCTCCTTTCCGCCCTGGTGCTGGTGGTCTCTGTGATCGCTCTATCCGGCGCCCGGTTCGTCGGCCTTCGCCCGGAATTCGGAGTGAGGATGATTCGGGCCAACCCGGAAGAGGGCGTTCGGTTCCTGGTTAGGGAGGGGGTCGAGGGCAATGGATTCAACTCCTACGGTTCCGGCGGGTTTCTCATGTTCCGCCTCTACCCGGAAGAGCGTGTCTTCATGGACGGGCGGAACGACCTTTACCTGGAGTTCCGCGACCAGGTCTACAACCGATTGCGGACCGCGGCTCCCGGGTGGCAGAATCTCTGGCGCCGGGTCGTCCGGGAATACGACATCGGCTGGGTACTGTTGGACCGGAAGGATCCACTGGTGGACCGTCTCCTGGAGGATCCCGGCTGGATCTCCCGGCCGGGAGGGGGAGTCCTGGTGACGGACCGAAATCCCGGCAGGGAAGTGGCGCTCCTCCTGAAGAATACGGAGCGGAACATGGCGGCTCTGGAGCGGCTCGTGAGTCGGGAAGCGAAGAAATGAACAAGTTCGTTCGATGGCGGCTCTTCGTCCTGGTTGCGGTGGTTCTCGCCCATTCAGGTTGTTCCAGGGAGGTGCAGGGGAACCGGGCGAATGTGCTTCTGGTGACCTTGGAGACGACTCGAGCCGACCACTTGAGTGTTTACGGTTATCCGCGCTCCACCTCGCCCGGGTTGGAACGGATCGCGGAAAACGGCGCGCTTTTCCTGTCCGCGTCCAGCGTTTCTCCGAGGACGAACCCGTCCCTCGCCTCCCTCATGACCTCCAGGTATCCCCATGAAAACGGAGTCAGGAATCTCCTGCTTCCTCTGGAGCCCGAAGAGACCACGCTGGCCGAAGTACTTCACAGGGCCGGGTATCGTACTGGGGCGGTGCAGACCCATCCGCGTCTGGTGGCCGGATGCGGGTTGGAGCAGGGGTTCGACGATTACCGGGACGATGTCCGGTCCCACCCCCTCGCCGACCAAGCGTGTGCCACCGCCGAGAAATGGATCCGGGCTGCCGAAGGGAAAGGCCGCCCCTGGTTTCTCTGGCTTCACCTGATGGATGCCCACTGGACTTACGACCCTCCGAAGGAGTGGGCCGGCCGCTTCGGCCCGGTCCAGGAACTGCCGGACAAGACCTACAGGGCGTTAAAGGAGGGGCGCGCCATCATCGGGCCGATCATTTTCCGGAATTCCATGTCTTCCCGGGAGGTGCAGGGG
>CAZZIV010000004.1:0-34647 GCA_964654385.1 uncultured Acidobacteriota bacterium | reverse complement strand
CGGCCCCCGCCCCCCCTCCCCGCCGCCCCGCCGGGGACCCCCCCCTCGCCGCGGGCCTCCCAGAACCGGGACCCCCCGGAAAGCCGGTCCCCGGCCGATCCGGGCCAGGGCCGGGCGGATCGGTTCGTCCTGCAGGCCCCTTTCCGCTTCCAGGCCGTGCCCGAACATCTCGTGCACCAGGACACCGGCCACACCGGCGGCGAAAACCACCGTTTGCTCTCCTTTTTTCGATGGAACCGCTTCCAGGCGCCGCTCGGCCCGTTCCAGGAGAGCGGCAACGAACGCCTCAGGGTCCAGCACTCTTCCCGGCCGCCGGACCCAATCCGCCGTCGCCTCGCCGATACGGCCTGCCCGGGCCAGGGTCACCGTCATCCGGAGGCGGCGCCCGGCTCTGCGGTCCACCCTTTGAGGGCGGCCGGCGGCGGCGATCCGCACATCCTGGACCGATTCCAACCATTTTCCCTGGATTCCGACCCGGGCGCCTCGTATGCCCAACGGAACCCTGGACAGGATCCGTCGGATCTGCCCGTCGGGGTCTTCACTGAAATCGTCAAAAAGGTCCGAGAAACTCCGTCTTTCCGAAATCGGAAGAACGGTCCCCTGAATCAGCGCCCGCACCCCCTGGACGATCGATTCTTCATCCAGACCGCTTAGATGCACCGAACGGCCGGTTTCACCGCCGGTTTCCAGGGCGATCCCGCCGGCACGGACGTCCGCGGCTTTCGTCACCCCGCCTGGGCCGAACAGCACGGTTCGAGCGGCGGATCGCTCCAGGAAAATCAGGGGATCGGGACATCGCTGAGAAAGAGCCTCGATCCCTTGTTCCAGGGACTCCCGCCAGGAATCGAGGAATCCACCCTGTGATTCAGACAAGTTCGTGAACTTCCCAAGTCATTGCTTGAAACCGAACCCGGTTTGGCTTATCTTCATCTTCGGGCTCGAGAGAGCGCCGAACCACGGCCCAAGCCGCGGAGCACGGGTTCTGTTACAAAGCGTTTCTTCTATACGAGAGTGATCGATGTCGGATTATACGATACTCCTGATCGACTACGAACCACGCAGTATCGCTAAAATCCAGGGAGCTCTCGTTCCGGCCGGGTTCCGGATCGAAGTCGCCAAAGACGGCCTGGCCGGAATTCAGGCGTTCAAGGATCTTTCGCCGGACCTGGTCCTGATCGAGGCGATGATCCCCAAAAAGCACGGGTTCGAAGTCTGCCAGGAACTGAAGGCGACTCCCGAAGGAAAGAAAACACCGATCGCCATCATCACCGCCGTGTACAAAGGGAGGCGGTACCGCACTCAGGCGATTCATCTTTACGGTTGCGACCACTACATCGAAAAGCCGCTGGAAGATCAGGAACTCCTGCAGATCTGCAGGACGTTGTTGAACCTGGATGAAACCACCCCCGTGACGGAAACCACGCCGGCGGATCGCTCCGGCTCCCAGGGCGACGCCGGGACGGAAACGATCCCGGCCGCCACATCGAAACCGGAAGCGAAGCCAAAGCCGGTCGCCGCGGCGCCGGTGCCGGAAATCACCGAGAAAGAGATCGACGACAGCCTGGAGAGCTTGGTCTTCGAAACCAAGAAAGACGACGACGGCCGAAAAACCGCCGCCGGTTGATCTCCATGCCGAAAACAACCCGCATTTACACCCGTGCCGGCGACGATGGATTCACCCGCCTGGGCAATGGCGGCAAAGTGTCAAAGGCAGACCTTCGCATCGACACTTACGGGACGGTGGACGAGCTGAATGCCCACCTGGGCGCCGCTCTTGCGTCCAAGCCGGACGCCGACCTGGCGGAACGGTTGACCCGGTTGCAGAACGAGCTGTTTTGTCTGGGCGCCGACCTGTGCGTTCCGGAAGAGAACAAACAGGGGAACGACCGCCCTGGAATCCTGCCGGAGCAGGTCGAAGTCATGGAACGGGAGATCGACCGGTTCATGGAGGAAGCCGGCCCACTGAGCCGGTTCATTCTCCCTGGAGGCGGGCAGGCGGCGGCCCATCTCCACCTGGCCCGCACGGTCTGCCGCCGGGCGGAGCGTTTGCTTGCCGCCCTGGCTGCAAGAGAGACGGTGAACCGGACCCACCTTCTCTACCTGAACCGGCTGTCGGACCTGCTGTTCGCCATGGCCCGCTGCGAAAACCACCGGAAAGGGATCGAGGACGTGCCCTGGACCGGCCTTACGGCTCCCGATTCACGAACGGAGTGACCGATCCGGCCCGGACCTGCCGATCGGGCATCATGAAACGCAGGCACTGGATCAGCGTTTCCCGCATCCGGGAACGTTCCACGATGGCGTCCAGCATCCCATGCTCCACCAGGAACTCGCTACGCTGAAAGCCGGCCGGCAGCTTCTGGCGAATCGTCTGCTCGATCACCCGGGGCCCGGCGAAACCGATCAAAGCCCGGGGCTCGGCGATGTTCAGGTCTCCGAGCATGGCGTAGGACGCGGTGACGCCTCCGGTGGTCGGATCGGTCAGGATCGAGATAAAAGGGAGGCCGGCCTCGTCCAGCATCGCCAGGGCGGCGGAGATCTTGGCCATCTGCATCAGGGAGAGCGCCCCTTCCTGCATCCTGGCTCCGCCGGAGCAGGAGATGACGATCAGGGGCGATCCCTCTTTCAGCGCCGTTTCGCAGCACCGTGTGATTTTTTCACCGACGACCGACCCCATGGAACCGCCCATGAACGCGTAGTTCATCACCGCCATGATCACCGGCCGGCCGTCGATGGTTCCCCGGCAGGAGATCACCGCGTCTTTTTCGCCGGTTTTCTTCTGATAGTCGCGGATCCGTTTCCTGTACGGTTTCGTGTCCTTGAACTCGAGCGGATCCAGCGGGGCGATTCCCTGGTCGAATTCCACGTACTTGCCGTCGTCCATCAGGGCGCCCAGCCGTTCCCGGGCGCTGATCCGAAAGTGGTAATCGCACTTGGGACAGACGTTGGAGTTCAGGACCACCTCTTTCTTGTAGATGATCTCCTTGCATCCTTCGCACTTGACCCACAACCCTTCCGGCATCTGGAATCGACGATCCAGGGCAGGCTGCTTCGGCGTTTTTTCTTTCTTAAACCAGGGCATGCCAAGGTCCCCAGGGATCGCTCGATGGAAATTTCGGGCCACGAACGCCCTCAAAACTACCCCGGCGCCCTGTTCCAGTCAAGGGATCGGCGAGAGCGGCTTTTTCTCCAGGACCAGGTATTTTCCCGCTGATCCGATTTCCCGGACCTGCTTCAGTACACGGGGGCCCAGGCGGCTGAAATCGGCCCGATCCAACACCACCAGGGGGTTTTCGGGATCCTCCAGCCGTTCCGCCACCTGGCTTGCGACCATCTTCTCCGGAACCCTGTCCAGGTACCAGGTCAGGCTGGGAAGTTCGGTATCCACCACCCAGAGCGGACGCGAGGAATGGAGGGCCGGCACCTCCTGTACCAGGCTCCACGCGCTTCTTTGACGGCTCTGATAAGGAAGGAAAAAAGCGACCATCAGCAACAGGAACAGCCACGAAGTGGCGGCAGCAGACCCGAAGGCGATCCGGGGCCGGTGGAGAAACACGCCGCCGAAGCAGAAGATCGCCCCGATTCCGAACGCCAGCGCCCCGTACCGGGCGACCGTTTCCCCGGCCGCCGGGAGTCCCTGGAACGAGCCGGCCATCAGGAGCAGCGCCCAGCCGGCCATCGCCCCGGCCAGCAGCCCGCTTCCCAGCCGCCGTTCCCGGGGCGCTTGCAGCTCCTGTCCCAGCTCCCAGGTGACCAGGATCGCCACCAGGGGCGCCACCGGGAGGATGTAGGTCGGAAGCTTCCCCTTTCCCAGGGAAAAGAACAGCAGCCCGGCCAGGAGGCCGGCGGCGGAATAGAGGGCCGTTCGGGTTCTTTTCCCCTTCCCCGGCAGAGCGACCCGGACCAGCGCCACCCCCAGGGGGGCGACCCACGGCATAAAGCCGACCAGCATCACCGCCGCGTAATACCAGGGCGGCTCCACATGGGCGGTGCCGGAGAAGAACCGTTGCAATAACTCCTTTTTCAGAAGGCTTCCGGTATCCCCGCCGCCGATCCGCTTCAGGAATACCAGCCCCCAGGGCAGGGCGACCACGCACCATCCTGCCAGGGCTCGGAGCAGCCCCGACGGCGATGGCAGGATCTCTTTCCCGGAAAACGTCCGGCCGGCCATCAGGACGATCAGCGGGAAAAGCACGCCGACCGGCCCTTTCGCCAGGAACGCCAGCCCCAGCAGGCAGCCGACCGCAAGGGAGCGGAAAGGGCCGACCTCTTCCGGCTCGGCGATATCCAGGGCGATCACCGCCAATGTGTGAGCCGCCAGCAACGGATCCAGGATATTCAGCCGCCCGATGCCGATTACCAGGAGAGAGGTGGTCATGATCAAGGCGGCCCAGACCGCCCCCTCTTCGCCGAACCTGCGACGGGTGATCCAGCCGGTCAGGTAAATCGCCAGCAGGGTCGCCAGCGTGGACGGCAGCCGCACCACCCATTCGGCGGTTCCGAACAGCCGGAACAACGGACCGTGGATCCAGTGCAGGAGCGGAGGCTTCACGATCCTCGGTTCCCCTTCGAAGGTCGGCACCACCAGGTCGCCGGAGCGGAGCATCTCCAGGGAAGTCCGGGCATATCGGGCTTCGTCCGGGTCCATCAGCGGGACCGAACCGCTCCGGACCAGGAGCAGAACCGCCGCCGCCGCCAGGACCAGTCGAAAGAGCCAGCGTTTCTTCATGGGCGCTATCATAGGAACCGCAGGCGATCGCCACAACCGGCGATCCGAACAGGGGTTTCCGATGAGCATAGGACCGACCGACCCGGTGAAGTGGTTGTACGATCTGCAGCACAGCGGGATGAAGCTCGGGCTCACGAATATCCGGCAACTCCTGGACTGCCTGGGCCGGCCGGAGGAACGTTTCACACCGGTACTGATCGCCGGCACCAACGGCAAAGGATCGGTCACCGCCATGCTGGACGCCATGCTCCTGGAATCGGGCGTCCGGTCCGGCATGTTCACCTCGCCCCACCTGGTCCGGCTGAACGAGCGGATCCGGATCGACGGCCGGGATATCCCCACCGGCGATCTCCACCGGCAACTGAATCATGTGCGCCGGGTCATAGACCGAGGGGTCGCCGCCGGGGAGATCGAAACCAGGCCGTCGTTTTTCGAGACGATCGCCGCCGCGGCGATCCAGGAACTCCACGACAGGGAGGTGAAGGTCGGCCTGCTGGAGATCGGCCTGGGAGGCCGGCTGGACGCCACCAACGCGGTGGCCGCCGCCCTTTCGGTGATCGTTTCCATCGACTACGATCACACCAAGAACCTGGGGCCGACCCTGGAGGAGATCGCCGGGGAAAAAGGGGGGATCATCAAGGAAGGAAAGCCGCTGGTCTGCGCCGTCGCCCAGGAAGCGCCCCGGAAGGTGCTCCGGAAGATGGCGGCCGAACGTAACGCCCGTTTCGTAGACGTGCTGGAGAGGTCCGAGCTTCTGGAACAGCCGGACGAAGGAACAGGATACCGGGCCGATCGGAGGACCGGGATCGGTGCAACCCGCAGGATCCGCCCAGCCGGCGGCGGGATCCGAACGATCCGAACCGGGCGTCAACAGTATCCAGGCCTCCGCCTTTCCCTGCCTGGCGACCACCAGTGGCACAACGCCCGCACCGCCGTCGTCGCCCTGGAAGAATTGGCGTCTATCCTCGGCTTCGAGGTCGATCCCGGC
Organism: uncultured Acidobacteriota bacterium; assembly: GCA_964654385.1. Lineage (GTDB taxonomy): Bacteria > Acidobacteriota > Polarisedimenticolia > Polarisedimenticolales > Polarisedimenticolaceae > Polarisedimenticola. Next base: position 28,930 of record CAZZIV010000004.1, on the reverse strand, counting down.
GCCGTGGCCCGGGGATTGGCGGCCACCCGGTGGGCCGGCCGACTCCAGACCGTCCCCGGCGAACCGGCGATCCTCCTGGACGGCGCCCACAACCCGGCCGGCGTCACCGCCCTGACCGAACACCTGGAGAGGCGGCCCTCGTCCGCCCCCAGACCGGTTCTCCTGTTCGGCGCGACCCGGGAGAAGGACCTGGACAAGGTGCTCGCCCCCCTGGCGCCGTACGTGGACGGTTTGGTGGCCAGTCGACCGGACATCCATCGGGCGATGGAGCCGGAACGGATCCAGGAATACGCCGCCGGCCGGTTCGAGCCGGTCCTTCTTCGGCCGGAGGCGGACGAAGCCCTGGCCGCAGCCCGGAAACTGGCCGGACGGTCCGGGCTGGTCCTGGTGGCCGGCTCCTTGTATCTTGTCGGGCGCGTTTTGTCCCTGCTGGAAGAGGAATCATGCCCCGAAAATATCCCCTGATCGTTGAATCCGGCCTCCGTCTCGATCCGGACGAAGCACTGGAGCGGCTGGACGGGTCCGTCGTGTTCGGTGAGCCCGGCCCGGTGGAAATCGAAATCGGCATCGGAAAGGGCCGTTTCCTCCTGGCCGCCGCGGCGGCCCGCCCCGACGTGCGGATGGTCGGCGTGGAGTGGGCGAACCAGTACCTGCGGATCGCCGAGTCCCGGGCGGAGAAGCGAGGGCTAAAGAACGTCCGCTTCCTCCGGGTGGACGCCTTGAAGCTGCTGGAGACCGGAGTGCCTTCCGGCAGCGTGAGCTGTTACTACGTCTTCTACCCCGACCCCTGGCCGAAGAAGCGCCATCACAAGCGGCGGTTCTTTCAGCCGTCCACACTGGACCAGGTAGCCCGCACACTGGTTCCCGGCGGATGCATCCACGCCGCCACCGATCACGAAGACTACTGGGAGGTGATCGAGCCGCTCCTGGACGGCCGGAATGATTTCCAGCGGCTGCCCGAATTCGGCGGAGAGGACTTCCCGTTGCCGGTGGACGAGCCGTTGACCAACTTCGAAACCAAGTATGAAGTGGAGGGGAGAAAACGGTTCCGGGGTTCATGGCGGCTGGCGCCGGGTTGTGGGGCGACGACAGGATAGGATCGTGACCGCTTACTTATCGCCAGCCTAATCGCAAAATGCTCGCATTCACTAAACAACATGCCAGATTTGCCACTACGGCTTGAACTGGATACCGCATTGGATGACCGAGGCTGTCAAATTGCCGTTGGGTGTCACTTCTAGCGTTAACTGTGATCCAGCACTAATCGTTGAGCTAATACTACTAGAACATATTCCCGACGAATTTTTGTCGATTGTACAGGAGGTCGAAGTATCTGTCCCATCATCCCGCATAGTCATCGTCCAAAACGCATTGCCATTGGGCTCGATTGCACTTTTACATTCCATGCTAATTATCGTCATCGCTGGAACTGCCAATGAGACAAGAGTTTCATCTGCATTATAGGCACCTGTGTTCGGCCCAAGATATAGCGTTGAGCTACTACTTACTTGCCCATAAAACGCGATAAAGCCGAGTACCGGGAATTGATTTGTTGAGGAAGACAAATCCTTGTTCAGGAATATTTCTGATGCTGTAAGGGTTGCAAAGTCATTATCTGTTGTTGCTGCATTTATTTCCGAGGCAGTGTCCCACTCAGTGTCTGTTGTAACGGAAGAATCAATGCCCAACTTCATGGACTCAATAGTTAGTCCCGTACCTGTAATATCGGTCAACTCATCACTTCCGATTCGCCAGCCAGTGTCCGAAGTGCTTTCGATATTTCCCACACGGAAAGTCGGACCACCAAAGGAGCCAGTCAAGCTTTGCCCGGAAACAATGTTATTTCGCACAAGCCAACCTGTGCTAGTACCGGAAATAAAATTCGTAGTGATTGCAGAACTTCCAGTTGTATGCAATTCGTTACCAAGAATCGTTATGCCGGTGTTTGTATCAACTGCTTTAAACATTGTATCGCCTGAATCTATGCACTGATTACCAATAAAAGCGACCCGACTAGTGTCGTCCAAAATGAAACACCTACTTCCTGGTTTTGGCGAAGATTGCTCCAGATCAACAATATTTGACGCAACAATCATATCCTCACTAAGCACTACATCTATGGCCGATGGTACGGGCCTCCCTCGAAGATTATTACTGCTAATAATACCGTTTCTACTTCTCGCTACCTTTAGCTGGCAGCTGGGCTCTGGCGTCTTGCCTGGATCGCCAGAAGGATCTTCCCCATAACAATTGTTGCCACTGATCACAAAGCCATCGACTTCCTGCCCGGCCTGAGGCAATACGTATAGAAACGCATCAAGATTATCTGACTGCACATTGTTTCCTGTAATAGTGAGACCTTTTCCCCCGATTTCAAAGTAAAATGTCCCATTGTGATCTTTAATAGTATTATCAGTAATGGTCACCTGATCAAATGTTGCATTAACAGATTGCGATGAACCACCACCTATATTAACGATATCGCCAAAATTTTGACCATGGCTAAAGCGAACGGTATTATCGCTAAACACAATTTCTCGATACTCATACTGCTGTGTCGAGTGCCCACGATCCAACCATATTACATTGTGAGCCACCTCAAAGTAATTGTTTACAATTCTAAGAGTATCAACACTGCTCCTTACTCTAATATGAGAAGCGCTCCCGCCTACGTGATACCGAACGATTCCAAAATGAGAATTTTTAATAGTTACACCTGAAACTAGCGAAGAGCTTCCAATCGATCCAATCTCGATATATGAGCTCCCTCCTTGTGAGCTTGCCCCACCATCTGGGATAGTCACTCCAGCCTCAAACTGAAGTCCATCGATTACCACGTTACTAGTTCCAGCGGCTATCAAGAATATCGGATTTATCTGCGTCCTGTTTGACGGATACTGCACAATGGACCCTTCAACACCACGAAGGGTCGAGTTACTTGGCAAACTAATCGATTGCAGCTGACTTTCATAATATCCTTTGATAAAAACAAGCTCAACATCAGATGCAAGGCCCGACTCCCAACCCACCCAAGGCGAAGCAGCCGTCCCATTTCCAGATGTAGCATACTGATCAGCATATCGCTGATAACCTGCACTGGAATTCATACAAAACAGTATTGAAATGAAAACAAATACAAACCGTGCATATCCTGGAATTATCCTGCCGCAAGCACAACCAACACTCATGATTATCCTCCTCTTGGGATCTCGACAATTCATAACCTGCGTGCGCTTCTACGCCGATAGGTTCACATATTTTCCCCTGAACTTTCATCCGACTTTCAATGCGCAGAACCTTTTCTGATGGAAATCAGGCATCAGGCCTTTGGATTGACGGTCGGATGGAGTTATTAATAGGCATAGCAAAATTGCGAGCCTCATCTTTGTTTCAGTGCTCGTCGGATGCCCCTCCTCAAACTAGGCGGGATCAGATTGATGCACATCCGCTCCATACTTCTCCGGATGTTTTCCAGTTGTATTGATTTCACCGATTCTCCACCAATGCTGTATTTTTTTTTGATAGGGAAGCGAGATGCCAGAATGTCGCGACTTACCCGTCTGCAACCCCATACGCCAGTAGCCGCAATATTGCGGTCATGGACAACCTGGATCCACATCGGATCAGACTCCACGTTACGGATAGAATCGTGCCGCATGGATATCGAATCGTGTGCCCCACACCCTCGAATAGTAAGCGGCAGCTTCTCGCTTAGATTCAACTCTTCAATCAGTGTCACGAATGGGTTCGTTTCTAACTTGTGTCGGTACAGCCGACCGCTATCGAACGCAAATCTGTACCCGTGAGGAAAATTAAGGATTTCAAACTCCTGGCCATGGAACTCGCGTTGAACTGTCTTAACAAAATCAAAGTCAATCGCGTCATCATTGTCGAGCGTGGTAGTGATCAGATGACTGGATGGTTCTGAAATGTGATCCAAGACGGCAACCGGACACTGCCTTAGATCAGAAACATATACAATTTTGACTTGAGGCCAATCTGTTGCGGCTTCTATGCGCTCCTTGTATGGTTCAGGAGTCTCCTCATCAAGAAATAGCATCCATTTGAAATTGTTAGTTGATTGGCCACGGACCGATGGCAAGCAAAAGCTCTCGAACAATGAGAATCGATGATCCAACCATGACGGATTCAACCCCGGCGCTCCTGCGATCCGGATATTGAATGCCGTCATGATTAGGTGTGTGTAAGAATTCATCATTAACCAGGCAAGCTCAGACATATACGGCGGGATGCGTCCCGGTTCCTGTGGAAGAGTCTGACGTGACCTTCCTGACACCTTTGTACACCTATCTTGGTTCCTCGTCAATGCGGTTTTGTAGGGGTGGAAGAATCGAAAGCACCGAACCAAACCGCAGTGCGGGGCTCGGATTTCCGAGGTCCCCAGGTATTGCCAACCATGCGATCGCCTGTGCCTCCTGAAAACTCCGGCCGCATTGATTTCAATAGTTTTACACTATCTTCGACCATCTCATGCCCCCCTGCTAGAGTTGCCGATTTTGCTACGGGTCGATGACACGGCTAATCAGTTTCGAATTGCAACAGCTGCGAATTTTCCTCCTCATAACCAGACTGGTCACGCTGCGATATCCCCTGTTCACCCCGAACTAAATTCCGGCTTACGGATCAACAAGCGCGCTAGCTATAGTCAGAAATAGCGAGTCGCGAATCGCGAGGACGCCCTAGATGACGGCAGTTTAGGCTCCGCAGTAGGTGCTTCATGCATAAAGCGGGTTAGGCGGTCGCTTTCGGTATCCTGTTCATCGTCCATTTGTAAGCCGAGCCAATATTCCGCGAACATGTTGAAAAAGCAACCGAGGCGGAGGACCGTATCCACTTTCAATCCGAACCGGCGAATGTGTCCATCTTGAAACCGGCGTTGACAGAATCCTTCTCCCCGCCGGATGGACCCGCTGGGCGCTCTACGGGACCATCCAGACCCTCTCCCTGGCCCACTTCTCCCTGACTTCCACGAGGAACCGGGCGGCCAACCATTGGAACACCTGAACGCGTAGGGGTGGTTCTTAAAGTGGCAGCTCCGCACTATCATCTACAGACTCGGTTCTAAACTTCGAGCCTTCCATCTCCCCCTCCCTTCCGCCGGCACGCCGGTTGAAAACCCCAAAACCACCCGCTACACTATCCATTCTTCGCGCCTTCATTATTAAGAAGGGGAGTAGCTCAATTGGCAGAGCACCGGTCTCCAAAACCGGCGGTTGCAGGTTCGATTCCTGTCTCCCCTGCCATTCCGAAGATCTTCCTGACCGGGGACCCGGCCTGCGGGAAGACCACCGCGATCCGGAAGCTGACGGAACGGCTCCAGCCTCACATCTCCATGACCGGCTTTTATACCGAGGAGATGCGCAAGAACGGCCGTCGAATCGGGTTCCGGGGAGTGACCCTGGACGGCAAATCGTTCGAACTGGCCCGGGCCGGCATCGAAAGCGAGTTCCGCCTTGGGCCGTACGGGGTGATCCTGAAAGGTCTGGAGAGCATCGGCCTGGACGCCCTGAAGCCCTCCTCCCCGGAGCAGCTGTTGGTCCTGGACGAGGTCGGGAAGATGGAGTCGTTCTCCGAGACTTTCCGGCAGGCGGTTCTGAACCTTCTGGACCTGCCGAACCCGGTCCTGGCCACCGTCGCCTCCCACGGAGTCGGATTCGTGAAGAAAATCCGGCAGCACAAGAAGGTGGAACTGGTCCGGTTGACCCGGAAGTCCAGGGATGGGATGATCGGGCAGATCTTGCGCCGCTTGGCCCAGGACGGCATCGGCACCGGGCACTGATCCTGCGAGGTTCCTATGGCCCATTCGATTTTCGATTCGATGTTCATGGCGTTTCCCGCCGGTCTTTTGATCCTGGACCGGAACGGCACGATCCTGGAATCGAACCTGGCGGCACGGGCCCTGCCGACCGATCGAAACCGGGAACTGGACGGAGGCAACTTCCTGGATGTTTTCTCCGGCCTGGAGAAAATCGGGGAGATCCGGGAACGGCTGCAGGTCGACCTTTCCAAGGGTGCCGTTCACACCGAATTCGAAACCGGCCTTCCGTTTGAAGCAGGCACCGAATCGACCCGCCGGATTCCGCTTCGACTTCAGCTTCATGGGTTCAAGAGCGACGATGCCGCTCTCCGCGTCCTGGTGATCCTGGAGATCGACCCGGCCGGGGAGAGCGTCGAAGCGGTGCAGTCCAGGGTGGAACGGCTGTCGGTGCTCAAGCATGACATCAACAACACGCTGATGGGGATCTTCGGGAACGTGGAACTGCTCACCGGGAAACCGGAGTTGCCGGACGTCTGCCGGGAGAAGGCCGACGCCATCATGCTCCAGGCCAGGAAGATCCGGGACTTCGTGCTGGAGCTTGGGAAACTGCGAGACGAAATGCGCCGCGGACAGAACCGCTGACCGCTTACTTCCACTCCCCGGCCACCTGTCGATACGCCTCCCGGAACGGCACCCCTCTTCCGACCAGCTCGTAGACACGGCCGGTGGCGTACAACTCCCCGGTCATCGCCTCTTTGCACCGGGTCTCGTCGAACGAAACACCGGGCAACAGGCTCGCCGCCACCTCCAGGCATTCCAGGGTCGCGTCCAGGCCGTTGAACAGCGGTTCCTTGGTCAGTTGCACGTCCCGGTTGTATCCGGACATCAGGTTGGCGGTGATCCCTTTGATCTTCATCTCTTCGCCGACCACCACGTGGTACTTCCCGCGCAGCAGTTCCAGCACATCCGGGTTCTTCTTGTGGGGCATGATCGAACTGCCGGTGGTCTGGCTGCGCGCCAGCTTCACGAACCCGAACTCCCGGGTACTGAACAGGATCAGGTCGGTGGCCAGGCGATTCAGGGCGAGCAGAATCTGGGAACAGGCGGCGAGGACCGTTCCTTCGGTCCGTCCCCGGCTGAGTTGGGCGTACAGGGGGTTTTCCATCACCCGGGCGAAGGAGAGCTTTCGGGCGGTCGCCTTCCTGTCCAGGGGAAACCCGGGAACTCCGAACCCGGCGGCGGTTCCCAGAGGCGACTGGTCCACCAGCGCCGCCACTGCCTGCACCATCGCCAGGTCGTCCCGGGCGGCGGCGGCGTACGATCCGGCCCACATCTCCACGCCGGCCGGCATCGCCCGCTGCATGTGGGTGTAGCCGGGGAACACCACGCTCCCCTGCTGCCGGACCAGCTCATCCAGCGCTTCCAGGTAGGCCTGGAGCTTCTCCTGGACCTGGAGCAACGCCTGCCTTTCGTACAGCCGGAGGGCGGTCAGCACCTGGTCGTTCCTGGAACGGCCGGTATGGATCTTCTTCCCGGCGTCGCCGCACTTCCCGGTGAGGTAGTTCTCGATCGCCGTGTGGCAGTCCTCCTCCTCGGGAGCGATGGTGAAACGCCCGTTGAGGTGGGCCGCCGCGATCTCCAGGAGCGCCGTCCGCAGGGCGGCCAGTTCGTCGTCGTCGAGAACGCCGATCTCCCGGAGCATCTCCGCGTGAGCCTCCGAGGCGGCGCAGTCGTACGGGACCAGGCGCTGGTCCAACAGGTAATCGTTCCCGACGGTGAACCGCTCGAAGCTCCGCTCTTGGGTTCCTTCAGTGGACCACAGCTTCATGGCTCTCCTCATGTTCGTTCCGCTCTTTCTGCGCCAGGGCGGCGGCCCGCTTCTCCGTGATCGCGTGGTGGGCCATGAGCCGGATGGCGTGGACCCGGATGAACCCTTTGGAGTCGGCCTGGTCGAAGCCGCCCTCCACATCCATGCTGGAGAGTTCCCGGTTGTACAGGGAACTGTCGCTGGACCGGCCGGTCACGTATACGCCCCCTTTGTATAGCTTCAGGCGGACGACACCGTCGATCAGCTCCTGGCTCTTTTCCACGGCGGACATCAGGAACTCCATCTCCGGGCTGAACCAGAACCCGTTGTAGATCAACTCCGCCAGTTCGGCCCCGAGCATGTTCCGGAGTCGCATCACCTCCCGGTCCATGGCGATCCCCTCGATATCCTGGTGGGCGTGGTACAGAACCGTGCCCCCCGGCGTTTCGTAAATCCCCCGGGACTTGACCCCGACGAACCGGTTTTCCACCATGTCCACCCGGCCGATACCGTGGCGTCCGCCGATCTCGTTCAGGTAGGTGAACAGGGCCAGCGGTTCTTCATGACACGCGCCGTCGTCCAGGTTCTTCACCTGCACCGGCACCCCATCTTTGAAGGTGATGGTGAGCCGGGCCGGCGTGTCGGGGGCGTCCTCCGGCGCGGTCGTGCGACTGTAAACATGCTCCGGCGCTTCGAAATCGGGCGCCTCCAACCGCCCCGCCTCGTGGCTGATGTGGAGCAGGTTGTCGTCTTCGCTGTACGGCTTGGCGGCGGTGGATTTGATGTCGATGTGATGCTGTTCGGCGTAGAGGATCATGTCGGTCCGTCCCTGGAACCGTTCCAGGAACTCTTTCGTCTTCCAGGGGGAGAGGACCTGGATCTCCGGGTCCAGGGCGTAATAGGCCAGCTCGAAACGGACCTGGTCGTTCCCTTTCCCGGTGGCGCCGTGGGAAACATACCGGGCGCCGGTCTTGTGGGCGATTTCGATCTGGCGCTTGGCGATCAACGGCCGGGCCACCGCCGTGCCCAGCAGGTACCGTCCTTCGTACAGGACCCCGGCCTTGAACATCGGGAAGATGTAATCGGTGACGAATTCGGCTTTCAGGTCTTCCACGAAAACCCGGCAGGCGCCCAGGGCGGTCGCCTTTTGCCTCAACGCCTCAAAATCCTCTTCCTGCCCCACGTCGGCCACGTAGGCGACCACTTCATAGCCGGTCTCGATCAGCCAACGCAAGATCACCGACGTGTCCAGCCCGCCGCTGAACGCCAGGACCACCTTCTTCTTTTCACCGGAATCCGACATCGGCCCGTTCCTCCGCTTCCGTTCCGCGAAACGCGGATTGCCGTAACGTATCGGAAGCAGGGTGATTTGACTAATTCATAGAATTCATATATTGATGAGTTTGAATGAGTTTACTTCATCCAGGCCTGGAAGCGTTCACGGCGGTGGTCCGGCATTCCACCGTCCGGGGGGCGGCGGCGGAGATCGGCTTGACCCAGACCGGGGTCACCCAGAGGATTCGAACCCTGGAACGGAAGATCGGCGTCACGCTGTTCACCCGCTCCCGGAAGGGGATGCGCCTGACCCAGGAAGGGGAGGCGCTCCACCGGTACTGCCTGCAGGTGAACGACATGGAAGGGGAGCTGCTTTCCTTCCTGGCCGGCTCGGAAGACGCGGCGAGCCACCGGCTGCAGGTGACCGGGCCGTCCAGCATCATGCGGGCCCGGGTGATCCCCGCCTGCCTGAAGGTCCTGGAGCGGCATCCGGCGCTGGTCTTCACCTTCGACCTGGACGACGAGCGGTCCGGCATCGAGCAGCTTCGAGAGGGCCGGTCCCAACTGGCCGTGGTGCCGGTGGAAGAGGTGGTGAACGAACTGGATTCCAGGCGGCTGAAACCGACCCGGCATATCCTGGTCGGCCCCAGAATGTGGAAAGGCCGGCCGGTGCGCGAGATCGTCCACGAGGAAAGGATCGTCGACTTCAGCGAAGGGGATGACGCCACCTTCCGCTACCTGAAACGGCACCGGCTGTTCGGGAAGGCCCGGAAGGACCGGCATTTCGCCAACAACATCGACGCCCTCGCCTCCATGCTGGCGACCGGTTGCGGCTACTCGGTGCTGTCGGAGAACTTCGCCGCACCGTTGCTTGAGGGCAGGAAAATCATCGAGCTGAACCCGGGAAAACAGATCCGCCTGGAATTCGCCCTGGCCTGGTATCCCCGCCACGAAATGCCCGGCTATTTCCGGGACGTGGTGAAAGAGATCCGGTAAGCGGAACCTGTGGCCACAAGGCCGATCGGAACGGCGAAGACTCAGAAATCGACGCCGTAGACCCAGCCTTCTCGGGCGACCCGGTCGGCCTGGTCTCCGGCCAGTTCCTCCGGAGTCTTCTCCACTTCGCCGGAGAGGATCGCCGCGGCGGCCTGCCGGGCCGCCAGCGCCGCCTTCAGCGCCGCGCCGCTGGCGCCGCATTGGGTCTTGAGCCGGTCGCTCAGACGGATCGGCAGCTTCGGAAGCCCGGCCAGCCGTTCCTGGATCTCCCGCTTCCAGCCGGTCCGGTCCTGGAGGGTCTCCTCATTCAGGCCGACCTCTTGTAACGGGGCTCGGACCTCGAACAAGTATCGTCCCTTGGCCGACTCGAACGGCCGCACCGTGTACCGGGAACGTTCCTCCGCCAGCATCCGGATGCCGTGGTACGCGGCCGACCCCAGGTCCGGGCGGCTTCGCTTCAGGGGCGAGCCGCTTCCCGCCTTCTCATCGGTGTACCGAACCGGTTCCTCCTGCTCCTTACAGAACTCCTGGATCTTCATCAGGTATTCCGGGTACCGGGTTCTCTCCATGAAGCGGACTAGCCCCCACCAGCCGTCGGACGGATAATCGCCGTGATGAATCGCCTTCACGAACGGTTCCGGGAGGGCGAAGGGGAAACCGATCCCGAACCCTTCCACGCGGGCGAGAACACTGTCGGGAGACTTCAGGTGCCGGGAGATACCGGTCCGGCCGCACGGTTCCAGGCGAACCGTTTCCAGGGCCGGGTTTTCCTCACCAACAAGCCGGACCACCGCCAGCCAGGTATCGTTCCGCTCGTCCTTCAGCCCGGGCCCCAGTTCCACACCGGCGAACAGCCGACCCGCCGGCTCCACCACCGGTGTCTCCTCGGCGGCGGCCGTGGACACGGCTTCGGTTGCAACGGGCGGTTCCGGCTCGCCAGGCGATGCCGGTTCGACGGCGGCTTCCGCTTCCGTTCGGGGCCGGGCCTCCGCAGGCTCCGTGGGCTCGGCGGCCTCCGTGGGCTCCATCCCCCCAACTTTCGCCTCGGTTCGCTCGACCGCCGCCGGTGCGCGCGGGCCGGGCTCCTCCCCTTCCCCGGGACCGGGCTTCCACCCTTCGGCCACCGCCCTGGCGAACAGCTCATTGAACAGTTCCACGTCCGGGCCGGGCCATTCCGGGTCGCAGCACAGGAACACTCTCCGGGGAACCCGCGCCGGAGCCCAAGGTTTCATCAGCTTGCAGGCGGTTTCCAGGTCGATCCAGTACTGGTCCGGCAGGAACGATTTCCGGAGGCCGACCACCCTGGAAAGGCCGACGAAGTAACCTTTTTTCCCGGTTCCGCTTTTCGGCCCCGGGTGAAAGACGGCGATCAGGTCTCCCAGGCGCAGACGCATGGCGACCGTATCGAACGCCAGGATCTGCACCGGCACCCCGTCGACCCAGAGGTTCGGATACCGGGCGCGGGGATCGTTCCACTCCAACGCCCGAAGCATCCATCTCGATCTCCGTCGCGCCTTCTGAGCCATGCTCTTCGCCTCCTCGAGGCCAGTATAGTCGAGACCTGCCCCCCTGTCGCCGCCGCTGCTACACTATTCCGGTCATACGATCAGAAGGAGTCCACCTGATGCGATTTACCCACAGCTACATCCCCTACGGCGCCTACTGGAGCACTCCGTTTTCCAAATGGCAGGGCAGCCTGTCCAACCTGAACGCCATCCCCCTGGCGGCGGAAGTCGCCAAGGGCGCCATGGCGTCCCGGAAGATTTCCCCTTCGGACCTGGATGCCGTCGTCCTGGGCTGGACGGTTCCTCAGCATCATTCCATGTACGGCGCGCCGTGGCTGGCGGCCCTGATCGGCGCCGAGCACACCAGTGGCGTCATGGTCTCCCAGGCCTGCGCCACCGGCGCCCGGGCGCTGGCCACCGCCGGCGCGGAAATCGAATCCAGCGGGGAATGCACGATCCTTTCCGTCACTGCCGACCGGTGCAGCAACAGCCCTCACATCTATTACCCGAACCCGGCCGGCCCCGGAGGCATGGGCGCCAAGGAAGACTGGGTCATGGACAACTTCGGAAAGGATCCCTGGGCGGGGCAAGCGATGATCCAAACCGCCGAAAACGTGGCCGCCGAATGCAAGATCACCCGGGAGGAACAGGAAGAGGTCACCTTGATCCGGAACCGGCAGTACCAGGACGCCCTGGCCGACGACGCCGCGTTCCAGAAACGATACATGATCCGGCCGATGGAAGTGAAAGACGCCCGGGGACGAAAAGTGATCGCGACACTGGAAGGGGACGAAGGAGTGTTCCCTACCACCCAGGAAGGGCTGGCGAAACTGCGGCCGGTGCTTCCCGGCGGCACGGTGACCTTCGGCACCCAGACCCATCCGGCCGACGGAAACTGCGGAATAATCGTGGCGTCCCGGGAGAAAGCGAACGGGCTGTCCCGGGACAAGTCGATCCCGGTGCAGCTGATCTCCTACGGAGAGAGCCGGGTCAAGAAAGGGTTCATGGGGATGGCGCCGGGGCCGGCGGCCAACGACGCCCTGGGCGAAGCCGGGAAAACCATCGCCGACATGAAGGTGGTGAAGACCCACAACCCGTTCGCGGTGAACGACGTCCACTTCGCCCGGGAAATGAACCTGGAATTCGACCGGTTCAACAACTACGGCTCTTCCCTGGTCTACGGCCACCCGCAGGCTCCTACCGGCACCCGCCTGATCATCGAGACGATCGAAGAGCTGGTGCTGCTGGGCGGAGGGTACGGACTGTTCACCGGCTGCGCCGCAGGGGATACCGCCGGCGCCATGATCGTGAAGGTAGGGTGAGACGATGGGCGATCCGGACAGAGGCAAGAAGCTCGATCCGTTCACCCTGTTCCTGACCGTTGCCTGCCTGGCCCTGGTGGTCCTGGTCCTGCTGCTGGCCCGGCAGAACGTCCGGCTCAAGAAAGAGCTCGGCTCCTTCACGGCGGGAGGAGCCGAGGAAGTTCACCTGGAAGGGGAAGTATTTCCGGCCCTGACGCTGTTCGACGCAGGGGGAACCGACCAGGTCGTCGATTTCGGCGGAGGCGAGGCGGGAAAGCAGACGCTTCTGTTGATCTTCTCGTCCCAGTGCCCGGCCTGCGTCCAGACCATTCCTCTCTGGGAAGAGGTTTTCGCAGGCTTGGGGAACCGGCCGGAAGACGAACCGGGCCCGGTGCAGGTGCTGGCGATCCAGACCGACATGCCCGATCCGCAGGAGCCGGAGGGAGAAGCCGGCGGGATGTTGACCGCCGCGATGCCGTTCCAGGTGTTCGGTTTCCGGGACCCTGCAACCTCCAAGGAACTGGCGAGGGTCCCCTACATCCCGGCGGCCCTGCTGCTGGACTCGGGGGGAACGGTGGTGCGAACCTGGATCGGCGTGCCGGACGACACGGCCCAGGACGAGTTGAGACGGTTGATCGAGTAGCGATCCGTCGCCGGGCTACTGGCCCGAAATGGTCAACAATACGGCTGTTAAGGATTGACGAGCGTTTGGCCTCCGCCTGAGAATGAGGATCCGGATTCGGGCTCCAGAAGAGAGAGCCGTCCGGGATCTTGCTCATCCGACGGAGGACGCATGTTCAAGCGACGCCCTGCTGTCCGGCTCCCCCTTTCATGCCGACCTTTTCTTCCCGCTCCGAAAGCGAGGAGGGCGGGTCGCGTTCTTCGGCTCTGCTGCTTGGCGACGCTCCCCCTGGCGGCGTTTCTCCCACCGGCTTCCGCCGCCGATCCGGACGCCGGACGGGTCGGCGCCGAAACCTGCGGAATGTGCCACGAGGAGATCTACGAATCGGTCCGGGCCACTCCGCACGGGAAGCTGGCGCCGGAGCGATTTTGCGAAAACTGCCACGGTCCCGGCGGGGAACATGCCGACGACGACGGGAACCCGGAGAAAATCCGGCGCGTGCCGGATTGCGCCTCCTGCCACGCTTCCGATTTTCCCCGCCACTCCTGGAGCCGGTCGGACCATCGCCGGGCCGGCCTGGACTGCACCGACTGCCACGCGGTCCATGGCGAAGCTCGGGCCGAACCGCTTCTCCGGGAAAAGGCGCCGGACCTCTGCCTGGGCTGCCACCTTACGGTGGCCGCCGAGTTCTCCATGCCGGAAACTCATCCGCTGGGACGGGGATCTGCCGGCTGCGTCGACTGCCATAACCCCCACGCCCCGGCTCCCCGGACCGCCCTGGGCGGGTTCAAGCAGCAGGCATGCCTCCAATGCCATTCCGAATACCGCGGCCCCTGGTTCTTCGAACACGAGGTGGTGGCGGTGGAAGGATGCAACGCCTGTCACGCTCCCCACGGCTCGGCCAACCGGCGTCTGCTGACCTACCCGCGGGTTTCGGATCTCTGCCTGCAGTGTCATCCGGGACAACCGTTCTTCCACGACGTCACCGACACCGACGGAAACCGGACCACCCAGATCAACGACTGCACGTCCTGCCACAACGCGATCCACGGCTCCAACAACAACGCGCTGTTCCTGGATTGACAGGGGGAATGATGAGGAAACGAACCGTACACCGCCGCTTCCCTTTGCTCCCGCTTCTGCTCCTGTTCGGGCTCGTCTTCCCCTTGGCCGGCCCGGCGGCCGCGGAGGAGGAAGCCGAACCGGAACGGTTTCCGTTCCTGCCGGAAGGATGGACCGGCTTGTTCAACATCGGAACCCGCTCCACGAGCATCGACGGCAACGAAAACAAGTTCCGGGAGGACGTGAACCTCCTGGACGGCTCGATCCGCCTGTTCGACCTCTCCCTCCGGTACGAGCCGGAACGAAAAGACGGAGACTCCGGCCTGTTCGAATCCCTCTCGCTGGAAGCCGGCGGCATCGGCGGCGAGCCCCAGAGTTTCGCCAGGTTCCAGGCGAGGGGGGCCGACGGGCTTTACGACCTGAAGGTTCGGTACCGGGCGGCGGACCGGTTTCACGCCGACGACGGCTACTTCTTCCGCGCCGGCGGGGATCTCCATGACCTGGATACCCGGAGAGAACGGATCAACGTGGACCTGAAGGTTCGGCCGTTGACCGGACTGACCGTTCGCCTGGGCATGGAGGAGATGGACCGGGACGGCTTCTCCACCACCTCCCGGGACATCCAACGGGAAGTAGTGGTCCTCAACCGGCCGATGGACCAGAGCGCCACCGAGTACTACTTGGCTGCCGACTACCGGCGGGGATGGGCGGGATTCTCCCTGGAGCAGCGTGCCCGGGACTGGAAAAACCGCTGGAGCATGACCGCGGCGTCGGCCTCCCTGGACACGTACACGAACATCGAGCGGCAGGACGGCGACGCTCCCCTTACCCGGTTCCTGTTCACCGGCGCACCGACGGAGAGGCTTCGCTTCTCCGTCGCTTATCAGTACATGGATGGAGACAATCTCCAAACCGTCTCCGGCAACTGGAGCGGCGTCGACTTCGACGACCTGAACTATTCCACCGTGGTCACCAACACGACCCGGAACCACAAGAAATGGAACCAGTTGGAAACCGGCGTCTCCTGGATGGCCCGTCCCGACCTGGAGGTCGGCGTCACCTGGGATTCCCGATCCTGGGACCAGGACGGGAGTATCGATTACCTGGAAACGCAGACCGGGGGCACCGAAGCAGGAACCTACACCGTCGCCGGCGATCTCACCGGCAGGATGGATACCGACACCCTGGGCTTGAATGTCCGCTGGCAGGTCTCCCCCCGGCTCAGCGCCTGGGCGGCCGTCGGCCTGGAGAACCGGGACGCGGAGATCGAGCTGACCGGGAAAACGGTCGCCACCGAACGGAACCGGTACCGGGGAGGGCTGCAATACCGGCCTAACGACGTCTGGGACCTGAAACTGGACTACGCCACCGGAAACGACGACGATCCGTACACCCGGGTCTCCCCGACCGGCACCGACCGGATCGCCCTGAAGATCAGCGCGAAGCCTTTGGAAAATCTCCGGCTGGAATTCCGTCTCCGGGACGAATCCAGGGAGAACGGCCTCGCGTACCCATTGAGCGTGCCGACCGACGACGTGCCGCCGGCCAACGAAGTGTCCATGGCCCGGTTCGACTCCACCCTCTGGTCTCTCACGGCCGCCTGGAACGAAAAACGGTTCGATCTTTCCGCCGGTTACCATCGGATCGAAACCGACAGCGACGCCGATATCGTCTTCGTCACCGGATCTACGTTTTTCCCGGTCTTCGACTTCCAGACTTCCCTGGACCGGACCGGGTACACGGCTTCCACCGACCTGGTCACGCTCTCCGGCAGGGTCCGGATCCTGGACCGGCTCACAGGAGGCGCCGTGGCGTCCCGGCTCTCCAACACCGGCACCTTCCCTGTCGATCGGAACCGCTACGGAGTCGACCTTCGGTACGAGATGCGATCGGGCCTTTTTTTCCGGGCCGAGGCCGACCGGTACGAACTGGAGGAACAGAATCCGTACGCCGGGAATCCCCTGGCTCCCACGCCGGGAATCAACAATTACGACGCCGATCTGCTGACCTTCGCCGTCGGCTATCGATTCTGACCGGGAGGTACCGATGAAACCGACCAAGCGATCCGCTTACCTGGCCCTGCCGGCGCTCCTGGCCGTCCTGGCGACCGGCCAGGTGTTCGCCTGGGATACGTATTCCACCAACAGGTCCTCCGGGAACTGCGCCGATTGCCACGGCGGATTCCGGAGCGGCTCGTACCAATCCCTGGCCGACGGGCAGAACTGGCCGGACAGCCTCCACAACGTCCACAGGAACACCATGCTGGGCGGCGATTGCGCCGTCTGCCACCAGGGCTCGAAATTCCCGGTGCACCTGGGAAGTTCCGACGGAGGGAACGGGCTGTCCCCCGACGGTTGCGCCGGCTGCCACGGACGGGCGGAAGACGGAACCGGCGCCGGGACGCTCGATTACGGCGCCGGTCTTCGCCAGCATCATTTCAATGCCGGGAAAACGATCTGCCTGGACTGCCACGCCGACGCGGATCCCGGGGCGAAAACCGCCGCGGGAGAGAACGTGCTCCCTCCCTACTATCGAGAACAGGGTCTCGGTCATTCGATCCCCGCCGATTCCTGCAACCCGGCTCCCGGTTACCCGGAAGATTTCGCCGCCACCACCCTGGGCCTGGACAATGACGGCGACGGCGTCTACGACGGGGCCGACCCCGACTGCGCCGCCGGCGTCTGCGGGAACGGCGTACTGGAGGCGGGCGAGCAGTGCGACGACGGGAACACCGTCGGCGGAGACTGCTGCTCGGCGGCCTGCGCCTTCGAACCGACAGGCTCGGCCTGCGATGACGGCTTGTTCTGCAACACCGGCGAGACCTGCGATAGCGCCGGCGTCTGCGTGGGCGGAGGGCCGAACCTGTGCGATGACGGTGTCGCCTGCACCCTCGACTCCTGCGACGAAACGGGAGATGTCTGCGTAAACGTTCCCGATGACACCGTCTGCGACGATGGGCAGTTCTGCAACGGCGTCGAGACCTGCGATACCACCCTCGACTGCCTTCCCGGTTCCGCCGTGAACTGCAACGACAACGACATCTGCACCGACGATTCCTGCAACGAAGGAACCGGTGCCTGCGATAACATCTTCGATCCGACCAACGACCCGTCCTGTGTCCTGAACGTTTGTGGAAACGGGCTGGTGGAGACCGGGGAACAGTGCGACGACGGCAATACCGTGGACGGCGACTGCTGCTCGGCGCTCTGCACTTTCGAAGCGGCCGGATCCACCTGCGACGACGGCCTGTTCTGCAACACCGGCGAGATCTGCGACGGCGCCGGCACCTGCGGAGGGGGAACCGCCCGGAACTGCGATGACGGCGTCGGCTGCACCGTGGATTCCTGCAACGACACGCTGGACGCCTGCGTTCACCTTCCCGACGACTCCGCCTGCGACGACGGCCTGTTCTGCAATGGGCCGGAAACCTGCGACGACCTTCTGGACTGCCGCGCAGGGGCGCCGGTGAACTGCGACGACAACGACATCTGCACCGACGACGCCTGCCTGGAAGGGCCGGGTCGATGCGAGAACACGTTCGACGCCACCAACGCCGCCGAGTGCTGGGCCCAGTGCCCGGACCTGGACGGCGACCTCTGGTCCACCCTGGGCGGTGGTTGCGGGGAACTGGACTGCGACGACAACGACGCCTCCATCCATCCCGGCGCGGCGGAGATCTGCGACGACTACCTGGACAACGATTGTGACGGCCTGATCGACGCCGCCGATGAATCCTGCGCCGCCGGAACCGGCGGCAGGGTGCGCCCCGGACCGAGAACCGACCCGGCCTACGCCGGTTCCCAGGCTTGCGCCGAATGCCACCAGGACCGGTTCGATTCCTGGCGGAATACCCTCCACGCCCGGATGCTTATCGATCCCGGCGAGGCCCAGGCGGCCGGTTTCCCCCTGCCGGAATCCGGTGCCTCTTCCTGGTCCGAACTCCTCTTCGTCATCGGCAGCAAATGGAGAACCCGCTACGTGGACAGGACCGGGGCGATCCTGGATGGACAGTGGAATTACCTGCAGGGAGCCTGGGACGCCGATCCGGGCGGGGATTACGACTGCGGAGCCTGTCACACCACCGGGTACGATCCGGATGCCGCCTTCACCGACCGGTTCGGCGAACCGGTGCCGGGGATCACAGGTTCCTGGACCGAGTACAACGTAGGATGCGAGGCGTGCCACGGCCCTGGAGCGGCCCACGCCGCCGACCCGTCCCGGTCCAATATCAACCGGATCGACCTGGACTGGAGCGGCACCGGGGAAGGAACCGTTTCCCCGATCGTCAGGGCCTCCCAGGTCTGCGGGAACTGCCACTGGGGAACCGCGTCCCGCAACGGCCTGACCGATCCTCGACGAATGAATCACGAACAGTACAGCGACTGGACCGTCTCCGGCCATGCTTCCAGCCTCGAGTTCACCGCCACCAACACCTACTGCGCCCGGTGCCACTCTCCGGGCAACGCCGAAGCCGGGGCGACCGAACACAACTTCCGGCAGATCGACCCGCCGCTGGCGACGCAGGTCGCATGCGTCACCTGTCACGATCCCCACGCCACGACCGACTCCCACTGGGCGCAGGTTGCCTGGCCGGAAGGGGGCGTCCAGGATCCCGTGGAATTCCCCGCCGTGATCCGGAAGTACCGGGGAACCGACTACGACATCACGACCAGCGACTACGACGCCGTGGACGATCCCGGCACCGGTCTCTGCACCGGCTGCCATAAGACCCAACCGGGGTTCCGGAAGCATATCGACGCCGCCCCGCCGGAAACCGTTACGTTGAACCCGCCGTTCAACGGGGAGGTTCCCCTGGAGGTCCCCCACATGGAGCATATCGACCTGGGGAACGCCGAATGCGTCGATTGCCACATGCCGTACGGCAGAGAGTCGGCCAACCGGTGGGATCTCCGCTCCCATTCCCTGCTTCCCAACGAAGAACCGGCCGGCGGCGCCAACCACTACAGCGACACCTGCGGCCAATGCCACGCCTCCGCCCGGGATTGCACCCTGTGCCATTCCGAATTCGGTTTCGCCGCCCAGGAGGGAGGGCCCTGGGCGTTGCGGGGCCTGCTGCGGCCGCGCAAGCAGGGACGCACCGGCGACCGGGAAAGAAAGGAACGGACACCGGCCAGCGTGCTGGACCCGGCCGCGCGGGAACCTGTGCCGTAGCGGCGGACCGGAAGGGGCGCGTTCAGCCCTGGCCCTGATCGAACAATCATTCGCGAGTGAAAACGTGTCAGAGTGCGCTAGGACACGAGCTTCAGCGGTTTTCGCCGTGAATAATGGTTCGATTCGGGCTAGATCCAGCCCTCGTACAGTTCGGGACGGCGATCCCGCATGAACAGGCACCGGCCGTGGGATCGACCGGCCTCCGCCAGGTCGATGTCCGCGCAGAGGATCTCCGTGGTGCCGGTTCCGGCCCGGGCGAGAACTTCGCCGGCCGGGTTGCACACGAACGATTCCCCGGCGAAGTTCAGCTTCGGTTCCTTCCCCACCCGGTTGCACAGGGCGGTGAAGTAGCCGTTCTGAAACGCCGCCACCTGCAATTCCGCTTCGTAGAGACCGTCGGGCCACTCCCCCACCGCGCCGGCCTGGGGTACCACCACCAGCTCCGCTCCGGCCACGCCCAGCGCCCGCATGTACTCGGGATAGTGCCGGTCGTAGCAGATCGCCACGCCGACCCTGCCGCAGGCGGTGTCGTACACAGGAGCGCCGTGGTTCCCTGGTGTGTAATAGCCCTGTTCGTGAAAGTTCTCGTACTCGGCGATGTGCACCATCCTGGTGACGCCCAGGATGGAACCGTCGGCATCGATCACCGGAGAGGAATCGTAGGTTTTACCGTCGTCCAGTTCGAACAGGTTCAGGACGATCACCATACCCAGTTCCGCCGCCAATTCCTGGAACGGTTCCGTCGCCGGGCCGGGAACCGGTTCGGCGAGAGAGGCGATATCGCCCTGCGCCCGGTCCTGCGGGAAAAACCGATCGAACGCCAGCTCGGCAAAGCAGGCCAGCTTGGCGCCGTTCGCGGCGGCCTCCCGCACCGACGCCAGGCCCCGGGCGCGGTTGGCCTCCCGGGAACAGGTCGCCGGCTGCTGGATGAGCGCGATTTTCACTTGTAGACATTCTCCGGCCATTGGAAAAACTGCCCGTTCGCGAAAACGATATCCGTGCCCTCTTCGGCGACGGCACCAGAAAATCCGTTGTCCTCTCCCAAGGGCCCAAGTCGGTAATAGCGGTCGATCACGCCGTCTCCTCCGGTGGACAGGAGGATGTACTCCCTACCGTCAGACCAGTACAGAAACGGATCTCCCCATGCGTCCTTCAGCGGCAGCACCCTGATATAGAGTGGCTGCAAGGTATCGAGGATCCGATCCAGCTGCAACAAGTCTTCCGACTGTTCAGGGTAGCGATTTTCGTCGATGGCGAACGATTCCACGGCTGTTCCGATCGACCTCATATCCGCCACGGTTTGCTTGAGCCGAGCCTCACGGGTCAGCGGGGCATTCATTATTTCGCCGCCGACCGCCAGTACCATGTCGTCTCCAGGATCCAACATCTTCCGAGCGTCAACAGAACTCTCGTCGATCTCCGGTTCTTCCCCCGACATACGGAAATCTTGTGCTCGGTTTTCACCCTTGCTGAGTACGAATTCGCCGGTTTCGAAATGGGCGAACAGGTAGTCCTCTCCCCATCCATCCTTCACCGGAAGCCTGTCCCGGTAGACTTTCGGTAACGCCTTGGAGAACGACCGGAGGGTCACCCAGCCATCCGAGTATTCGAGATCTTGGACCCATTCTTCCCGCACCTGGAAAACCACCTCGATGACCTCCAGATCCAGCAGGGTTGCCATCGATTCAGTGCTTACTTTCGACTGATCCTCGGCCGGTATGGAAGAGCCCCCAGCAAGGATCAGAACCATCGCGGAAAGATTCCATGCCCTCAACCATGCGGCTTTTTTCATCGTCCACCTCGTTTCCGGTCCTGTTCCGAACGTTCCATGGCGTTTCAGCTTTCCGCCGGGTTCTTTCTCATTTTACACGGCCCCGGCCAGGAACCGGTCCAGTTGGCCGGCGAAGCTCTGCCGATCCCGGGCGGACAGCGCCGCCGGACCTCCGGTCTGCACGCCTGTGCTTCGCAATTCATCCATGAAGTTCCGTAGGGCGAGGCGCTCCTGGATGTTCTCTTCCGTATACATCTCTCCCCTGGGATTGAGCGCATGGGCGCCTTTCCCCACGACATCCGCCGCCAGGGGGATGTCGGCGGTGATCACAAGGTCTCCCTCGGCGCACTCCTCGGCGATTTTTCGGTCGGCCACGTCGAACCCGGCCCCGACCTTCAGGGTGCGAATGTAGGCGGAGCGGGGCACATGCAGCGACCGGTTGGCCACCAGGACCAGGTCCGTTTTCACGCGCTCCGCCGCCCGGTACAGGATCTCCTTGATCACCTTCGGGCAGGCGTCGGCATCGACCCATATCGTCATCTCAAAACCCGTTGATCGTGAAACCGCCGTCGACGGCCAGGCACTGTCCGGTCACATAGGAAGACGCTTCCATGCACAGGAACGCGATCACCGATGCGACCTCCTCCGGTTCCGCGATCCGGCCGGCCGGCGTCCGCGCCAGCAGTTCGTTCCGATAGGCCGGATCCGCCAGCAGTTCCTCCACCAGCTCCGTACGGGTATACCAGGGAGCAACCGCGTTCACCCGGATATGGTCCGGAGCCCACTCGGCCCCTAGGTTCCGGGTCATCTGCACCAGCGCCGCCTTGCTCATGGCGTACGGCACGCCTGTTCGAACATGGACCAGCCCGGCCACGGAGAGGACGTTTACCAGGGCGGCACCCTCCCCCTTCTTCAGAAAGGGGTGACAGAGCACACTCATCCGGAACGCGGAATCCATGTTGGTACGGAAGATGGTTTCGTATTCGACCGGGTCGTACTCCACGGCCTTTTTTCGAATATTCGTGCCGACGTTGTTGACCAGGATATGCAGGGAGCCCCACTCCGCTTCCACCCACCGGCACACTCTCCGGCGATCTTCATCGGCGGCCAGATCGGCAGAAACTCCGAACGCAGGAAGGCCGTCCCCCCGCCAACGGTCCACCGCGGCGTTCAGCCTCTCTTCACCCCGGGCGACCACCAGAACACGGGCTCCCCGCTCCAGCAACTGTTCGGCCGCCGCCGCGCCGATCCCCCGGGAACCTCCGGTGACCAGCGCCGACCTTCCTTTGAGACTCCAGCGGTCCGCCATCGTCCTGCACACCTGGATCAGGCGTCCACGGAGGAATGGAGGGCGATCCTGTTCCCTTCGCTGTCCAGAACCAGCGCGCGGAAACCATGGGGGCCGATCGCATGGACCGGCTCCAGTATTTTGCCTCCGTTCGCCTCCACCTTGGCCGCGGCGTCCCGGATCCGTCCTTCCGTATTCATATAGAGCAGAATCCCGCCGTCGGAAGATATCTCCTCTTTCCTCTCCACGAGACAGCCTCCGTTCCCTTCCTCGTGCGCCAACACCGCGAAACGAAACCCCTCAAACTCCTGCTTGACGACCTCGATCCCCAGCACCTCCCGGTAGAACGACACCGACCGGTCCAGGTCGTTCACCGGAATATCGAACCAGACCGCGCGATTATGTTTTTGATTCCAGTCGCTCATGAATTCCTCCTCTCAGGATCGCTTCCCCGTCGATCGGATCAGTCTACACCGGTTTCGAAGGACCGGCGCGGTGGAGGGAGCGGGAGGTCGAAGGGAACCGGATAAGATTATTTTTTCCCGATCAGCTCGATGGAGTATCCGTCCGGATCGCTCACGAAAGCGATCACCGTGGTGCCGGCGTTCATGGCGGCCGCTTCCCGCTGGATCGTCCCGCCCTTTTCCCGGATCCGCTCCACCGCCTGAACCACGTCCTCCACTTCGACGGCGAGATGCCCGAATCCGTTCCCGTGATCGTACTCGGTCTTACCCCAGTTGTACGTCAGCTCCAGGACGGTGCTCGCCGACTCGTCGCCGTAACCGAGAAACGCGAGGGTGAATTCCCCTTTCGGATAATCGTTCCGGCGCAGCAGTTTCATTCCGAGCACTTCGGTGTAGAACCGGATCGACGCCTCCAGGTCGCCGACGCGGAGCATGGTGTGCAACAGGCGCATCGGTTACTCCTCCATCCAGGGTGAAAGAACGATTTTCAACGAGTCCCCGGCCTGCATCATCAGATCGAAACCCCGGCCCGTTTCCGAGAGCGGCAGTTGGTGGGTGATCATGCCGGCCACGTCGATCCGTCCCGCGGCGATCATCTCCATCGCCGTCGCCATGTCGGCGGGAGGGCCGGCGTAGGAGTGTACGATCCTCACGTTGTTCTTCCAGATATCGAACATCGGCATCGGGTAGTTGGTGCCCGGCTCGAACGGAGCGAAGAACAGGATCGTTCCTCCCGGCTCCACCAGCTCCAGCGCCTGGGGAATGACCGCGGGAGCGGCGGCGCAGACCAGCACCTGGTCCGCCTTGAAACCTGCCGGGTCGAATCGGCCGGCCCGTTCGACTCTCGACGCGCCGAAACGGTGCGCCTGCTTCAGCCGGAAACCGGACAGGTCGGTGGCCAGGATCTCCCCTGCGCCGAGCGACTTGGCCGCCTGGATCATCAGGATGCCGGAGACGCCGCTTCCCAGGACCGCCACGGTCATCCCCGGCTTCAGGCCGGAGATCCGCAAGGCACGAAGCACGCAGGCCAGCGGTTCGACGAAGGAAGCTTCGGCGAAGCCGACCGAATCGGGGATCCGCACCACCCCCCGGTCCACGTTGATCGGCGGCAGGCGGACGTACTGGGCGAAACCGCCGGGATCGAAGCTGGTGGTCCGCAAGGTCTCGCAGACGCTGTGCCGACCGGTCAGGCAGAAACGACAGGTATTGCAGGGTACATGGTGGGTGGCGACGATCCGGTCGCCCGGGTGGAACTGTTCCACCCCGTCACCGACCTGTTCGACGATGCCGGCCACCTCGTGGCCGAGCACAAGCGGCGCCTTCCGGATCCGGTACCACTCCATCACGTCCGACCCGCAGATACCGGAGGCTTCGATCCGCATCAAAATTTCCCCCCGGCCGGCGATCGGACGGGGGACTTCCTCCACTCTAAGGTCCTTATTGCTGTAGTACACAACCGCTTGCATAATGTTTCCCGGCACAGGGTCAGACGGAAGCCTGATCCTTGCAGCCCTTGTACACCTCGTATCCTTCTTCCACCGAGAGGTTCTTGTGCACCACGCCCCGCACCGCCTGGATCATGCCGGCAGGGCAGTCGGACTGGAAGATGTTCCGCCCCATGTCCACTCCCCGCGCACCTGCGTGAATCGCATTCCACGCCAACTGGATGGCGTCCTTCTCGGGAATCTTCTTCCCTCCCGCCACCACCAGCGGCACCGGCGTGTCCCGGACGATATCCTCGAAGCCGTCACAGAAATAGGTCTTGACCATGTGCGCGCCGATCTCCGCAGCGATCCGGCAGGCCAGTCCCAGGTATCGGGCGTCCCGGGCCATGTCCTTCCCGACCGCGGTCACCGCCAGCACCGGGATGCCGTGCTTCTCGCCCCAGTCCACCGCCTTCGCCAGGTTCAGCAGGGTTTCCCGCTCTCCTTCGGCGCCGACGAAGATCGAAAGGGTGATGGCGGACACGTTCAGCCGGACCGCGTCTTCGATGCCGACGGTCAGCCCTTCGCCGGAGAGGTCTTTGAGGATGCTGGTCCCTCCGGAGATCCGCAATACGATCGGGATGTTCGTGTCCGCCGGGACGCAGTTCCGAAGCACGCCCCGGGTCAACATGAGCGAATCGGCGTACGGCAACAGCGGCGCGATGGTCTCCCCCGGTTTTTCCAGGCCGCTGGTCGGTCCGAGGAAATAACCGTGGTCCACGGCCAACATGACGGTACGGCCGGATTCCGGCTGCAGGATGCGGCTCAGTCGATTCTTCATACCCCAGTCCATGGTGACCTCCAGCGAACCTGACAATGGACGATCCGCGGCGGCGGCGTCTCAGGTTTCATCGAGACCCGGCAACCGGGTTCTACAACGAACAGGAAGTGATTGTAGCGCAAAAACCGCCGCGCCGAGCCGGCCTCTACCCCAGGAGCATCCAGGCGACTCCGGCGGCGGCGATCTGGATGGTGAGATTGTCCAGGCCGTGGTTGCTGACCGACTCCACCAGGGCGCCGGCGAGCCCGCAGGCAACGGCGGCCAGGGTTACGGCGCCGGGAGACCATCCGCCGGGGAGGAGTCCGAAACCGGCGGCGGCGACCCCGACCAGCAGGACGGCGGCGGACCCTTCCAGGCTTCGGGTGGCGGCGACCCCGCCCAGCGAAGGCACTCGGTAGCGATGCCTTCCGAACGCCGCGCCGACCGGTTCCCCTACGGCGTCTCCCCACCCTCCCACCAGGTAGCCGACCAGGGCGAACGGGCCGAACAGCAGGTTGGACAGCAGGCCGCCCACGGCGGTGGTGGCCAGGGGAATCAGGATGAACAAGGTGCGCCGGGGCGCGTCGGTCGGCCGGGCCATCGCCTCGTAAAACGGAAACCGGTCTCCCCGCCAGACGGCGTACAACACCACCAGGGCGGTCAACCCTCCGAACAGCATCACCATGGGGAGGCCGCCGGACATCTGCAGGAGAGCGGCGGTAGTGAAGATCAGAAAATGGAACACCTTCCGGGTGTACGGCGCCCGGACCTGCTTCCGGACCCGAAGCCAACCGGCAAAACCGGCGGCAAAACCGGCGTACAGCAGCAACACCGGCCCGGCCAGCACGATCTGTCGAAACGTCGGGAGGACGGACCGGGTTTCGACCGCGCCGGCGTTCTCTCCGGCTTCCAGGTTCTCCGGTACCGTCGGCGGCGGCATCTCCGCCGTTCCCTCTTTCTTCTGAACCTCCGGCTCCTCCGGCCCGCTCCAGCGCAGCTCTTCAGGAATCGCCGGACCGAACCGCCGGACGATCTCCTCTTCCCGGCTCTTGAGAAGATGACCGTAAAGATACCAGGGGCCTCCTTCGGCCAACCGGTCGATCCAGGACGGGTCGTTCCGGTCCACCGCATCCCAGGCCAGGCCGGCCGCCTCCGCCGCCTTCCGGTCCCGGCGGGCCGACCGGGAAAGCCGCGGGCCGCCGTCGGTGATGTACAGCACCTTTCGGGCTCCCCTCCCGTACAGGTAAGAAGCGAATTCGTCTTCCGCCGGAGGAGGGCCGGCGGCGATATTCGGCGCCAGGATCCGGGTCGGGCCGCCGCGCATCGGAGGCGCGAACTCCGCCGGAGGCAGGGCGGGCAGGCCGGTACGAAACGACTGGAGGAACCCCTCCGCCCCGGGAGCCTTCCCGGTGGAAGGAGCCAGGAATCCGTGGACCAGCAACGGCCGGGGCAGCTTCCAGGCGGCGATGGCCGCCCCCAGGCCGGCTTCCGGGTCCCAGCCGTCGTGAGACAACGGCAGGTTCACGAAGCGGATCCTGTACTCCTCCAGGATCTTTCGCTCCTTTTCGATCCAGGGGAGATCTCCCTCGTGATCCGGATCCATCAACGAGACCACACACGCCCAATCGCCGGCCAGGATGAAGCCGAGATATTCTTCGTCGGTAGGATAGGGAGCCAGCACCACGTTCTCCGCCAGTTCCACCACCTCCCCCCGCTCCAGGGAGCCGATCTCCAGCAGGTTCCGGCTCGCCAGGTGGGATTCCACCTGGATCCCCCGCACCGACTTTTCCAGCATCCTTCGAACGGTGTTGACCCGGTCCTTCCCCAGGAAGCAGTGCACGTAATACCTGCCGGAGCCGTGCCGGGCCAGTTCCAGGATTCGGTCCAGGGATTCCTGGTTCCCGGCAACCCAGGGAAGCATCGGCGCCTCGATCAGTTTTAATCCCGCTTTTTCCGCCGCCGCTCTCTCGTCGGCCAGGAGCTTCGGCTCGAATGGAACCACCGCCGGGTGGAGCAGGGTGATGACACCGTCGTACCCTTCGGCCTTCAGGCGCTCCATCCGTGCCAAGTCCGGGAAAGGACCGAAGGTGAACCGGGGAGACATCTCTTCCACGGCTCCCATATCGGCGCCCAGAACGGCGGGATGCATCCACATCCAGAGCGAAGCCACCGTGGCGCATAGCGCCAGGGTGGGAATTCCGAATCGGACGTGCCTCCGGGAGGTGCGCTGGACGATCCGGTTCAGAACCCAGGCCACCCACGCCGACAGGATAAAATACAGGACGATCAGGGCCAGCACCGGGACCTTTTCCGCCGACTCGCTCCAACCGTGGCCGCGGGTGAAATCGGTGACCCAGCGAACCGGCCCCAGGAGCACGGAGGTGCCGGTGAAGAACCCGACCAGCAGCCAGATCGACAGAAAACCGAAGAGGTGAATCCGGAGGGACCGGGGTTTCATCAGAAGAGCCATTCCAGGGCGAACCGGGCGAACCAGCTCTGACGCTTCGGTGTATTCAGGAACTCCTGTTCGCGGCTGCCGGCATTGATCTTGCCGATCCAGCGCCCACGGTACCGGTGCTGCCACTCCAGTTGCAACCGTCCCGAGTTGAGATCCTGCTGCAGGTTGGTGAAGAAATCGAACTCGGGCCGGCTTCCGGTTCCGACACTGAAACCGGCGTAATTCTCCGGATCGCCGAAGTAACGCCGCCCGGTAAACCGCCACGAAACCGAATTCGACGGATCCCGCACACTGACCGTCGGACGAAGGGAAAGCCACCAGTTTTTCCAGTATTTCCCGATCGTGCCTGTGTACAGCTTGGCGATTCCGCTGTCAAAATGCATCCGGAACGCCCCGATCGACGCTTCCCAGCCTCCGTCGAAATTCTTGTACAGCTCGGCGCCGTATCGGTAATTGGGAAACAGGTTCGACCCGGAGACCCCGGCGTTCAGATACATGTAGAACCGGTTCGGAAGCTTAGGGTACGCGTCCACTTCGAACATCTGGCCGCTGTTTCCGAACCGCCACGCCTGGGTCACACGGCCGATCAGGGTGCCCCACGGGTACTTTCGATCGATCTGCACGCCGGTTTCATGCCAGGTGCTGGAGCTCTGTTCGAAATTCTCGAACCGGTACCAGACCGCCAGCTTGTTCCGCAGACCGTCCGCTTCGGCCCGGTCGACGATTCTGCGAAAATCCCGGTTGCCGGGCTCCGCCGCCGCCGCCTTCCGCATCGCCTTCAACGCTTCTTCTTCTCTCCCCAGCTTCTTCAAGGCCTTGTATTTCCGATACAGCAGTTCGGAAGCGTCCGGCCGGTCGTTCAGCCCCTCTTCGCAGAGGCGCGCCGCCTCTTCCGGTTTCCCGTCCCACAGCTCCACGTCGATCAGGGCGGCGCGGGCGTCCAGGTAGGACGGGTGGGCGGCCAGGACCGTGCGCAGCTCGATCCGGGCCTGATCGAACCGCCGGTCCCAGGCCAGGGTCCGTCCCAGGAGAACCCGGGCGTCGGCATGCTTCGGGTTCCTTTCGAGGATTCGCCGGCATAGCTCCCGGGCGTATTCCCGATTGCCGGACCAGGCCGCCTGACGGGCCTGTTCGGACAGCTCTGCGGTAGACACCTCGGTCGTCTCGGCATTCCCGCCGTGACGGC
>CAZZIV010000003.1:0-38044 GCA_964654385.1 uncultured Acidobacteriota bacterium | reverse complement strand
GGAAGTCTGCGCGAGAAATCGGGATAAACGATTGCAGGAAAAATCGGTTCCTCCGACCGGACCAACATTCTCCCGTCCACCTTGCAGGCGGACCGTTTCGCCGGAAAAGATCCCGCCCGGGTGGTTGGGACGCAGAGGAGTGCGCGCGGGAATTCCTGGGAATGGGCAGCATCGAAGGGAAGGTGGAACCCGGTCCGATCTTCGGAGATCGCGGAAGAAAAGACCCTCGACGATCGGTTCGAGAAGGGGGCCGGGCCTGCTTGATTCCATCGTTTTCGTGCCTATCTTCTTTACGGGCGTTCCCTGAAAAGCCACCTGTGATGAGACATGAAAACTATAATAACACTAACTAGAACAGAGCAATTCCTTAAAAGAATAAAAGGTGTTTTTTTGGCCTTGTCGATGATCTGCATTTTCCTTCCGGCGACTTTCGGTGCCAAGCTGCTGTATCACGAAGACTTCGAATCGTATGAACCGGCGGTCCTGGAAACGGGGGCCGACGGGGAAATCAACGGCGCCTGGTTCACCTTCCGTACCGACATCCGAAAGACCGACCGGTTCATTCCGGAGGTCCGCCTGATGGACGGCATCGGCGTACACGGCTCCAGGGGGTTGAGGCTGCACGCCGGTCTCCGGAAATTGACCACCAGTTCCTTTTTCCTGGGCGTACGGCATCTTTTCACCGCCGACCTGACCGGGGCGGACCTGGACCGGCTTCGGCTGACCGCCCAGGTCCGGGCCGAGGTCCGCGACCTGGGCACCGGCCGGACCATGGTCCTGCCGGAGGAGTTCTATTTCGGCTGGCGGATCGAGTCGGTCCGGCGGAAGAGGGGGCGTGGGGTACGCCAGTTCGACGCCACCGCCATGGGGGCCTACCGGCCGATCGGCGGGATCCTGAGCGCCGCGACCTCCGGCCGGGAACTGGACTACGGCGAGCTGAACCTGGCCGAGGGCTCTGCCGACTATCAAATCGTCCTGGTCCTCAGCTCCTGCTGCATCGGTCCGATCTACCGGTACGGCGCCTGGGACCTCGATCTATTCCTGGACGAGATCCGCCTGGAACTTCTGGATCCGGGCGAGCTGTCGGTCCGGGAGCCAGCGGTCGATCCGTCGGTGAAGGGGCCGGTGATCGGGCCGCACCGCCGGACGGGGCTCGGCGATTCCGCCGGTCGCGGCCGCTTTCGCTCCGGGGCGAGGCCACTGGAATGAAAGAGATCCTCCTGGCGGTCCTGGTGGTCCTGGATATGCTGGTGGTGATCTACTTCACCGCTTACATGCTTGTGAACCTGAGCCTGCTCTGGATCAGCAACCGGGCGGTGCCCCGGGAACTCTACAGGACCGCCCAGGCCCGGAAGACCGGCTCCAGGGACCGCACCTTCCATCCCCTGGTCTCCCTGATCGTGCCCGCCTACTGCGAGGAAGTGACCATCGTGGAGAATATCCGGTCGCTGATCCGGCTGGACTACCCCCGGTTCGAGATCATCGTGGTGAACGACGGCTCTTCCGATGGAACGGTGGAACGGACAGTGGAGGCGTTCCGGATGGTGCGGAGCGAGGTCGATTACAACCCCCACCTGGGGACCATGCCGATCCGAGGCTTCTACCGGGCGCAGGTGGAGCTTCCGAAGAAGGTGGAGCGGCTGGTTCTTCTGGACAAGGAGAACGGAGGGAAGGCCGACGCCATCAACGCCGGCATCAACGCCTCCCAGGGAGCGTACGTGGCCTCTATGGACGCCGACTCCCTGCTGGTGGACGACGCGGTGGAACTGGCCATGGCGCCGATCATGGCCGGCGCCAACGAGGTGGTGGCCTGCGGCGGCGCCGTCGCCCTGAGCAACGGCTGCACCGTGAAGGACGGGAAACTGGTGGAGGTCGGCCTGCCGAAGAAATGGGTCGCCCGGTTCCAGGTGGTGGAGTACATGCGGTCGTTCACCCAGAGCCGTACCGCCCTGGGCCGGATGAACGCGCTGCTGATCCTCTCCGGCGTTTTCGCTGTCTTCCAGCGGGAGACGTTGATCGAAGCCGGCGGTTTCTTGACCAAGCATATGCGCTCCCGGCTCGGGCACGAATACTGCGGCATCGGTTCGGAAACGGTCTGTGAAGACATGGAGGTGGTCGTCCGCCTGCACCGGTACCTGCTGGATCATGGCCGGAAGGGGAGGGCCGAATGCCTGCCGTTCCCCCTGGCCTGGACCGAGGCGCCGGAGATCTGGGAGCACCTGGGGAAACAGCGGAACCGTTGGTACCGAGGTCTGTGGGAGGTGCTGGCAACCCATAAGAAGATGATGCTCCGTCCGAAGTACCGTTGGATCGGGATGTTCTCTCTGCCGTACCAGGTGCTGTTCGAAGCGCTGGCGCCGCTCCTGGAAACCGCCGGGTACATCGTAGTGCCGCTCTCCTGGGCCGCCGGAATCCTGAGCCTGCCGGCGCTGCTCTCGTTCGTTTCCTTCGCCCTGGCGTTCAACCTGTTGCTCTCCGCCGGATCGGTGTACGTTTCGATCCGCCAGATGCGCCTGGAGAAGTCCACCGCCGAGACGGTTTTGATGGATTACCGAGGTGTGAAAACGGTGCTCCTGCTGATGTTCGCAGGGCTGCTCTCCAACCTGGGGTATCGCCAGTACCTGATCTGGTGGCAGCTCAAGGGGCTGAAGGATTTCCTCAAGGGAAAGAAGAGCTGGGACAAGTTCGCCCGTCAAGGGTTCGCCGGCGGTGAAAGTCCCGGCGAGACCGGGGTGTAGGTGCGGCGGTGCTGATCACTCCTTCCATCATCCTGCTGGCGGCGGAGATTCTCGGCGGCCTGGTGCTGGCCGGGCTGCTGACCCTGCTGGTCAAGCGCGCCGTCCGCGGGTATCTCCTGCGCACCCTGGAACGGCGGGTGGAGCAGGTGCGGAAGATCCTGCGCCGCCACCGGGAAGGAGCGTTCGAGAAGACCGACCGGCTCTTGTTCCAGTTGTCCGGAGTGCAGGACCCGGAGGCAGTGGAGATCGCCCTCCATGAAATGCTCGACAAGGAGGGGGACGAGATCGGCCCCCGGCTTCGACGGGTGTACGACAGCCTGGGCCTGGTGGACGCCCTGATGAAGCGGCTGGAGAGCTCGGGCCGGTGGGTGGAGCGGGCCGAGGCGGCCCGGGGCCTGGGCCGGTTGCAGGTGATCGAAGCGATCCCGCTCCTGGTGGCCCGGATGCGGGATCCCCACGAGGACGTGAAAACGGTGAAGCAGGCGGCGGCGCAGGCGCTGGGGCGGATGAAGGCCGATCCGGCGATCCCGCTGATGCTGGCCGAACTGGCCCGGCCGGAGGATTGGGCGTCTCCCCATATCGCCGAACAGTTGCTCGGCTTCGGGGAGAAGGTGCGGAAGCCGCTGGAAGAGGCGCTGGGAAACGGGGAGAGCGTCAACTCCCGGATGTGGGCGGCGCAGATCCTGGGGAGGATCGGCGACCGGGCCTCCACCATGAAACTGGTGGGAAGACTGCAGGACCGGTCGGAGCAGGTCCGGATCTCCGCCACCGAGGCGCTGGGACGGCTGAAGGACCGCCGGGCGGTTCCGGAGCTGACCCGGCTCTCTCTGCGGGACCCGGTGCCGATGGTTCGGGCGGAAGCGGCGCGGGCGCTGGGGGAGATCGGCGACCGTTCGGTGCTCAGCGAGCTGGTCGGGCTGTTGGCTTCGGGAGATTACTGGACCCGGCTGCGGGCGGTGGAGGCGATCGAAAAGCTGAGGCCGGAAGACACTTCCACGATGGAACAGGCGCTGGTGGACGAGTCCCAGGTGGTGCGGGGCGAGGCGGCGCGGGCGCTGGAACGGCTGGGGGTCCTGGACCGGCGGCTGGAGGAACTGGGGGCCCGGAACCTGGAGACGGTAAAGGCGGCGACTGCCGGGCTGATCCGATTCGGGAAGGCCGGGGCGGTGGAGTCGTTGATCCGGACCGCCCGGCACAAGAGCATGAAAATCCGCGCCCGGATCTGTCATGTCCTGGGCGAGGTCGGCGATCGGTACGCTCTGCCGGTGGTGATCGAACTGCTCCAGGACAGGATGTGGATGGTCCGGGCACGGGCCGCGGAGGCGATCGGGAAGCTCGGGCCGGATGACCCGGTGGCTCTGCTGACCCCTTCCCTGAGCGATGAAGAGGAACTGGTGCGGATCGCCGCCATCGAGTCGTTGCGGCGGTTGCGGCCCGGGGAGTTGGCAGGGCACCTGCCGCCGTTGCGGGAACTGTTCGAGACCGGCAGCCCGGAAGCCCGGTGCAGCGTGATCGAATCGATCGAGGCGGCGCCGGCCGGGGCGGTGAAAGATCTGTTGCTGGAGGCGCTGGAGGATCCGGACGCCCAGGTCCGCTACCTGGCGGTGCGGGAAACGGCCCGGCGGAAAGACGCGGCCTTCACAGGTGTGTTGGCCCGGTTGCTGGGGGACGCGGAGCAGCGGGTGCGGATGGAGGCGGCACGGGCCCTGGGCGAAGAGGCGTCGAAGCAGGGGATCGAGGCGCTGGTGGCCAGCCTGTCCACGCCGGACCGGAAGTTCCGGGAGATCCTTTCCGATCTGCTGGCTCCGCTGGGCGTGGAGAAGGTGCTGGAGTTGATCGGGCGGCCGGAAGAGATCCACCGGCGGCTGGCCCTGGCCTGGACCTTGGGGAAGACCGGCGATCCGGCGGCGCTGGCGGAGTTGAAACGGTTGTCCCGGGACGGCGAGGGGCCGGTGCGGGCGGCGGCGGCCGGCGCGCTGGGGAAAATCGACCGGAAGGAGAGCGCGGAGATCCTGGCAGGTCTTCTGGAGGATCCGGACTCCCGGGTTCGGGCGGCTGCGGTGAACGGGATCGGCCATTTGGAAAAGCCGGAGATGTTGCCGCTGCTTCTGGAGCGGGTGGACGAGCCGTCCCGGTTCGTGTTGGGACGGCTGGCGGTCGCCCTGGGGCTCCTGGCCGGCGGCGAAGAAGTGTTGTCCGGCCTGGAGATGATCGAGCGGCGGCTCGAAGGGACCGGCCGGCGGGCGCTTGCGTATGTAGGGTTCGGCCTGACAGGCACCCGGGCGGGGACGGACCGGGCGCTGGCGGCGCTGGCGGACGGCGGGATGGAGCCGAAGGTGCGGCGGGCGCTGCAGGAGGAGCCGGCGGCGACCCGGGAACGGTTCCGCCGGAACCTGGGCCTGGAAGGGGTCGGCGGCCGTAGCGACGAGCTGCAGGCCGGGAAGCTGCGGGAGCGGTACGTGCACCAGTTGCGAAACAGCCGGGATGAAGACCGGCGGGTGGAGGCGATCCGGTCGCTCAAGGTGATCGGCGTCGGCGATGGCTTGGACGCGCTGCTGAAGGCGATCGCCACCGACCCGGCGCCGGCGGTGCGGCAAACGGCGGTGAAGTGCGTGGCCCCCGGCTTCCGGGACGAGCGGGTGGGCGGCGCGATCCGGCGGGCCCTGCGGGATCCGGTGCCGGATGTGCAGGAGGCGGCGGTGCTCGGGTTGGCGCCGGCGGAGGATCAGGTGTTGAACCGGGAGCTGCTGGAGTGTGGGGCGGCGGGGGAAGAACCGGTTGAGGAGGCGGTGCTGGGCGCCCTGGCCGCCGCCAATGAGGGGAAGGTCGCGGAGTTCGTAGGGGAGATCGAAGGGGAGGAAGACCCGGCGATTCGGGCGCTCGGTGCGCGTGTGCTGGGGCGGATCGGGGATCCGGCGGCGTTGGAGATGCTCTCCGTGTGGCTGGCGGACCGGTCGGCAACCGTGCGGGCAGCGGCGGTGGCGGCGCTGGGAGGGATCGGGACGAAGCTGGCCGGGGAGCTGATGGCCGAGTGCGTGGTCGACCCGTCGGTCGAGGTGCGGATGGCGCTGGCGACGGCGGTCGGGGGTAGCGCCGCGGTTTCCGTACGGGCGACCGTGGGAAGCTTGATGAAGGACCCGGCGGCGGATGTGCGTCTGGCGATGGTCCGGGGGATGGGAGGCCGGGACGACCCGCTGGCGGGGGAAGTGTTCGGCAAGTTGGCGGACGACCCGGAAGAGACGGTGCGGGAGCAGGCGATGATCGGCCTGTTGCGGGCCGGCACAGCGCCGGCGCTGGCGATGTTCCTGGCGGCGTTCGACCGGCAGCCGCCGGCGGTGGCCCGCGGGCTTCGGAACATCCCCCCGGCGCACGAGGCGGTTGTGGAGGTGGAACGCAGGGTGATGGAGGATACCAACCCGGACATCCGCGTCGTTGCCGTCCGCGCGTTGACGAAGCTGGAGCAGGTCACCCCCGACATCCTCCTCGCCGCCATGCAGGATCCCGAGCCCGCCGTGCGCATCGCCTCCATCGACGCCGCCCCCCTGGTGGACGATCCCCGCGTTCCCGCCATGCTCGACCGCCTCATGCACGACCCCGTCCCCGAAGTCCATACCCGAATCCGCCGCGGCAAATTGCGGCTTTTTAAAAAATAAATAGGGTCAGATTTATTTACGACTTACAATACAATCGGTCTATTGAATAACGGGAGCGGCCTGGCCGCCGAAAAATAAATCTGACCCTATTTGGGAGGCTTGGTTATGCATAGGCGAAACAGGTTGGTTGTAGTGGTGGGAATGGTGATGGCGCTGGTGGTGATGGCCGGGTGCGAGTCGATCATGCGTGAGCCGGGCAGCACCCGGGTGACGAAGCGGGACAAGACGAAGAAGGGCGCCGCGATCGGCGCGGGAGCCGGCGCGGTACTCGGTGCGATCCTGGGCGAAGGGGACCTGGACGACATTCTCAAGGGAGCCGCCCTGGGCGCAGGGGTCGGCGCAGGGGTCGGCACCTACATGGACCGGCAGGAAGAGAAGCTGGCCCAGATCCCAGGCACCACGGTGGAACGGCTGGACGAAGACATGCTCCTGGTGCATTTCGAGTCGGACATCCTTTTCGAAGTGAACTCCGCCGAGCTCAACAGCCGCTCCCGGTCCAGCCTGGACCAGGCCGCGGAAGTCTTTCTCGAATACCCCAAGACGGCGATCATCGCCCAGGGCCACACCGACTCGACCGGCAGCGAGGATTACAACCAGACCCTCTCCGAAAAGCGGGCCCGCTCCGTTCTGAGCTACCTGGTGGACCGGGGCGTCGACGGGGCGCGGATGGAGGCGCAAGGGTACGGCGAGGCCTATCCGATCGCCGACAACGGCACCGCCGAAGGTCGGCAGAAGAACCGGAGAGTCGACCTTTTGATCAAGGCAAAGGCCCGCTGAGCCGTAAATCCGACTGATTGAGTCTCCTTTCCGGGATTGTTCCCGGCCGGGTCTCCGTGTATCAAGGGGTCTGGAGAGGCTCCGCTTATCGCGGATCTATGGCTGTTTGCGCCGGTACCGAGCGGCCGGCGCGGACGGGGGGAGATCAACATGCAGCAAGAAACCACTCCTGTCGCTGTCGGCTGGGCTTCCTGGCTGGCGCGAGCCACCATGGCGGTGCTCCTGTTCGAAACGGTCACCGGCCTGGCGATCACGTTTGCCCCGTTTCATGTCTACGTGGAATGGGGACTCCTGGCCCACGCCCTGGTCGGCGTGGTCATGCTGATCCCGCTCGCCTGGTACAACATCCGGCACTGGACGAATTATAAAGGATACGCATTCTCCCATGTCGTGATCCTGGGCTACGTGGGGCTGGTCGGCCTGGCGGTCTGCACTCTTTCAGGCCTGGTCGTCACCGTCCAGGGCCTGTTCGGCGGCCGCATGTCCGGTGCCTGGCGGCAGGTACACCTGATCAGCACCTTCGTCACGCTGGTTCCGACGATTCCCCACGTGATGCTGGTGCTGTTCCGCCTCGGCCCGGGGCACGAACGGCGCAAGGCGTTCGGCTACTGGGGTTGGTCCAAGCTGGCCACCATCGTCGGCCTGCTGGCGATCGGCGGCCTGTATGTCGCCTACCCCGGCCGCCAATACGTCAACGAGTTTCCCGACGACTACAGCATGCTTTACGGCGAAGACCGTCCTTTCGCCCCGAGCCTGGCCACCACCACCACCGGCGGCGCCTTCGACCCTCGCTCCATCTCCGGGTCGGAATCCTGCGGCACCTCCGGCTGCCACGAAGAGATCCTGGCCGAATGGAAGCCGAGCGCCCACCGCTACTCGGCCATGGACGTGCTGTTCCAGGGGGTCCAGGGCGTGATGGCGGAACAGAACGGGCCGGAATCCACGCGTTATTGCGCCGGCTGCCACGATCCGATCTCCCTCTTTTCCGGCTCCAAGAACATCTACGCCGACAAGCTGACCAATGCCCAGGGATACCACGAAGGAGTCTCCTGCCTCGGCTGCCATTCGATCAAGGAAACCGACGTCAAGGGGAACGCCAACTACATCATCGCCCAACCGAAGGAATATCTCTGGCAGTGGGCCGACACGCCGGGCCGGATGATGGTGCGGGACTTCCTGATCCGCACCTACCCGGACGAGCACATGCGACTCAGCCGGCGGATGTTCAAGGCGCCCGAGTTTTGCGCCGCCTGCCACAAGCAGTTCATCGACGAGCAGATCAACAACGTTGGCTGGGTGCAACTCCAGAACCAGTACGACAACTGGGCCTCCAGCCGCTGGAACCACAAGGGCGATCCGACCAAGACCATCGAATGCCGGGAATGCCACATGCCCCTGGTCGCCTCGTACGATCCCTCTTCCGGCGATGCCGTCGACTACAACCGCACACCGGACGACGCCAAGCATCGAAGCCACCGCTTCCTGGCCTCCAACCGACTCATGCCGAAGATGCTGAAACTGGAAGGGTGGAAGACCCACCTGGACCTGACCGAACAATGGCTCAAAGGTGTGTACGAGGTTCCCGAGATCCAGGAGAAGTGGGCGCCGGGCCCGATCGTCAGCATTACCCTGGAAACGCCCGAGCAACTCCCGGTCGGTAAGGAACTGCCGATCCGCGTGGTCATGACCTCCAACAAGGTTGGCCACGATTATCCCACCGGTCCCCTGGACATCATCCAGAGCTGGGTGGAAGTCGTGGTCACCGACGCCGGCGGCAACCAGGTGTTCACCACCGGCACCCGGGACGACCGAAACTTCATCGAGCCCGGGAGCTTCCTGTTCAAGGCCGAGCCGGTGGACCAGGCCGGCAACCTGATCGACCGCCACAACCTGTGGGAAATGGTCGGCGTCCGCTTCCGCCGGGCGATCTTCCCCGGCTATTCGGACAGCGTCACCTTCACGGTCCCCTGCGCCGCGACCCTGGCTCCTCCCACGAAGGGCGACGCCGGGGAGAACCGAAAACTCGACGTGGCCCTTCCGGCCGCCCCGGGGCAGTACAAGGTGGTCGCCCGCCTGATGTACAGAAAGGTGGACCAGTATATGCTGAACTTCCTTCTCGGAGAAGATTCCGGCGTGACCGCCCCGGCGACCGAGATCGACCGGGCGGAGACCGTGGTGAACGTGGGAGGGGTGGCGAAGGTCGCTTCGAAACGGGCGAGCGGCGGCGGTGGAGCCGGTTCGTCCGGGTTCAACCGGTCCTCGGCGCGAAGCATTCACTGATCCGCCGGGAAGATCTGCCGGCGGGGGGAGCGGGACGATATGGGAAAACCTTCCGGTCGGCGGCCGCTGGGCCGTCGACGCAGACGGCTACGCATCACCCTCTGGAGCCTGGCGGCGCTGACCGCTTTCGCCGCCGTCGTACTCGGGTGGCTTCACTGGCGGGACCGGCCGGAGGCCTACCGACCCGGCGAAGAGATGTCGGACATCACCCGGGAACTGGCCAGGAATCTCCCGCCCGGCGCTCCCGCCCCCCGGTTCACCGACGTCACGGCGGAAGCGGGGCTGGGCGGCTTTCATAGTTTCGAAGGAGACCGCAGCTCCCAGCTGCCGGAAGACATGGGGAGCGGACTGGCCTGGGGTGACTACGACAACGACGGCGACCCGGACCTGTTCGTGGTTGGCGCCGGCGGCACCCTCTCTCTTCCCGCCGAGAGGAAGGCTCCATCGATCCTCTATGAAAACCTGGGGGATGGAACGTTCCGCCCGGTCGAATCGTTCCCCGAAACCAGGATCCAGGGGATGGGCGCGGCCTGGGGCGACTATGACGGCGACGGCAGGCTGGACCTGGCGGTCAGCGGATACAATGCTCTGCTCCTGTTCCACAACACGCAGGGCCGGTTCCGGCGGGTGGCGTCCTTTCCCTCCAGGCCCGGCTTCTGGTCCGGCGTTTCCTGGGCCGACTACGACAACGACGGCGACCTGGACCTCTACGTCTGCGGGTACGTTCAATACAGGGAAGAGGACGCGGAGAAGACGGAAAAGTCGTTCCAGTACGGCGAGTCGGTCGCCCTCACGCTGAACCCGTCGGCCTACGACCCGGCGCCGAACCTGTTGCTTCGAAACGACGGCGACGGCCGGTTCACCGAGGCGGCCGCCGAGACCGGCGTGGTCAACAAAGAGGGGCGCAGCCTGGGTGCTCTGTGGATCGACCTGGATCAGGACGGCCGGGTCGATCTGTATGTCGCCAACGATATCTCCGACAACGCCCTGTTCCGGAACACCGGGGACGGCTTCGAAGAGATCAGCCACGCCTCCTGGGTCGCCGACTACCGGGGCGCCATGGGGCTGGCCGCCGGCGACTGGAACCGGGACGACGACGACGACCTGTTCATCACCCACTGGGTCGCCCAGGAGAACGCCCTGTACGACTCCCTTTTCGTCGGCCGGAAGACGGCGGGAGACGGGGAAGAAGAGGCGCTCCGTTTCATGGACGTGGCCGATCAGCGCGGCCTGGGGCAGATCGCTCTCCGCTCGGTCGGCTGGGGAACCGGCTTCGTCGACCTGGACTCGGACGGCTGGCTCGACCTGGTCGTCATCAACGGCAGCACCTTCGAAGACGACCAGACCCCTCCCAAGCTCCGCCCTGAAGTTCCGTTCCTGCTCTGGAACCAGCAGGGGGAGTATTTCTATGACCTGGCCCCGCTGGTGAAGCCGCTGGCTGAGCCCCATGTGGGACGGGGTCTCGCCCTGGCCGACTACGACCTGGACGGCGATGAAGACTTGGCGATCCTGCACCTGGACGGCGGCGTGGCACTTTTCCGGAACGACATGGAGGGAGGGCGCAGCCTGGAGCTCCGCCTGAAAGGCCATGCCGACGGCGCCACCATCTCGGTGACGGTGGGGGACACCGTGTTACGCCGGACCGTTACCAGCGCTTCGTATCTTTCCCAACACGACCGGGTGCAGCATTTCGGCTTGGGCGAAGCGACACGGGTCGAGCGGGTGGAAGTGAAATGGCCCGGCGGAGCGGTCGGCGTCTGGTCCGGCCTGGACGCCGGGTACCTTTGGGAGTTCACCGAGGGAGACGCCGCTGCCCGCCAGGTGATGAAGCTTCGTGATCGCTCAAGAACGGAAACGCCTCGAGAGAAAGCAACGGGGGAGGAGCCGGGGAGGGAAGGTGCCGGGTACCAGCCCCGGTCCAGCAAGGGAACGATCTCCGCCGCCGCGTCCGAAGAGGAGAAGCGGAAGAAAGTGGCGTTCTGGACCGCCCAGCGGGCCGGGATGAAGGCGCTGAAGGTGGAAAAAGATATACCGAAGGCCGAAGGCTACTTTCGGGAGGCGCTGGCCCTGAACCCGGAGCACGAAGACGCGCTCTACTACCTGGGAACCTGTCGGGCCCTGCAGGGGGACCTGGATGGGGCGATGAAGCAGTACGACAAGCTGCGCAAGATCAACCCGATGAGTCACCGGGGACATAAAGGATGGGGCACCCTCCGGGCGGTTACCGCTCGTACTCCGGACGAGCTGGCCCAGGCGAAGGCCGCCCTGGAGCGGGCGGTGGAACTGAATCAGGAAGAGACCGGCGCCCTGCAGGTCCTGGGCGAACTGTACCTGATCGACGGGGACATGGAAGGCGCCCGGCAGCGTTTCCAGTGGGTCGGCCGCACGAACCCGCAGGCCGACGGGGCGTTCTTCATGCTCGGTTACATCGCCTGGAAGAAAGGGGACGACGCCCAGGCCCGGGAGTTCCTGGAACAGGCGGTGAAGGCGCGGGGCCCGGCCTGGAAGCCGGAAGGTTCCGTGGCCGAGGGGGACGTGAAGCATAAGATGCACGTCGACGCCACGCCGCTCCTTCCGTACGTGGAGGCCTGGCAGGGAGACCTGGACCCGGACCGGGCGTTCGCCGAGCTGGCCCGCAAGCTGGGGTGAGCTCCCCGGATACCGGAGCTTGCGTGAATTTTCCGAGAGCGATTCTCATGCTTCCCCTGGCCTGGTGGACGTTCCGGCTCGGGAGCGGATCTGCAAGCTGGTGCTTTCTCGACTTCGTGAACCTGGCGTTCCACGAGTCGGGGCACCTGTTCCTCTCGATGTTCGGTTCCACCATCCATTACCTCGGGGGAACCCTAGGGCAGTTGCTGGTTCCCGGTCTTCTCACCTGGTATTTCCTGGTCCGCCGCCGGGAACCGTTCTCCGCCGCCGTTTGCCTCTGGTGGTTCGGCGAGAACTTCATCAACATCGCCATCTACATGGCCGACGCCCGTTCCCTGGCGCTTCCCCTGGTAGGAGGCGGCGATCACGACTGGAACGAACTGTTCTACCGGTTCGGCAGTTTGACCCAACCCTCCGTCGAACGGATCGCCGGGATCACCCATGGCGCGGGGGTGGCGTTCATGCTCCTCGGCCTGGTTTGGGCGGCGTTTTTCGTCCTGCCGGAAGAAAAGCAGGAATCGCTCCGGAACCGGTGGACGATCCGTGTACCGTGGCTCGGACGGTTCCTGGGGCGGAGTTGAGGGGCGGCCTTGAACAGCCGCCCCTCCCCGGGGATCGAGGGCGCGCGAGGCGGCCTCAATGCACCCAGCCGTGCTTCTCCTTGAACTCCTGGAAGTACTTCATGGTCAGAGGATGGATCGTATCGCCCCCCTCCTTCTGGAAGAAGAACGGTTTTCGCTCCACCTTGTCCGGGAAGAGCTGGTTCATGGTGTTGCTGTCGTACAGCCGGCCGCCGATCAGGGTGTAGACCAGGTTCTCCGACTGCCGGATGTCGCTCAGCACGTCGCCGTCCACCACCATCAGGTCGGCCAGTTTTCCTTTCTCGAGGGAGCCGATGTCGCCATCCATCCCCAGGTACTTCGCTCCGTCGATGGTGCCTCCCCGGTAGGCCTCCCACGGGCTGAAGCCGCCCTGCACCATGGACCAGAGCTCCCAGTGGGCGGCCAGGCCGGCCCGCTGTCCGTGGGCGCCGATGTTCACGCCGACGCCGCTGTCCCGCAACGTCTTCGCGAACTCGGCCACGTGGATATGGTTGTAATGGATGTCCGGCGCCTTCGTGCGCCTCATGGAACGGGGCTCGACGATGAACCGGGGAGTGAACGCCATGAGCCGCTTGTCTTCCCAGACGTTGGTCCGGTCGTAGAAAAAGTTCTCGCCGGAGATGCCGCCGTAGGCGACCACGAAGGTCGGCGTGTACCCGGTTCCGCTGGAAGACCAGAACTGCCGCACGTCGTCGTACCCGCTCACGATCGGGATCGCGTGCTCGATGCCGGTATGCCCGTCGGAGATTTCGCTCATGTTGGTCTGGAACTTGGCGCCCCCTTCCGGCACCACCATGATCCCCAGTTTCCGGGCGGCGGCGATCACCTGTTGCCGCTGGTCCCGCCGGGGCTGCTGGTAACTCTTGACCGAGATCGCTCCCAGCTCCTTCAATCTCCGGACGTGGAACTCCGCGTCTTCCAGGCTGTCGATCTCCGCCCGGTATCCTGGAGCGTGGGCGCCGTACAGGATCGTTCCGGTGGAAAAGATATGAGGCGCCGTGATCATCCCAGCCCGCTGCATCTCGGCGGCGGAGAAGATCTCGCTGGAATCGTTGGACGGGTCATGGATGGTGGTGACGCCGAACGCCAGGTTCGCCATCTGCATCCAGTTCTGCTGGGGGGTGATTTCGTTGTTGGCCATGGCGCCGTGGGCGTGGACGTCCACCAGGCCGGGCAGCACCGTTTTCCCGGCCAGATCGATCACCTCGGCGCCGGCGGGGATCGCCGTGGAGTCGGACGGGCCGACGCTCAGGATCCGGTTTCCCACCACCACCACGGTGCCGTCGGGGATCACCTCCTGCTGCTGGTCGGCGTTCCGCATGGTGACGATCCGCCCGTGGGTCAGGGCGAGGATCCCGTCGGGGATATCGGCGTCGACCTGGAACGACAGGTTC
The DNA here is from genome assembly GCA_964654385.1 of uncultured Acidobacteriota bacterium. Taxonomy (GTDB): domain Bacteria; phylum Acidobacteriota; class Polarisedimenticolia; order Polarisedimenticolales; family Polarisedimenticolaceae; genus Polarisedimenticola. Next base: position 23,951 of record CAZZIV010000003.1, on the reverse strand, counting down.
ACCCCTTTCGCCACCGGCTCGGGCAGCTTCTCCGGCGCCCCGTCCAGGAACGCGAAGGTGTCTTTCAGCTTCCGGTTGTACAGGGTGGCGCCGTGGGACCAGCGGAGGGCGCTGCTGTCCGGCGCCCAGTGCAGGAACTCGCCGGAACGGCTGGAGACCTTCCGCACCGGGAACGCCTTCCCCTCCAGCCCCAGGGTGACCGTCTTGCTTGTGCGGGGGAACGGCGCGATGTACGCGTTGTATCGCTCGATGAACGCCACCCACCTGCCGTCCGGGGATACCTGGTACTCCAGGGCCATCTTCCCCTTCAGGTGAGTGCGCTCGTCCTTGCCGTTCAGGTTGACGCTTTTCAGGACGAGCTGAGTTTCCTCTTCCACGGTGGAGAAGAACACCCGTTTCCCGTCGGCGTCGAACTGGGGGTTGAAGCCGGTCTTGCTGATCCGCTTCGGCGGGCCGGCGTTCGGTTCGGTGGAAACCAGGTAGATCCCCGGATCCATCGACCAGTTGCCGTCCAGGAGATAGCCGCCGGTGATCTTCCGGTAGACCAGGAGCCGGCCGTCCGGAGAGAACCGGGGCTCGATGTAATGACCCGGTTCGTCCACCAGGGTCCGCGAACCGGAGAAGTCGGCGGAAGCCAGCCGGACCGTTCCCAGGGTGTCGTCGTTCCAGGTGGTGTAGGCGATCGATTTTCCGTCCGGCGAGTAGACCGGGTAAAACTCGAATTCGTTCTCCTTCCCGATCAGCCGTTCCTGTCGGCCGCCGGCCAGGTCTTTCCGGTACAGGTGTCCCAGCGCCTGGAACAGGGCGGTTTTCCCGTCCGGCGAATACTGGGCCCAGCGGAGCATCCGGACCTGAAGCTTCTCCGGCGCCACCTTGACCGGAAAGCGGAGAGCCGGGGCGATTTTCTTTTCCGCTCGAACATGTACCGGGATGATCTTCGATTCGGTGGTCGCGATATCGACCCGGCGGATCTTGCCGCCGGCCCAGAACACCAGGGAGCGGCCGTCCGGGGTCCAGGCGAACGCCGGCGTGTTCCCCATGCTGCCGTCGGCTTCCTGCAAGTCCCGGTCCAGCAGGCCGTACACCGCCCGTTCTTCCCCGGAGTGGAGGTCTTTTACGTAAAGGGCGCTGGTGAAATCGGGGGTCCGCCGGACGAACGCCAGGAGCTTCCCGTCCGGTGACGGGATCGGACGGATCGCCCCTCCCGCTCCGCCGGCCACGGTGTCGGTTTCCCCGGTCGTAAGGTCCAGCCGCTGGATCGTGAAGATTTGCCCGGTGGAGTCCTTGTTGTACTGCCAGACCCGGCCAGGGGTGCTGTCCCGGCTGTAGTAGACATACCGGCCGTCCGGCGAGAAGCTCGGTTCGGCGATGTTCTTCTGAGCGGTCTTCCCGTCCCGGCGCTCCACCAGTTGCACCCCGCCGCCGCCGCCGATGTGAAACATCCAGATCTCTCCGGCGGGGATGCTGCGGGTGGAAGTGAAGCCTTTCTTCCCCAGGATGTACAGCCCGTCCGGGCTCCAGTACGGGTTGTGGACGATATGTTCCTTCTCTTCGGTGATCGCCCGGGGATCGCTGCCGTCGGCGTTCATCACCCAGAGGTTGTCGCCGCCGGCCCGGTCGCTGATGAAGGCGATCTGCCGCCCGTCGGGGCTGTACCGGGGCTGGAAGTTCCAGGGGATGCCGGTGGTCAACGGCTTCGCCTCGCCCCCCTCGATCGGAACGACGTAAAGGTCGCCGAGCATGTCGAACACGATGGTTGCGCCGTCAGGGCTCACATCCAGGTTGGACCAGGTGGTCTCGGTGGTGTCGATGGTCACCGATTTCCAGATGCCGGGAGGTTTGGCCACGTCCCACTTCGGCTTTTCCTTGTCCGCCGCCTTCTCCTTCGAGGCGGCCGGCTTCTTCTTCCCGGCGAAGGTTGGACCGGCCGAAAGCATTACCATCGGCAGAAGCAGAAACAGAACGATCCAGCGTCGGTTGATCGACATTTTCATTGCGTAAAACTCCATCCTGGTAAAGTGGCTCTTCCCCTCACCGTTTCCAGCAGGAGCGATTCTGACCCCATAGGAAGGGAAAACGCAAGCTACTGATCCACCACCGTATGCTTGCCGGCCCAGATCATCTGCCGGCGATAGATCCAGAACCACTGCTCCGGGTGAATGTGCAGCTCCTCGTCCAGCGCTATTCCGATTGCGATCGCCATGGTCTCCGGTTCCACATCGCCGGGCATCTCCAGTTCCCGGAACTTTACCCGGTGGCTGCCGGTGTCGTCTCGAACCGCCATCCCCAGGAGAACGGCGGAGCCGGCCCGACAGGCCAGTTCGGCCGGCCCCAGGGGCATCCAGGTAGCGTTTCCCAGGCAGGGGACCGCGATCCTCCGCCCGCCGGACAGACGATCCATCATGCAGCCCAGGGCGCCCCCCCGGGCGAGCCAGCGATAGGCGGCGATGGAGGAACCTTCTTTTCCGCGGATCAGGGTTTTCACACCCGCCCGTTCCCGGCAGGCGATCTGCCTCCCTTCCAGCCGGCGGGTACGGAGAGTGCGGGCGATCACCGCCACCGGGAGGATGCCGGACCGGGCCAGCACCATCGGAACCAGTTCCCAATTCCCGGTGTGAGCCGAGACCAGCAGGATCCCTTTTCCCCTGCCGGCCGCCTGCCGGACCTGGCTCAGCCCTTCCACCTCCACGTCGCGTAGAATCTCCTCCGGGGAACGTCCGAGGAACCAGAGCATCTCGAACAGGGTTTGTCCCACGTGCTTCCAGGCGGCGTGGACCGACCGGTCCGGGTCGGAGACCCCCGCCTTCTTCAGGTTGTGTCGGATCCGCGGCTTTTTCCGCCGGGCGGTGAGCCGGATGAGGGAGCCGAATCTTTTGCCGCAGAACGAGGCGGCCGGCCGGGGCAGTCGAGCGACCGCGCCCGCCAGCGTGAGGGCGGCATGATCGAGAATCCGGCTCATGGTTACTCCCGTGAACTCCAAGAATAAATCATTTCGTGTCGGATAGATACACTCGAAGCGGGTAGAGGAGAGTCCAGGCGCATTCGGCGGCTTTTGCAGCGGAGAATCGCCCGGTTCGAGTTACCATAGGGGCGGGGACAAGGAGAAACCTGTGGCCGAGAAAAAAGGGATGCCCGGCTGGTTGAAAGGTTGTCTGACCGGATGCGCGGTTCTGATCTTGGTGGCGGTGCTGGCGATGACCTACATGTGCGTCAAGTTCAAGGGCTACGTGGGGGAAGTGAAGCACGCCGAGGACAGCTTCCAGGAGTTGGTGGAGGAGCTGGGAGACTTCAAGGATTACATTCCGGCCGGCGACGTTTCCCTGCAGGCGGACCGGGTGGAGCTGTTCCTGAAGATCCGGGAAGAGATGAGCGCCGACCGGGAGGCCCTCAGCGGGAAGTTCCGGGAGTTCCCGATGCAGAAACTGAAGGAGATGGACGGGAAGAAGAACGTCGGGTTCAAGGATGTGTTCGGTGTCATGAAGGAGTTCGCCGACCTCCTGAACCCGGTGGGCGAATACCTGTCGAAGCGGAACGAAAACCTCCTCCGCGAGAAGATGCCGATCGGCGAATACGCCTGGATCTACTCCCTGGCCTATTATTCCTGGCTCGGACACCCGATGGACACGGCGCCGGACCTGGGAGGGGCCGGAGTGCAGAAATGGGGCGACGACGAATCTCCGATCTCCCCCAAGACCCAACGGGAAAGGTATCACCGGGTCATGCTCCGTCTCCTGGAAAACCGCCTGCACAGCCTGGAAAACGGCCCGGCCGAGCTCCGGGAGCAGGTAAAACAGGAACTGGACCGGGTGACCGGCGCGCCGGACGGAACGGTGATCTGGGAGTCCGGCCTTCCTGCCGGCGAAGCGGCGGTGCTGGAGCCTTACCGGGATCGCTTGGAGGCGACCTGGAACTCGGACACCAACGTCCTGGAGCTTCCCTACCAGGAGACCCGCCAGGGGAAAGGGTTCCGGTTCGAGGTGAACTAGCCCTAATCGAACAATCATTCACGGCGAAAACCGCTGAAGGTCGTGTCATAGCACACCATTCCTGGCCGTACTCGCCTTCATCAATGCTCCCATACGATCGGGTATGCTGCGCTTGCTGAAGGCTGCGTTCGGCCAGGCCTGGCGCACTCTGACACGTTTTCACTCGCGAATGATTGTTCGATCAGGGCTAGCTCTTTCCAGGTTTTTTCCGGCCGGCGCGCCGATCCGCCCACTTCTGCAGAAGCGCCGCCAGGAGGATCAGGACGAACACCCCTCCCACGATCCAGCCCAGCAGGACGAACTCTTTCTTATGATTCCGCCGGGCTTCGTAGTCTTTCAGCGCTTCGAGACGAGTCCCCGACGCCAAAAAAGCGCCTGTTGGTCGCATTTCCGCCTCCTTCCGGTCCGCACATCGCCATTATAAGCCCCCACCCCTATACAAAACCGCGAATTAAAATAGGGTCAGATTTATTTTCTTTCCCGCCGCCTGTCCTATGCCGCACCGGTTGAGGCCACTCATTCCCAGGTACGCAGAGGAGCCTGTACTATGGGACCAGGGATGAGAGCGAAACTTCAGGAACACCATCCGGCCGCTTTCGGGTGGGCGCTGACCTGCTGCCGGCTGAACCGGGACGAAGCGATGGAGGTGCTGCAGACCTCCTACGTGAAAGTCCTGGACGGCAAGGCGCGGTTCGACGGCCGATCCGAATTCCGCACCTGGCTGTTCGGCGTGATACGGCGCACCGCCGCCGAGACGCGCCGCAGCCGGGTCGTCCGGGAGATGGCGTTCTCGAAATGGCTGCGAAGAACCCCCGCTCCATCCCCAGCCTCAAGCCCTGAGTCGGTCCGCCAGGAGACCGAGATCCACCAGCGCCTGCGACGGCTGCTGCAGAAGCTGTCCCGGCGCCAACGGGATCTCATGCACCTGGTGTTCTACCAGGAGATGACCATCGAACAGGCCGCCGGCGTACTGAACATTACGCTCGGAACCGCCCGAACCCACTACAAGCGGGGGAAGGCACAGCTCAAGAAGCTGCTTGAGGAGTCAGGAGAACCGACATGGAACCGCATGACCATGACGACCAGCAGATAAGCGAAATTTTCCGGCAGGCCCGAAAAGACGAACAGGCCTCCATCCCGACCTTCGAAGAAGTGATGGAGCATGAGCCCACGGACGCAAAACGGTCCTGGTTCGCGAAACTCTGGACCGGCCCCGGCCTCCGCTACGCCATGGGAAGCGTCGCCATGGTGCTGATCGCCGTCTGGGCCGCCGGTGTCTTCCAGGACCGTTTCGAAGGACAGGAAGCGCCGAACGGCGGGACGATGGAACCGGTGAAGGTGGTGAGGAAGTACACGCCGCCGACGAAACCGGAGCTGGAGACAGCGCCGATGCCGGGCGAGAACACCGCGGCGGCGGACGCCGCCCCCGAACAAGAGAAAGCTCCCGCGCCGAAGTCGATCCAGAGAGAACCCGCGAGAACCCTGAACGAGCGGAAATCCGTCCCCGCGCCTGCGCCCGTTCCCACGACCATTCCCACGCCGGTTGAGCCGGAGGCGCTTCGTTCTACTTCCCCCATCGGAAAAAATTCGGTAGTGGAGAAGAAACAGATGAAGGATGCGAGAGCCGAGGTGCCCGTGACGGCCAGCGGTGGAATCGCCCAGCTTTCGGCTCCCGGTGCGGAAAAATTGCCTACGGTCTTCACCGAGGCCTACGTCCAGGACACGCCGTCATCGGGGAGGTACTACCAGCGAACGATCACCCTTGAGCCGAGAGCGCAGGACGAGGACAAAGGATCCGCGCGATCCGCCCCCGTTCGCTCCAGGGAGTTCAAGACCGTGGTCGGCGGCCCCGTGGTTTTCGCTCCTCCGGAACGCAGAGAATCCGACTCCGAGTTCAACACCGAGGAGTACGCGCCGATCCAGGAGAACGGCTTCCAAACCTCCCTGGACCACCCCCTTTCCACCTTCTCCATCGACGTGGACACGGCGAGCTACGCCAACGTCCGCCGCTTTCTGAACCAGGGGCAGACGCCTCCCCCGGACGCCGTCCGCATCGAAGAACTGCTCAATTACTTCCCATACAACGACCCGGCGCCCTCCGGCGGCGCCCCGTTTTCCGTGAACGTGGAAATCGCCGACGCGCCCTGGAACCCAACCCACCGCCTGGCCCGGATCGGCCTGAAGGGGCGGGAAATCCGCCGGGGCGAACTGGAAGGGAGCAACCTGGTGTTCCTGCTGGACGTTTCCGGCTCCATGGTTTCACCGAACAAGCTGCCCCTCCTCAAAAAGGCGATGGGGCTTCTCATCGACCAACTCGGCGGCCGGGACACTGTTTCCATCGTTGTGTACGCCGGGGCGTCCGGCCTGGTACTGCCGCCGACCTCCGGCAACGACAAGCCGGCGCTCCGGGAAGCGCTGGAGCGGCTTGACGCCGGCGGCGGCACCAACGGCGGCGCCGGCCTGGCGCTGGCCTACAGCACCGCCAAGCGCTGTTTCCTGCGAGGCGGCGTGAACCGGGTGATCCTGGCCACCGACGGCGACTTCAACCTGGGTACCACCGGCAAGGGTCAACTTCTGGACATGATCGAAAAGTACGCCAAGGAAGACAACATCTCTCTGACCGCCCTCGGCTTCGGGATGGGGAACTACAAAGACGGCATGCTGGAACACCTGGCCGACAAGGCGAACGGGAACTACGCCTACATCGATTCGCTCAAAGAGGCCCGGAAGGTGCTGGTGGAACAGGTCGGCGGCACCCTGGTCACCATCGCCAAGGACGTGAAAATCCAGGTGGAGTTCAACCCGGCGCAGGTTGCCGCCTACCGGCTGATCGGCTACGAGAACCGGATGCTGGCCAAGGAAGACTTCAACGACGACACCAAAGACGCCGGGGAGATCGGCGCCGGCCACTCGGTGACAGCTCTCTACGAACTGGTGCCCGCCGGCCTTACGGACGACCCGGTTCTGAGAGGAACCCCCGGCGTGGATCCGCTGAAATACCAGCCGGAGGCGAAGCCGGTTCGCCGAAAAGACCGGCGCGACGAAACCGCAACCGCCGCCACCCGTTCCGAGTCGTTCACCGTGAAGCTCCGCTACAAAGAGCCGACCGGGAAGACGAGCCGGAAGATCGAAGTCCCGGCCACCGACACCGGCCTGGGCCTGAACACCGCCTCCGATGACTTCCGTTTCGCCGCCGCCGTAGCCGCCTTCGGCATGAAGCTCCGGCGGTCCGAGTACGTCGGGGAGTATGGCTGGGAACAGGTCCGCTCCCTGGCCGCCGGCGCGGAAAGCTCCGACCCCGGCGGCTACAGGGCCGATTTCCTGAACCTGCTTCGAAAGGTGCGGTAGGGCAAAAGGGGCCGCCCATTCGAAGGCTTCCGTCAAGCAAATAGGCTTCCCCGTTGCCGTTCCCATGAGGGACGGGGGGAAGCCTTTGTTTACAAGCTGCCCGGCCTGTTGACTCCACCCCGCATCGGGAGATAATCCAGTCACCGATGGAAGACACTCACCCCAGCCCGACGGTTCGGCGCGTTCTACAGGTCGCGGGCCTGCTGGTGCTGGCGGCGTACGCCTGGCTGGCGGTAACCGTCTACCGGACCAAGGCCGACCCGGAGCACTACCAGGCGTGGAACGGGTCGAACGCCTGGCGGATCGGCCCTTCCGGAAAGGATCTCAAGGAGGCGGCGGACGCCCGGATGAAAAGCGCCCTCGCGGCGGTGCGGAACCAGGATTACGACGCCTACCGGGAGCACCTCCTGGTGGCGAAGGATCTGCTGGAACGAAGCCTCCGCGCCCAGCCTCGGCAGGCCGAGGTGCTGGCCCGGCTGGCGGCGGTGGAATGGGAACTGGAGCCCTCGTTCACCGACGAAGGGGTCGCCCGCTACCTGGCGATGGTACAGGATGCCTCCGCCATGGCGCCCAACTCGCCGATCGTGCAGTTCCGGCTGGGGAACCTGCTCCTGGCCATGGGCCGTCGGGACGAGGCGGCGCCCTACCTTGTTCGCGCGGTCGATCTGAATCCCGGGCAAACCAGGCAGGTGGCGGAGGCGCTCCTGGGTCAAGGGTACGCCCCGGCGGACCTGATCGGCATGCTCCCGGACGAAGCCGGTGTGCTGGCTGGATTAGGCCGGTACTTCAAAACCAGGGACGACGGCGGCGAAAAATACCTTTCCGCTTGCGAGGCGATTCTCGATGACGGCAGCGACATCACCGGACAGCTTCTCTACTGGTATTCCATCGTTGGCAGAAGGTTGCGGGAGTTCCAGCGGCTGTACGACCACCTGGCCCCTCTTTCGTTCTCGCGCGATCTCGAACTGGAAGCCGAACGGCTGGTCGCAGCCTCCCGTGCCCTTTCGGGACAGGGCCGGGAAGAGGAAGCGGTCGCCCAGGCGACAGCGGCGACCCGCCTGGAACCGGAACTGGCCCAATACCAGGACGCGCTCGGAGACGCGGCGCTGGCCGCCGGTGATTTCGACCTGGCCCGGAAAGCGTACCGGGACGGGATCGGCCTCCTGGCGAGGCAGGGGAAGGCGACCGGTTACCGGTCGCTTCTCTACAGAAAGATCGGCCAGGTGGAGGAAAAGGCCGGCCGTCCGGACAAGGCGTACGACGCCTACCGGATCGCCCTGGAACTGAACCCGGAGGAATGGTTCGCCGGCCGCCGCATGAAGCAGATGCGCGAGGCGGCGGGGATCGGGCTGAAAGGGGAAGAGGAGGAGTAGGCGATCGTCGGCAGCAATCCCTGTGAACAGGCGTATATCGAAGCTCTCCGTCACAGGATTGGGACGATCGACTGGACCGGGGCGAAGAAAGACGTCGCCCGCTTCATCCAGCCGAAGGAACAGGAAAGCATCGACTTGTGGAGCAGGGAGCTGTTTCTCGACCCGTTGAATCGTCCTAGGGAACGGCTCGCGGGAGGATCCGGGTAGGCGGCGGTTTCAGGTTCGTTCCGGAAACGTCCACACCCCGTCCCGTCGCTCTGCCGGCTCAGACGCCAGGTACAGGCCGACCAGGAGCGCCGCCAGCAACGCCACCGCCGGAATCCGCAGCGGGAAATCGACGCAAGCGTGAAGCAGCACCGCCGCCAGGCCGCCGGCCGCCGCCGCCCGGAACGGCGCCACAGGCTCGCCGCGCTCTCTCGCGCTCCGCCCCGGCACGAACAGCACCAGAACCATCGCCGCCGCCAGCCCCAGGGTGACGAAGCCGCCTTCGATCAGGAACTCCAGGAAGTCGTTGTGGACATGGTCCCAGTATCCTCCCAGGTCCGGCGGCTGGTACGCCGGGAAGACGTGCTGGAACGTGCCGTACCCGGTGCCCAGGACCGGGTGGTCGGGCACCATCTTCAACCCGGCTTCCCACGCCGGCAGCCTCCCGCCCACGGTGGCCAGGTTGTCGGCGTTGTCGATGAACCGCTCCCCCGGCGCCTTCACCGCCTGCCAGCTCAGCAGGATCACCGGCACCATCAGCAGCAGGATCCAGGCGGTAGGCCGCACGCCGCTCCCTTTCCGCGCCAGCAGGTACACTCCGATCCCCGCCAGCGACGCCGCCAGGCCGCCCCGGGAGAACGAAAGCAGCACGCCAGTCAGGATCACGAACACCGCCATCGCCGGAAGCAGCCGCCGCAGGAAGCCGTGCTCCACGAACCGGACCACGCGATCCCGCCAGTTGCCGGGTCTTCGGCCGGACTCGGCCCCTTGCAGCAGTGCCAGGGCGAACGGAAGGCACATGGCCAGGAAGACCGCGAAGTGATTCCGGTTGATGAACGTGCCGGTGGCCGAGTCCAGGTAGTAGATTTTGGAGTATCCGAAAATATGCTGCCGTCCCGACAGGAACTCGAACGAGCCGTACAACGCTTCGAACGTTGCAAGCGCTACCAGCGCCGCCGCCGCCCCGCGGAACTCGGTCGGCTTGCGGAAGACCAGGGAGGCGGCCAGCGCCAGGGCGGCGTAGGCGTCGAATCGGAGCACCGCGTTCAAGGTGTCCGCCGGGGAGGGGCCGCCCCGGAAGAACTGGATCCACCCGATCGCCGCCGCCGCCGCCGCCAGCAGGGCCAGCCGGATCGTTTTCCGGGAAACGCGCCCGCCGGCGATCCATGCCGCCCCCAGGACGATCGCCGCGCCGACCTCCAGGATCGCCACGTAGCCGTTTTGCACGGAGCCGAACGGGAGCGCCGCCCCCAGCACCAGGAACAGCAGCAGGCCGCGGGTTCCCTTCGCGAGCATGGGTCAGCCGGGGAGGTTACGCACTGGGACGCTTCCGTTCAGGGGGCGTCGTCGCGGCGGCCGTCCGGGTATCTTCGTCCCCTTCGTTGGCCTTGTAGTGGGAATACTTGTAGTGGTACCGGTACTTGTACCCCTGGTAGTAGCCGTTTCCTTCGGACACGCCGTTCAGGATGCACCCGAACACGTGGCCGTGGCTCTTGGCCAGCCGGTCGGCGGCCATGCTGAGGGATTCCCGGGGGGTTTCCCCGGCGCTGACCACCAGCACCACCCCGTCGAGCTTGGTCGAGAGGATGACCGAATCAGCTACCTGCAACGCCGGCGGCGAGTCGAACAGGACGTGGTCGTACCCCAGTTCTTCGGTCAGATAATGCAACAGCTCCTTCACCAGCGGCGAGTCGATCAGCTCCGACGGGTTCGGTGGAATCGGCCCGCTGGTGATGAAATCCAGCCCCGGGATATCCGATTTCCGGATCAGCTCGGTGCGGGAGGCGTTGCCGCTGAGGAAGTTGGACAGGCCGACCGCGTTGGGCAGATTAAACGATTTGTGAAGACGGGGCCGGCGCAGGTCGGCATCGACGATCACCACCTTTTTCCCCTGCTGGGCCAGAACGATCCCCATGTTCAGGCAGACGGTGGATTTCCCTTCGCTCGGATTGGGAGAGGTGATCGCCAGGTACCGGGGCGGGTGGTCCGGCGAACTGAGCAGAAGGGAGGTGCGGACGTTCTTGAACGACTCGGTGAAAATCGAGAGCGGATCTTCGTGGCAGGCCCGGTCGGCGGCGTACCGGTCGTCGGCCGCCAGGATCGGTTTCGGCGGCGTCTTCTTGTGCCGGGGCTTCTTTTTCCTGGACCGGTGACTGTACCCGGACATCCGAGTGGTCGCCTGCAGGTTCGGGATGTGCCCCAGCACCGCCACACCCGGCGCGTATTGGGCCACATCCTGCTCGGTTTTGAGGGAGTTGTCGACATAGTGCAGAAGCAGGGCCAGGCCGACGCCCAGGCCGGTTCCCAGGACCAGGCCCAGGATCAGGTTCAGGAGCTTATTCGGGCTCACCGGCTTGTCCGGCAGTTCCGCCAGGTCGATGATCCGAATGTTGCTGGCCTCGGTCTGCTGAAGCCGGGTGGAGGTTTCGGTTTCGCTGCGGCGCTTGATCTTGTCGTTCAGAACCTGCCGCTCGGTTTGGATCTCTTCCTTCAATGCCGAATAGGCGATGGCGTCCCGGTTGACCCGCTCGACCTCTCTCTTCTGGGCCTCGACCTGCTCTTCCAGGTTCTGGACCTGGGCCTGGGCCTCTTCGTAGTTGGTTTGGGCGGCATGGCGGATCTGGTTGGCGATGGCGTCAATTTCCAGGTTCAGCCGGGCGGAGGCCGTGTCCAACTCTTCTTTCAGTTCCTTCAGCTCCGGCCACTCCGGCTTGAACTTCTTGGAAAGCTGGTTGTACCGCCGCTCGATGCCGGCGTATTCCTCTTTCAACGAGCGGACCAGGGGGCTTTCCTGAACTTCCGGCAGGCCGTTGGGGCCGGTGTCCCGGACCGTTTCGTACCGGGCCTGGGCCTGGGCCAATTGGGCCCTGGCCGCGGAGAATTTGCCGTTCAGGTCGGCCAGCGCCTGCTCGCTGATGTCCTGGGTGCCGTCACTCAAGGCCAGGATTTCCTTGTTGGCGCTGATCTCCTGGAGTTTCTTCTCTAGTTTGGCGATCCGCGCCTGCTGGATCGCCACGTCCTTGGCCAGGAATTCGCTGGCCTGCTCGGTGGTGGTGTAGCGGGTGGAGGAGTTGAATTCCTGGAAAGCGTAGGCGACGGCGTTGGCCACGTCCCGGGCCAACTCGGGGGATCGGTCTTTGAAGGAGATCTCCACGTGCTGGCTGTTTCGGATCGGAGTGATGGTGAGGTTGTCGTCGATAAATTCCAGCACCTTCCGGTCCGGATTCTCCGGCGAGGGAGGCGAGAAGATCGATTTCACCGACCGGACGGCGCGGGAAAGGGGCGACGGCTTCCTGGACGCCCATTCCGGGTTGTTCCGCAGGTCGATCCGCTGGGCGGCCAGGCGCATCACCGTGCGGCTCCGGAGGTTCTTGTATTGGCTCTGGTAGAACGCCCGGTAGCCGGCCGGGTCGATGGACATAACATCCTGGAATGTCAGGACTTCCGGCCCCTGTCGCTCGATTTCAAGGGTGCTCTTGGCCTGGTAGATCGGCGTGGAAAGGAAGGAGTAGGAGAGGGAGGCCAGGGTGACCAGGGCCAGGCAGAGAAAAATGGTTTTGCGCCGGCTCCACAGGAGAGCAGCGGAAACCTGAAAGTCCAACTCGTGGACCGAATCATCCTGGGCACCGGTCTGATGGATTATCGACATTCCAGCGTCAACTCCCACTGGGCATAATTTCGCGAGCAATTATAATTCACGGGTTCGATTCTCCGGCTTTATCTCCGGAAACGCAAGCTCGCAGGATCTGAATAGCACAGAATTGCTTGTTTTTTGAAAATCTTTTTAACCCCGTACGGGTACGCCTGCGGCCGCGAATCGCTGCGGGTGCCCGACCTGACTGGCATCTTCGGCTCCTCGCTACGGTCCCTCATGCATAAATCGGGTTAACAGGCTGCTGAAAAACGGCGATAGGACATGAAATATTCCCTCCGCGACGCCGGTTCGTCCTGATCCGTCGTTCGATGTATCGGGACGGAGCCCTTGCTTCCGCCGCTGGGCGGCCGTTCCGTCGGTCGCCTGGCCCCGGATCATGTCGGGCTCCACGTCCAATTCCGTATTCGGATCCGGCTTTCCTGGCATAGAATGAATCCTGCAGCGAAACGGAATGGGTTTAGCAGTACCAGCGGCACATCCGCTCGGCCGAAAACATGTTTTATTCAACAGGAGCCGGTTATGAAGCCGGAAACCGGGTTGCTCCTCTGGTGGGTCGCTTTCGGCGGGACGCATCTGATCGGTTCCGCGGTGCCGGTGCGGACCTGGCTGATACGCAAGGCCGGGTTGATCGGGTTCAAGGCGATCTACTCGGCCGTTTCACTTGCCACCTTCATTCCACTGATAATGGTGTATTGGCGACACAGGCATTCCGGTGTGGAGCTGTTCGAGTATCAGCCGTCCTTGATACGGGTCAGCGAGCTGTTGATGCTTGCGGCCCTGTTTTTCCTGGTCCACGCTCTGCTCACCGCCAACCCGATGTCCACAGCCTCAGAGATCGCGGAGAAGGAGGCGCGCGGGGCGTACCGGATCACTCGGATCACCCGGCACCCGATGAATACCGCCTTCGGCCTGTTTGCCGTGGCGCACTTGATCATGAATCCGTATGAAAGCGATTGGATCTTCTTCGGTGGGTTCCTGGTCTATGTGCTCCTCTCCGCCTGGCACCAGGACCGGCGTTTCCTCAAGACCCATCCTGGGACCTTTCCCGCATTTTACGAAACCACATCGTATGTGCCGTTCCTGGCGATCCTGCAGGGCAGGCAACGTCTCGGCATGAAGGAATATCGCTGGTGGAGTATCGCCCTGGTGGCAGTGCTATTTCTGGCGCTGCGATTCATCCACCCGCTCTGGATCGGCGGTTACTGATACGATTACTTGGTGGTGAAGCGGTCGTCCTCGTCGGCGAACAGGACGTTGAAGCTGGTGAGTGACCCGTAGCAGCCGGTGATGTAGCCCTGCAATTTGATTTTCACATCCTCGGGCAGGTCGGAGCTGTTGACCTGCTGCTCCAGGGTTCGAAGCCGGTTCCGAATCATAACAATTTTATGGAAAAAGGATTCAACCGGCCAGCTTTTCTCTTGCACTCCCTCCCGGCCGGGACGGAGGACCAGTTCGCCTCCCCGCCATTTGTCGGCGGGGGTCACGGCGGTCAGGCCGGTCTCCTCGCGGATGATCTTGCGCAGCAGCAGTTCCAGGTCTGGGCTGTTGTCGTTACTCATCGGCGGGAAGCTCCTTTCACGGTCGCTGACCAGGGGAAACAGTTGAGTGGAAGGGGCGAACCGGGGAGTTCGTTCTCCGGAGACGGGGTGGGCGGTTCTCGGCAGCCGGTCGCCACGATAGTTGTGCTGGCTTCCGCAGAAATCGCAGACCACTCGGATCGGGTCACCCTCCGGCGACGCCACCAGGATAGTGTGCATCCGGCTGATGGCGCAGGGACGGCAATAATCCTGAAGGTTGCCCCCCGCCCGGTACTTTTTGGAAGGTTTGTCGTTCAATGGATCGTCCCCACAGCCCATTTTAGACGTGATTACGGGCTTTCGAAAACAAATCTGACCCTATTTAAATCGGCGATTTTAAATAGGGTCAGATTTGTTTTTAGAGTTTGGCGTAGACGGTTTCGCGGACTTGGGCGGCGAGGCGGTGGGCGGTTTCGAGGAGTTCGACCTGGTTGGCCAGCATGGCCCGGGCGGTGTCCCGGTCGGTGAGGCCTGGTTCGTTGATCCTGACGTTCATGGCGGCCCCTTCCGCAGCCGCCAGGGCGCACGCGCCGGCGACGCCGGCATCGGAGGTCGAGTTCGGATTGCCGTCCTGCGCCACCTGCGACGCCAGCTCCAACGCCTGCACCGCCCGCTCCAGCACATTGAGAGGGACCTGGGTGGCATGCTGGTTCGCCGCCTCGATGGCAGCCGCCCGGGCCTCCTTCTCCGCTTCGGTCCCCCTGGGCAGCCGCATGGCGGCCAGCACCTGGTTGAACGCCTCGGTATCCCGGTCCACCGCGTCCATGAACCAGTCCTTCAACACCTGGGCCTTATTTCCGATCTCCTCCATCGCCGGCCGGGTCGCCTCCATCCCCTTCTTGGACCAGGTCAGCGCGGCCACCATGGCGGATAGCCCGGCGGACAGCGACCCGCACAACGCGGCGATGGAGCCACCCCCCGGCGCCGGTGAATCGCTGGACAGCTCGTCGGCGAAATCAACCAGCGTCATCTCCTTCAACCCACCGGGCGCTCCCTTGTACTTGAACTCGACGATCTTCTCCATCGGGTCGAACGGCGAAATCTCCTCCAGCCCCAGGGAGAGCACGGCAGTGTGAATCCGCTCTTTCACCGGCACCCCGGTGGTTTTCCCCTGCTTCTCCAGGTAGTAATCTCCGGCGGCCAGGATCGCATCCAGCGGAATCAACCCCACCAGCTCGCTCCCGGTCACCCGCAGCCCGAGCTTGGCCGCCTCTTCCCGGCAGGCGTCGAACACCTCGTGTACCGGCGACACCTTGTAGTTGGTCAGGTTGAACGAAAGCTGCGCCCGGCCGAACTCCTCGATGTACCAGCCGACCCCGCGCACGTTCTTGAACCGTCCCGGCACCCAGATCCGCTTCCCGTCGGCGTCCCGCACCAGCTTGCCGTTCCCATCCCGTTTCAGCTTCCCCTTTTCCCGGATCTCCAGGGCGATTTTTTTGGCCAGCCCCTTGTCCCGGGTGTTCAGGTTGATGTTGTAGGCGACCAGGAACTCCCGGGCCCCGATGGCGGTGGCGCCGGCCCGGGCGTTGAACTCGGCCGGGCCGAAATCCGGCGCGAACTCGGGAGTCTTCAGCTTCTTCGGCAGCGCCTCGTACTCTCCCTTCCGCACGTCGGCCAGGGACCGCCGCTCCGCCCGGCTGGCCGCGTTCTCGTACAGGTAGACCGGAATCCCCAATTCTTCTCCGACCCGCTTACCCAGCCGTTTCGCCGTCTCCACGCAGTCGTCCATGGTGGCGCCTTGCACCGGGACGAACGGGCAGACGTCGGTCGCCCCCATCCGCGGGTGCTCTCCGCTGTGAGCGGACATGTCGATCAGCTCCGAAGCCTTCCGGATCAGCCGGAATGCCGCCTCTTCCGCCGCTTCCGGCGTGCCGATCAGCGTGACCACCGTCCGGTTGGTGGCGGCCCCTCTATCCACATCCAGCAGAACCGCTCCCTCAGTCTCCCGCACCTCGTTGACGATCGCCTCGATCACCTCCGGGTCCCGGCCGTTACTGAAGTTCGGTACGCATTCGATCAGTTTCATGGGAACGCTCCAGAATTCGCACTAGTTGGGGCTGGAGACCGCATTTTACCGAATCCTCACCCTTTCCGCCTCATCGGGTCGAAATTCAACGGAGCGGTTGAAATCTTTTCCCTTTCGAGACGTTTCTTCATGTATCGGTAACAAATTTGGAACCTGGAGAGGCTCCGGCTCGTTTATATGAAAGACGATGGATCGGATGAAGCGTCCGGTGCAACCGCTGGTTGGATCTGCCTGCGACGACCGAAAGGATGGGAGCGATGGAGACCCGAGAGATGGAACGTTATTCGCGAAGCCAGGTCCGATTCGGTCCTGCCCTTCTCCTGCTCATGGTTCTGCTTTTTTCCGTTCTGCTCACTTCCGGTTGTGAAATCGGTTCCAGGTCGGCGGAAAGCGGTGGCGGATCGGACAAGCAGGCGAACGCCGCGGCGGAAACCGGGGATTCGGATCCTGCAGGCACGGATCAAGGGGACGATGCCGAACCCGATCCTGAGACCGAAGAAAAGGCGGTGCCGGTGGAGGTGGCGAACCTGGCCACAGGCCGGATCGAATCGGTCCTGAGCTACTCCACCAACCTGGAGGCCGAAAAAGACGTCAAGGTTTTCTCCCAGGCGGCCCGACAGGTGGTGAAGCTCCTGGTGGAGGAAGGGGACCATGTCCGCAAGGGGCAGGTCCTGGTCCGCCTCATGGACGACGAGCAGCGGAACAACCTGGCCCTGGTGAAGAGCGACCTGGCCAAGGCCGAGAGGGAGTACGAACGGAACCAGCGCCTTTACAAAGAGAAGCTGATCTCCGAGCAGGCGTTCAACGACGCCACCTGGAATATCGAGCAGCTCAAGCTCAAGGTGGAGAACGCCGAGCGCGAGCTGGGATACACGGTGGTGCGGGCCCCGATCTCCGGCACCATCACCTCCCGCCTGGTGAAGTTGGGCGACAACATCACCGTCGGACAGCACCTGTTCGACATCGTGGATTTCGATTCGATCGTCGCCCGCGTGTACGTCCCGGAAAAGCATCTTCCCGACCTGCGGAACGGCCTGCCGGTCCGGATCAGTTCTCCCAGCTTGGGCGAGCGCGCCTACATGGGAACCGTCGAACGGATTTCGCCGGTGGTGGATCCGAAAAGCGGAACGGTTAAGTTGACCGTCGCGCTGGGCGGCCAGCCCGGCCTTCGCCCCGGCATGTACGTGGACGTAGACCTGGTGACCGCTTCCCACGAAGATGTGGTGCTGGTGCCGAAGACGGCGGTGGTTTACGACAACGACCGGATGTTCGTGTACAAACTGGGCGAAGAAAACCGGGCCCGGCGGGTGCTGCTGACCCCGGCGCTGACCGACAAGGAATTCATCGAGCCTCTGGCCGGCGCCGTCGACCTTTCCGCCGGCGATCCGATTATCGTGGCCGGGCAGACCGGCCTGAAAGACGGCGTCCTGGTGGATCTGCCGGAAGAAATGTCCCCTGTCGAACCCGAGCCGCTGACCGAGAAATCCGGCGTCGCCCAGGAAGATCACCCGGCCCCGGAAGCCGATGAGTCGAAGCCGGCTCCCGCCGAACCGGCCGCCGAAAACGACGATGAAACGGCCGACCAGGCGGTCCTGGCCAGCGCCCGATGAACAGCTTTCCCACATCCCGCCCGGTGGCGATCCTGATGATTTTCCTGGCGGCGGTGGTCTTCGGCGCCCTCAGCTACGGACGCCTTCCCCTGGCCCTGATGCCGGAGCTGAGCTACCCGACCCTGACCGCCCGCACCCACTATCCCGGCGCCGCGCCGGAAGAGGTGGAGGCGGACATCAGCCGCCCGGTAGAGGAAGCGCTGGGAGTGATCGGCGGGTTGGTGGAGATCAGCAGCATCAGCCGGGCCGGGGTCAGCGACGTGGTCCTGGAGTTCGCCTGGGACACCGACATGGACGACGCCGGCCAGGAAGTGCTGGAGAAGCTGGACCGGGTCTTCCTCCCCGAAGAGGCGGAGCGTCCGCTGATCCTCCACTACGACCCCTCCCTCGACCCGGTACTGGAACTGAGCCTTTCCGGGGAAGGGGATCTGTTCCAGGGCGAATCCGGCCTGCGCAGGCTCCGGCGGATCGCCGACATCCAGGTCCGGAGGCTCCTGGAGCCGGTGAAAGGGGTGGCGGCGCTGCAGGTCCGGGGCGGCTTGGAAGAGGAAGTGAACGTCCTGCTGGACGAAAACAAGCTCCTCCGCGCCGGCCTGTCGATCCAGAACGTGATCGACCGACTCGCCCAGGAAAACATCAACCTGGCCGGCGGCACCATCAAGGAAGGGCATACCGAGTACCTGGTTCGGACGATGAACGAGTTCCAGGACCTGCGCCAGATGGAAGACACGGTGATCGCTTCCTTCGACGGCCGGGACATCCGGCTGCGGGACCTGGGGAGCGTGGTCTACTCCAACAAGGACCGGGAGATCATTACCCGTACCGACGGCGGCAACTCGGTACAGATCGAAATCTTCAAGGAAGGGGACGCCAATATCGTCGACCTGGCCCAGCGGATCAAGAGGAAGCTGGGCCCCGCAACAAGAGAGGAACTGGCGGCGTGGGATCCGGCCCGGGCGTTGGCGAAAGGGAAGGGGGAAGGACCGAAGACCCCCACCGGCCTGGCCGCCGATCTCTACAAGGAAGAGGGGGTATTCCTCCAACTGGTGGCCGACCGGTCGGTGTTCATCGAGCAGAGCATCCGGGAAGTGCGGAACACGGCGATCCTGGGCGGCATCCTGGCGACCCTGGTTCTGTTCCTGTTCCTGATGAAGGTGAAACCGACCCTGATCGTGGCGGTGAGCATCCCGATCTCCCTGCTGATCACCTTCGCCCCCCTGAACCTCTTGGGCGTCAGCATGAACATCATGTCCCTGGGCGGTCTCGCCCTGGGAGTCGGGATGCTGGTGGATTCGTCCATCGTGGTGCTGGAATCGATATTCCGCTGCCGCCAGGAGGGGGACTCGATCGTGGACGCGGCGGTTCGGGGGACCCGGGAGGTCCACGGCGCCGTGCTGGCCTCCACCTTCACCTCCATCGCCGTGTTCCTGCCGATGGTGTTCGTGGAAGGGATCGCCGGGCAGGCGTTCGGCGACCTGGGGATGGCGGTGGTGATTTCCCTGCTGGCCTCGGCGGCGGTGGCGCTCTATTTCATTCCGATGCTGGCCAGCCGGAAAGGGGTGGACCTGGCCGCCGCCGGCGCCGGATCCGACCTGGGCCGCCGCCTGAAAACTTTCCATGGGTGGATACAATTCCGGGCGGCCTACCGGAACTCCCGCATCGCCGTGAAGATCCTGGGCGCTCCCTGGTTCGTCCTGCGGCTGATCCTGGGAACGGTGTTCGAGTCGCTGGGCAAGTTGATTCTCCTGGCCTGGTTCGGTCTCGCGTTCCTGGTAACCAAACTGCTGGCGCCCGCTCTCGGGGCCGTGTTCGGCCTTCTGCTCTGGCTCCCTTCGAAGTTCACGGGCGCATTGCTGAAGGGGTTTGGAACCGGTTACCCCAGGCTGCTCCGGTTCGTGCTGAAACACCCGGTCCCGGTGCTGCTGGTGATGGGCGCCTGTCTGTGGGGCACCTGGGAAATCGGAGGGCGGCTCCAGAGTGAGCTGCTGCCGGAGGTGCACCAGGGCGAGTTTACAGTGGAGGTGGCCCTCCCGGTCGGAACCCCCCTCGAGCGAACGGCCGAATTGCTGACCCCGGTGGAAACGGCGATCCTGGCCGACAAGGAAAACATCCGCTCGCTCCTGCTGACCCTGGGGTACGACTCCGCCACCACCCAGCGGTCCGATGAGGGGGAGCACACCGCCCGGTTCAAGGTGATCCTGGACGCCGGTTCCCGCTCCGCCGAGGCGGAAGAGAGGGTGATCGAAAAACTGCGCCGCCGGTTCGACGCCGTTCCGGACCTGGACGCCCGAATCGTCCGACCGGTGTTGTTCAGCTCCAAGACCGCCATCGAGGTGGAGATCCAGGGCGACAGCCTGTACAAGCTTCGCACCGTGTCCGAGCAGGCCAGGGACGCCCTGGCCGCGCTCCCGGAACTGGCCGATGTGGAAACCACCCTTCGGGCCGGGGCGCCGGAAGTGCAGATCGTGTACGACCGCGACCTTCTGGTCCGGTACGGCATGAACATTCACGATGTGGCCCAGCTGGTTCGGAACAAGGTGCAGGGGTTCGAGGCGACCCGGTACAACCTGAAAGACCGGCGGATACCGATCATCGTCCGCCTGGCCATGGAAGACCGGGAAACGGTGGAGGAGGTGCGAAACCTGAACGTCAATCCGGGAGGCGACCGGGCGATTCCATTGTCGTCGGTGGCGGAGGTCTCCCTGGGCGAAGGGCCCAGCGAGGTCCGACGGGTGGACGGCCAACGGGTCGCCCTGGTGCAGGCGAACCTGGCCGGCGGCTCCCTGTCCGCCGCCACCGCCCGGATCGAAGACACCCTGCGCACCCAGGTCGATTGGCCCGACGGCATGGACTACGTCATGGGCGGCCAGAACCAGGAATGGAGCCGGAGCCGGAACAGCCTGTGGCTCGCCCTGGGCCTGAGCGTGTTCCTGGTGTACGTGATCATGGCGGCCCAGTTCGAGTCGCTCCTGCACCCGCTGGTGATCATGTTCACCATCCCGCTGGCGTTCCTCGGCTCCCTGGCGATGCTGTTCGTCATGCACATCCCCCTGTCGATCGTGGTGTTCCTGGGGATGATCATGCTGGCCGGGATCGTGGTGAACAACGCCATCGTTCTGGTCGATTACATCAACACGCTGCGAAGCCGGGGGATGGCGCGGACCGAGGCGATCGTGGAAGCCGGTTCCGTCCGGCTCCGCCCGATCCTGATGACTACCGCCACCACCGTGCTCGGGCTGTTTCCGATGGCCCTGGGGCTGGGAGACGGGGCGGAGATCCGGACGCCGATGGCGCTGACGGTGATCGCCGGGCTGCTCAGCTCCACCTTCCTGACGCTGCTGCTGATTCCGTCGGTGTACGCCGTGGTGGATTCGGCGAAGGTGGCGCTCCTGGGCGGGTCCGCAGACCCGCGCCCTGATGGGACGGCCGCGGCCCCAGGCGGCGGATCTTCCCCGATCCAGGGGGAGATGCCTTCCGTTCACGCTCACTTCGGCGGACCCGCTCCCGGAGTTTCCGGGAGGAGTCGCACGACTCCGGAGGCCCCTTGTCCGGAGGTACCTGAAGCATGACCCCCCGGGATGTCCGAAGGGAAGTCGCCCTCCCCAGGTTTTCCCTGCATCGGCCGATCACGGTGCTGGTTCTCTTCCTGACCGCCCTGGTGGTCGGCCTGGTGGCCGGCTTAGGGATTCCCCTGGAGATGCTTCCCTCCGGGTTCGCCGCGCCGTTCCTTTCGGTGTACGTTCCTTACAACGACGCCCCGCCCAAGGAGGTGGAGCAGAAGGTCACCCTCCCGCTGGAACGGGAGGTCAGCACGGTCAAAGGGATCGAGAAACTGGTCTCCATCGCCAACCACGGCTCCAGCGTGCTCTACATCGAGTACAAGCAGGGGACCGATATCGACGTCGCCTACCGGGAGCTGCGGGACCGGGTGAACCGGGCCAAGCTGGAATTTCCCGCGGAGGTGGATCGGGCCTATCTTCGAAAGTTCGACTCCAGCGGCTTCCCGGTCTTCGTCCTGGGCGTGGCGGCGGACGACACCGTGCCCGACCTGTACAACCTGGTGCAGGACCGGATTGTCAAACCGTTCTCCAGGATCGACGGCGTGGCCAACGTCGCGTTGGACGGCATGGAAGAGAAGGAGATCCTGATCGAGCTGGACCTGGAAAAGGTGTCGGCCAACGGTTTGAACATTTATTCCCTGGCCCAGGAACTGGGAAACGACAATTTCACCCTGTCCAGCGGCACCGTCCGGGAAGGTGGACGGAAGCTGACTCTCCGGTCGGTGGCCCGGTACGAGTCGGTGGAGGCGCTCCGAAACCGGATCGTCGCCCCGTCGGTGCGGTTGGGGGACATCGCAGACATCAAGTATGAAGAAGAGGAGAAGGATTACCGGGCCCGGGCCAACAGCCGGCCCGCGTTCGCGATGGTGGTTTTCAAGGAAGGGGAGGCGAACGCCCGGGAGGTTTGCGCGAAGTTGATCCGCCAGGTGGAGCGGCTGAAGGACGACCCGGTCCTGGCCGATTTCCAGGTGCTGGAAATGTTCAACCAGGGAAAGGTGATCAAAGGTTCTCTGTCGACTCTCCTGAACAGCGGCCTGATCGGCGGTATGATCGCGGCGATCGTTCTGTTCCTTTTCCTGCGCCGGTTTCGCATGACCCTGATCGTCTCTCTCTCTATTCCGTTCAGCCTGCTGATCGGACTGACCGTCATGTACTTCGCCGGAGAGACCCTGAACCTGCTGACCCTGCTCGGCCTGATGCTCTGCGTCGGCCTGCTGGTGGACAATTCGGTGGTGGTGGCGGAAAACATCTACCGTCTCGCCCGGGAAGGGATGCCCCGCAGAGAAGCCTGCGTCCAAGGAGCGGGGGAGGTCAGCCTGGCGATCACCATGTCGACCTTGACCACCATCGTGGTGTTCCTGCCGGTCTCCCTGGTGGAGGGGCCAGGGCAGTTTTTCCTGACCCGCCTGGCGATTCCCGTTTGCGTTTCCCTGGTGGCGTCGCTGCTGGTGGCGCTGGTGTTTATCCCCCTGTGCGTGTTCCTGACCCTTCCCTCCGCCGCCCGGATCGCCGCCGGAGCCGTCGGCGGGCCCGCCTGGTTCACCCGGTTCCACCGAAAACTGAACCAGGGGGTTCGGGCGGTGTACGAATTCGTGTTCGGCCGGTTGAACCGGGGGTACAACCGGATGCTCGGCTTCTTCCTGCGCCGCCGCCTGGACCTGGTGATGGTTCTGCTGGTCGTGTTCGCCGTTACCGCCGCGTTGCCGATGAAAGAGGTGACCCTGGTCGAATCCCAGGAGAGCGAGCAGAACCAGTTCAACCTTTACATCGACCTGCCTCCCCACACTACCCTGGAGCAGGCGGAGAAATGGTTCCTGGAATCGGAGAAGGTGGTGGAGGGGATGAAGACGGAGTTGGGCTTGGACGGCTGGCTTCTCACCCATGATGAAAAGGAAGGTCGGATCCAGGGTTGGTTCGACAGTCCCCGGTCGGTGAAGATCACCGCCCGGGAAGCGACGGAAAAGGTGAAGGAGCGGCTGAGGATCCTGCCGGGCATGGAGGTGTTCACCGGGCAGGAAAGCGAAACCGACGAGGATTCCGCCCAGGAAACCTATCCTGTGATGCTGTACGGCGAAAACATCGACCTGATGGAGCAGACCGCCCGGGAACTGGAAGAGATGTTCGTGAAGATCGACGGCGTGCTCGGGCTGCAGCGCCGTTCGGATCCCCCGCCTGACGAAATCGGCCTGCAGGTCGACCGGGCGCTGGCCCAGCGGTACCAGGTGAATCCCCAGGTGGTGGCCGGGGTGGTCGGGTACGCCCTGCGCGGGGCGACTCTCCCCAAGTATTACGACGACGGCAAGGAGATCCCGGTGCGGATCCGGTTCAAGGAAGAGGACCGGAACAGCCTGGGGAGCCTGGAAAGCTTCCTGGTGCCGACCCAGGCAGGCTCCTCCATCCCCCTGGCTTCCGTCACCGAGTCCACCTTCCTGCCGGTCCGGAACCGGATCTTCCGTCTGGACAAGCAGGTGTTGCGGCGGATCACCCTGGAACTGGAGGAAGGGAAGGAAGAGGAGACCCGGAAGCGGCTCCCCGCGGGGGGCTCCCTGATCGTCCCGGGCGGGGGGGGGACCCCTGGGGGCACCGCGCCCCACACCACCGTGCACACCAAC
>CAZZIV010000002.1:0-51846 GCA_964654385.1 uncultured Acidobacteriota bacterium | reverse complement strand
CTGAACGCGAGCGGAGAGCGTCCGCTACCTGCAGGGAATTGACGCAGAAACGGTCGGCACCGTCTCGCTGGCAGAGGCCGGCCACGGTCAGGAGACCGTGGCCGTATGCGTTCGACTTGATCACCGGCGCCAGTTGCACCTGGTCTCCGATCCGCTCCCGGAACAACCGGAGGTTATTCCCCAGGGCGGCCTGATCGATCTCAACCCAGTTCAGCACTTCGTCTCAAATCCTTTCATGGCCGTTGCGATGGTCGGTGCAGGTCGAAACCAACCTGGATCCGAAGAAGCATCGCGCATCTTCCTTTTGAAACGTCATTCTAAACCGGGAACCTGGGGTTCAGGTCCTTATCCTGGCGAAACAGGAATGAAATCGTCGGCCGGAACCGGTTTTTTTACTCGATCCGCCGATCGCGAACCTCTCCCTTGGTGGCACGAAATAAGGTAAGGTACTTCCGTTCAACCGATGGATGGAGTTTCGCATGAAAGGGATCATCCTGGCCGGCGGATCCGGGAGCCGGCTGCATCCGGTCACCTACGGCGTCAGCAAGCAGCTTGTGGCGATCTACAACAAGCCGATGATCTACCACCCCCTGTCGGTCCTGATGATGGCCGGCATTCGCGAGATCCTGGTGATCACCACTCCGGCGGACCAGGAGGCGTTCCGGCGCACACTGGGAGACGGCAGCCACCTGGGCATCGCCATCGACTACGCGGTCCAGCCGAAACCGGAAGGGCTGGCCCAGGCGTTCCTGATCGGGAAATCGTTCATCGGCACCGACAGGGTCGCCCTGGCCCTGGGGGACAACGTCTTTTACGGCCACAGCCTTCCGGAAATCCTCCAGAAGGCGGCGAAGCGGGAGACCGGAGCGACGGTCTTCGGCTACCGGGTGAAGGAGCCGTCCCATTACGGCGTGGTGGAGTTCGACGAAGCCCGGAACGTGATCGGCCTGGAAGAAAAGCCGGCCCGCCCCAAATCCTCCTTCGCGGTCACCGGGCTTTACTTCTACGATAACCAGGTCGTGGAGCTGGCGGAACGGTTGAAACCTTCCGCCCGGGGAGAACTGGAGATCACCGACCTGAACCGCCAGTACCTGGCTATGAACCGACTTCGTGTCGAGCTGTTGGGCCGGGGGTTCGCCTGGCTGGATACCGGCACCCACACCGCTTTGCTGCAGGCCTCCAACTTCATCCAGGCGATCGAGGAACGGCAGGGGCAGATGATCGCCTGTGTGGAGGAGGTCGCATTGAACATGGGATATATCGACCGGGACGGCTTGAAGGAAGCGGCCGGCCGGCTGGGGAACAGCTCGTACGGTCGCTACCTGGCCGGTCTCCTGGAAGAGTAATCGCCGGATGTCCGCCTCCCGGCTGAGGGTGACCCTCACGCTCTCCGCGCTGATCCTGATCTGGGGCACCACCTGGGGAGTCATCCGGATCGGCCTTGTGGGGATTCCCCCCCTCACCGGCATCGCGGCCCGTTTCGCCATCGCCTTCCTGTTTCTCATCGCCTTGATCCGCAAGAAAAAAATCGCGCTGGGCCGCCAACCCCGTGAAGTCGCCCTCTGGTGGGTGAACGCCGTTTTCGGCTTCTCCTTCACCTATTGCGCCGTCTACTGGGCGGAGCAGTGGATCCCGTCCGCCCTGGCGTCGGTGCTGTTCGCCACCTTCCCGCTCTGGATGGCGGTGCTGGCCCATTTCGCCCTTCCCGGGGAACGGATGACGGCCCGGAGCCTGATCGGCACGCTGGTCGGATTCGCCGGCGTCGCCACCATCTTTTCCGAAGACCTGACCCGGCTGGGCGGGGAGAACGCCTGGCTCGGCGCGGTGCTGGTCCTGCTGGCCACGCCGGCCTGCGCCGCCTCCAGCGTGGCGATCAAGAAATGGGGCTCCCACATCAGCCCGTTGTCGATCTCGGGAATTCCGATGGGAATCACTGCCGGCCTGGTCGCCGTCGCCGCCTTGTTCTTGGAAAAGGACCAGGCGGTCACCCTGGACCTGGCGTCGGTCGGCGCGCTCCTCTACCTGGCGATCCTGGGAACCGCCGTCACCTTCACTCTTTATTACTACCTGCTCCAGCAGATCCAGGCGACCCGGCTCTCGCTGATCGCCTACATGACGCCGGTGGTGGCGGTCCTGTTCGGCACCCTCGTGCTGGGGGAAGACCTGACCGGCCGGATCCTCGCCGGAGCCGGCCTGGTGGTCGCAGGCGTCGCCCTGGCTTCTACTTCGCCACCCGGCTCTTGAAGTTTTCCTCCACCTCGCCGGAAACCTCGCCGCTATAGAGAAGCAGGTTCTTCAGCCGGAAGTAGGTATCGGTGCTCATCCCGGTAAACTCCACCGCGATGCCGGCCACATCGACCCGCACCACCCGGCCTTCGAGCTCGACCTGCAGGTCGCTTCGTGGCCCGGCCGGGTACAGAATCACCGCACAGGGAGCGCCGAGGGGGAGACGCTGTCCGGTGATTACGTACACACCTTTCAGGCTGATGTCCCGGGTCGTCTCGCTGCGGATCGCCAGATCCCCGGAACGGATTTCCACGTGAAGACGGATCGGGATCCTGGTGCATTCTCGCTGGTGGGGATAACCGCTCATTCCATACTCCCTGTATCGCGGGACCTGGAACCGTGGATGCCGGGATAGGGAGCACCGGGCCCAGGTCGTGATCCCGGGTATCGGCGGCGGGTGGGAATTCTTGAACGGACCTTCCTGGGCCGGATCGGACTAGGGGCGCGGCCGGGAATCCTCCGGCCCGGGCCGTCCCAGGAGCCTTTGATCGGGGCTAATTCTCGAAGGGGAGCGCCTTCCCCAATTTCGACACCAGCCGGTCCCGGATCCAGTGGGCGTCCCACCATTCCCTGGGGTTCACCGGCAGACCGTCGAGCATCATGGTGAAGTGGAGATGATCGCCCCCCGCCAGGCCGGTGGCGCCGGTGAGGCCGATGGTCTCTCCCCGGGCCACCTGCTGCCCCTCCGACACGTCGATGGTGGACAGGTGGCCATAGAGGCTCATCAGGCCGTAGCCGTGGTCGATCACCACCGCGTTGCCGTAGATTCCAAAATACCGGGCCAGCACGACGATTCCGTCGTTGGACGCCGGGATCGGAGCGTTCCGGGTGGAAGCGAGATCGAATCCGAGATGGTCCTGGTGGTCCACCGGCCTGCCCTGGTAGGTATAGGTGCGCCGGTCGGCGAAGGTGGACCGCTCGGCGCTGTTGGGAAGGCCGAGGAACCTTTTATGCCAGAAGAACTTCGGCTGGGATTTTTCGGCCAGGGCGGCCAGGGCGGCGGCGTTTTTCGCCCGAAGTTCGTTGTTGATCGCCAGGTAGTTTTCCAGCAGACCGCCCTGGTCCTCCAGTTCCGGCGTGTTGGCCATGATGGCCGGAACCACCTTTTCCATGAACGAATCGGTAATCCGGATCGTGTCCCTTCTGGGAGGTTTCGGGAAGAACCGGTCGATGATCTTCCGCTCGGAACGGTTTCCGACCAGGTCTTCGGCGATCAGGCGCACACCGCCGGCGTCGTTCATATCGTAGGGAACCGCGAAGAGGGCGAACCGGTCCCGTTCCCCGCCGCCGGGAAGCGGGTAGCCGGGGAAAAAGGACTCCCCGACCTGTACGCCGTCCTTGATCGAGCGCTCCCCGACGGTGTAGACCACCGCTTCGCATCCGCCCTGGTTGACATAGGTTCGGGAGCCGGACCGCACGCCGAGAGGCGGCGGCACCAGGTAGACCGGCAGGGTCACCGACTCCTCCACCGGCCTTGGGGCGCGCAGGAGGGCGACGGCGGGACGCGCCGTTACGCGGATCGTCGCTTCCCCTTCCCGCAAGGTTTTCACCCCATCCCTGCCGACGTTCAGGGTCCATTCGGCCAGCCCCTGTTCCGGTTTCCCCCACGGCTTCCAGGGAGGGACCGGCTGCGAGTCCAGGGTCGCCAGCTCGGTCGCGTTGCCGCCCTGCACCAGTTCGATCCGCACCTCGCCAAAGCCGCGCCCGGCCTGTTCCACCTGTACATGGACCGGTGTGGATCGGCCGATCGCCGGGCGCGAGGGCTCGATGGTGATCCGCGGGGGCGCGCCGGCCCGGAACAGGACCATCCACAGGTAGACCAGGCCCAGGGGCACTGCGACAATGAGAAAACGAACCAACCATTTTCGACTACCGGAACGTGTCATGAATCACTGTTCTCCCGAACCCGGCCCGGAATCGGGCCGAAGGATCCGACTCATCATCGGAACATAAAAACGCCAGTAGAATCCGGTCTCCGACGGAGCCAGCCGGACCGTTTCAAAAACCCGTTTGAACCTTGTGTACCCGGCCAGCGGTACAGGGATATTCGGCATCGGGTTGTCGGCGAAATCCCCGGCGAAATAGTAAGCGGTTCCCCCTCCCGGCGCCATCCGGCGAACCACCGCCGGAAACCGGGTAGGCAGGCCCCGCTCCTGCAACCGCTTGCGCCCGGCTTCCGTCAGCTTCCAGCGAAAAGAGGCGAGCACCTTCCCATCCTCCGCCGGCTCCACGACGCTGAACCAGAACGGATAGGCCACTTCGTCCCGGGCGCCGTCCAGGACCGGATCCACCGGCCGCTCCCGTTCCAGGACCAGGCCGTTCCGCTCCGACTCCTCCCCGACACGAAGCACCTCCACATGGGCGTCGTCCTGCAGCAGGACATACCCGGCCCCTTCGAAATCCCAGGGGCGGCCCGATTCGTCTTCGTAGTTCCCCTGGAGCCAGCGGGGAACCTCTTCCCGGTCTTCCAGCCGTGGGAAGTAGCGGCCGACCCAGCGGGTCCACCGGACACCCAGCTCCTTCTCCAGGGTCTCCCGGGCCCGGCTCCCGGTCGGGCTGGCCAGGGTGTTGAACTCCACCGTGATCGTCCCGCCGGCGGCGAGGGCCGACCCCAGCGCTTCGGCTTCGGACAGTTCCAGGCCGCCGTAGATCTTCGGACTCCTCTCCAGCGCGGCCTTCATGCGGGAGCCTGAATCCAGGTCCCCCTGGTACACCCCGTACGTGTCGGCCACGTAAACCAGGTCGGCGGCCAGGGCGTCCTCAAGAGTCAGGTTCCGGATCCCCGACGGCGGGTCCCCCGGCTCCAGGCCGGGATAAGCGCCGAGATAATCCTGCTCCCGGCGGTACGGCTCTCCCGAAGTCGTGCGGATCTTCAAATGGTTGATCAGCCATACCAGGGAACGATGTTCCACCCAGGTCCGAAACGGAACCGTCTTGTCCAGGATGACGATCTCCCGGCGGATTGTCGGCCGAACGGCGTAACAGCCCCACGGAACCAGGAAAAGGACCGCGATTACCAGCACAGGCCAGGACCATCGAACTGTTTTTCGCATCGGAAGCATCCTACATGGACCGGCTCCGTAATACTATAGCCACGGCGGCGGAACGAGCCGGTTCTCCGCGAAACGCAGGAAACCGAACATGGCGGACGCGTCCGGAATGATCCAGGTGCTGGGAGTGATCCCCGAGGAACCGACCGGGGTCAATTACGTCCGGTTCTTCCAACCGTTCGAGCATCTCCAGGAAGACGGTTT
Source organism: uncultured Acidobacteriota bacterium (assembly GCA_964654385.1). Taxonomy (GTDB): domain Bacteria; phylum Acidobacteriota; class Polarisedimenticolia; order Polarisedimenticolales; family Polarisedimenticolaceae; genus Polarisedimenticola. The sequence goes on along the minus strand of CAZZIV010000002.1, from coordinate 46,306 downwards.
CGCCCTGCGGACCCTGGGCTCCCGAATCACACTGGCACGCACCGCCGAAGGGTATGCGCCGGACCGTTCCACACTGGACGGGATCTCCCTCTTGATCTTTCCCCAGATGGTGGTCTCCCCCGCTCTTCCAGGCGGCGGGAAGGTGAACCTGGTCGGACCTCTCTGCCGGGAGGCGAAGGACCGGGGGATTCCGATCGTCTATTCGGTGGACGACTACCTTCCCGCCATCGAAAAAGAGAACCCGGAATACGGCACGATCCGGGAATCGATCCGGAACCTGGAGACGATCCTGAAGTACGCCGACGCCGTCTTCGTCACCACGCCGACGCTGAAGGCCGCCTTCCAGGACCGGGGTCTGCCGGTCTTCGTTCTCCCCAACTGCGTCGATCCGGACAAGTGGCGTGACCGCTCCGGCCGCTCCGGGGAACTGAGGATCGGCTGGGCCGGCTCCAGCAGCCATCTCGAAGACCTGCGCATGATCCTTCCGGCGCTGAAGGCGACCGCCCGGCATATTCGGTTCACCTTTCAGATCCTGGGACTGATCGACATGCCGATGGAGGACCAGGTCCGGCAGATCCGCTCGCTGAACGGAAGACTGGATCCGGGGAAACAGGCGGCCGCCGACGCCTTCCTCGCATTTCACGAAGAGCTGGGCTCCCTCCGTTTCCGGCACCAGCCGTTCACCGGGATGGACAGGTATTTCCGGGGCCTGGCGGCCCTGGACCTGGACCTGGGGCTCTGCCCGCTCCGGGACACGCCGTTCAACCGGAACAAGTCGGCGCTGAAATTCTATGAATACGCCATGGCCGGCACCTGCTCCCTGGCCAGCCGGGTGACCCCCTATAAGGAAGAGGTGACGGCGCTGGCCGACAACACCCTCGAATCCTGGACCGAGGAACTTCTCCGGTTCACCGCCGATCCGGACCTGAGGACGAAAGAGTTGTACCGGCAGCAGTCGTTCGTCCTGAAGCGCCGGAACATCAAGACCGTTCGCAACGAATGGAAGGCCGCCCTCTCCCGGCTGCTCCGTCGGTGAACCGGCGACCAACGCTTCCTTTTTCGACGAACTCTTGACATCACCTCCATAATTTCCCTTATTTTCAACCTTTTGACCGCTGGCACCTCTCTTGCTTTTCCTCCTCCCGAGGAGACCGTCATGAAGAGAGCCCTGGGATCGATACAGGAGAGCCCGGCATCCGGCCGGCGACAGGATCTTGTAGACCTGGCGCTGGCGGTGGTGGGCGCCAGGATCGTGGACGACGTCCTGGTTTCGGCGCTCCAGGTGCTTCGGCGATCCTCCGGCGATCCGGTCTGGGCGATCCTGGCCCAGGTCGGAACGAACCGCTACCAGTCGGTGGCGATGCCGGGCATCGATCCGGAAATGCTCCGGACCCTGGCCGACGCGACCTGCGGGAAGCAAGCCCGGCTGGGGATCGGATCGTGGGTCGCCTCCTCCGGAAAGCTGGAAGGACCCCACTGGCACGCGGTGACCGGGCCGGCCCTGGACCACCCTGCGGTGCCGGACATCGTCCTGGCCTGCTGGACCCGGCCCGGCCGGCCGGTGCCCGACGGCGAGAACCTGACCCGGGCCGCCATGCTGATCGCCGGCGCGGTGCATTCCGCCCGAACCCTGGAATCCCTGGTGGACCTGTCCTGCCGGGATCCGCTCACCCACCTGCTGAACCGCCGGGGGATCCTGGACGTGCTGGAACGGGAGCAGGCCCGGGCGCTTCGATACCATCGGGATCTGTCGATTCTGTACATCGATCTCAATCATTTCAAACAGATCAATGATTTACACGGGCACTGCGCCGGAGACGCCGCCCTGGAAATGGTGGCCGACCTGCTCTCCGACACGGTTCGAACTTCGGACCTGATCGGGCGGCTGGGTGGCGATGAATTCCTGGTGATACTTCCAGACACTAATCGTGATGCAGCAGAATGTATCGGACACCGACTGGCCGGGGAATTGGAAAAGCACACCTTGGAATTCCGGGGAATCCGCCTGGACCTGGGACTGTCGTTCGGAGCCGCCTCGATCCAGGAAAAGGGCCGGGTCCGGGAGATGCTGGACCTGGCCGACCGGCGAATGCTCGGCCGGAAGCACCGGGGCAGAAGGGAGCCCCGGCACCGGGCCGTCCCGGCAATCTCCAGGTTTCCCAAACGATCCCTGGCCGGAGGAGGATCCTGAATGTCCATCCCTGAACCGAACGAAGAGCGGGAATTCGCACGGATCGACGTATCGTTGAACGCCCGCTTCCAGGTGCTGGAACCGGATCCGGCCTCCCGGCTCCTGGAGTTGCTGGAGCGGAAGCCTTCGGTCTGGGCGCCCAGCCACGAATCGGCTCTCCGGAACTTGGCCACCTCCGGCACCTCGGACCGGGAAGCGATTCTCGCACAGGCGGTCCTGGACCTGGCCGGCCAGGTGGTGACCCTCCGTTCCCGGCTGATCGATGCCACCGGGCCGATGCAGAGCGGGACGATCCTGGAGCTGTCCGGCGGAGGAGGCCGCCTCTCCACCGAACTGCTCCTGGACCTGGACACTCTCCTGGAATGCCGCCTCCCGTCGGACGAGGACGGCTGCCCCCCGGTCCGGGCCCTGGTCCGGATCGTTCACCGGGACCCGAAACCTCCCGGGTCCTACGGCTTCAAGTTCGAAGGGATTCACCCCCAGGACCAGGACCGGATCATCCGGTACATTTACCAGGTCCAGCGATCCGCCCTCCGGGAGCAGCTGGAAGACGATCGGAACGGCCAATGACGAAAATGTAATCCACGTCCCCGGACCGACAGGATTCGACCTAAAGAAAATCTCCCTGGATCCGATAAGAAGCTTGAGGTGGATGGCAAAACGCCGGCCACCCCGAGCGAACAAAGGGATGACCGCCCCCTTCGGCGGTCGGCGCGGCAAGGAAGCCGCGTTCGGTACACAGGGAGGGATTACCCATGGCAGCGAACTTTTCGATCGTGAACAACCTGGGGGCGCTGAACGCCCTCAACCGGCTCAAATTTTCCAACGCCGGCCTCAACAACACCCTGGGACGGTTGTCTTCCGGCCTTCGGATCAACTCCGCGGCGGACGACGCGTCCGGTCTCGCCATCGCCGACGGCCTCCGGGCGGACGTCTCCGCGCTGAACCAGGCGGTCCGGAACGCCAACGATGGCATTTCGGTGGTGCAGGTCGCCGACGGCGCCCTGGGCGAAATCTCTACCCTGCTCCAGCGGGCCGTTTCCCTGGCGGAGCAAGCCGCCTCGGACACTTCCGGCGCCGACAGCGGCAATGAGAAAACCGCGCTCAACACCGAGTACCAAGAGATCCTCCAGGAGGTCAACCGTCTCTCCAACACGGTCGACTTCAACGGCCGGACCTTGTTCGGCACTTCCGGCGCCACCTTCGACATCCAGGTCGGCGCTTCTTCCGTCGCGGCCAACAACAAGATCACACTGCTCACCAGCGCGTTGCAATCGACCGGTTCCGCCAACGGCGGCCTGGGACTGACCGCATCGTCCGGCTCGGGCATCACCGTGCAGACGACCGCCCTGATCACGAAGGCTTCGGCCCAGACCGAACTGGACCTGATCCGCACCGCCATCGACACCATCTCCTCCCGGAGAGGCAACCTCGGGGCGGTGAGAAACCGTTTGCAGAACAGCATCAACGTCGTGTCCATCCAGTCTCAGAACCTGACCTCGGCGGAAAGCCAGATTCGCGATGCGGATATCGCCAGCGAGGTGGTCAACCTGACCAAGTTCCAGGTTCTGAACCAGACCGGCCTTTCCGCTCTGTCCCAGGCGAACCAGATCTCCCAGTCGGTTCTTTCGCTCCTGAGATAGAGCCCGTAACCCTGCGAGGGGCCGTGCCGTAACACGGTCCTTCGCGCAGTAAGAAGGAGAATCGCCATGGCTACCCCAATCGCTCCGTTGGACATAGCCGCCACCCCGACCCCGCCTCAACAGGCGGAGCCGGTCCCCGTTCCGATCGGTCCCACCGAGGTCGTAGAGACCTTGAAACAACAGGCCGACGCCCGGGAGGAGAAACGCGCAGGCGCGAGAAGCTCGACGCCGCTGGACGCCCGGGCGGTCACGGAATCGATCCGGGAGGAAGGCGACCTGATCCAGATCAACGACCAGAGGATCAGCATCCGGTTCAACAAGGACATCAACCGGGTCATCATCCAGGTGCAGACCAAGGACGGCGAAACGATCCGGCAGTTCCCGCCGGAAGATTACGTGAAATTCATTTCCAAGTTCAGGGAAGCGATCGGCCTGTTGATGGACGAAGTCGCCTGATCCGATCGGAGGTGTGAAATGCCCAGCCCCGTCAACTTCGGAGGGCTCGCCAGCGGACTGGATACCAAGGCCCTGGTCGACGCCATCATGTCGGTCGAGCGGCAGCCTCTGGAACGGCTGCAATCCAAGGTGCAGGAGTACTCGGCGAGGAAATCGGCGTACGGCGAATTGCAATCGAAGTTGACCGGTTTCGAGAGCGCCCTGAGAGACTTGTCGTCCGCAAGCACCTTCCGGGCGCGGAACACCACGGTCAGCGACGCCACCGTGTTCCGGGCCACGCCCGGCACCGACGCGGAGGTCGGCCTGTTCACCATCGAGGTCACCAGCCTGGCCCAGGCCGACAAGATCAAGAGCGACGGCCTGGCCGCCTCCGACCAGGGTCTCGTCAACGACGGAACCCTGACCATCCAGTCCGGAGCCAACAACCTGATCACCGTGGACGTCAGCGCCGCGGAGGGGAACAACACGCTGGAGGCGGTCCGGGACGCCATCAACGGGGCCGATGCCGGCGTACAGGCGGCGATCATTTACGACGGCACCAGTTACCGCCTGAGTGTCCGGTCGGAGGCAACCGGCCTGGACAACGCGCTGACCATCACCGACGGCACGAACCTGAATCTCACCGACGCGGCCAACCGGGTGCAGACCGCCACCGACGCCGCCCTGAAGGTGGACGGCATCGACGTGGTTTCCTCGTCCAACAAGGTCACCGGCGTGATCCCCGGCGTCACCCTGGATCTACTGGACACCAACCAGGGCAGCCCCGCCACCCTGGAGATCGATCAGGATATCGACAAGGTGGTGGAAGGGGTCCAGAGCCTGGTCGGGAAGTACAACGAGATCGTCGACTTCTTCAACACTCAGTTCAGCCAGGAAAGCCCGGGGCCCCTCTCCGGAGACGGCACGGCGATCCGGATCCAGGCACGGATCCAGAGCATCGTGACCGGAGGCGTTCCCGGGATCCCCCTCGGGGATCTCCGGTCCCTCTCCTCGGTGGGAGCCGATTTCGACGGGAAGACCGGGAAGATCACCCTGGACACCACGACCCTCCGAGATCTCCTGGAATCCAACTTCGACGACGTGGGCAACCTTTTCCTTGCCTCCGGCAGCGCCACCGACCCGAAAGTCTCCTACGTCGGCGGCACCACAGCCACCGTGTCCGGGGAGTACGCCGTCACCCTTTCCCAGGCCGCCGAACAGGCGACGGTCGCCGGGGGCACCGCGTTCACCGGATCCCTGGGGCAGAACGAAACCTTGACCATCGCCCTGGGATCCAGCAGCGTCGACGTCAACCTTACCGCCGGTCAGACCCTCAGCCAGGCGGTGGACACCATCAACAGCGCCCTCCGGGACGCCGACATCTCCGCCACCGCCCGGGACGACGGCGGCTTCCTGCGAATCACCACCGGCCAGTACGGATCGGCGGCGGACATCTCGGTGACTTCCAGCCTGCCGGATCCCGGCGACGGCACCCAGACCGGATTCACGACTACCGCCGCCACCGATACAGGCGTGGATGTCGCCGGCACCATCGGCGGCGTCGCCGCCGTAGGCGTGGGCCAGGTGCTGACCGGCGCCGAGGGAGGAGACTACGAGGGGCTCGCCCTGCGGGCCCGGGCCAGCGCGGCGGACATCACCGCCCAGGCCGGAGACTTCGGAACCATCTCCTACAGCCGGGGTCTTATGAAAACCTTGATCTCGGAAGTGGACGATCTGACCCGGTTCGACAGCGGGCCGATCGACCTGGCCCGGGAATCCCTCACCAGCAACATCAAGCGTTACAACAAGGATATCGACGATCTGAACGAGAGACTCTCGGTTCGGGAAACCCAGTTGATCCGAACCTTCACCAAGGCCGAACAGGCGATCTCCGCCCTCCAGGCCCAGCAGAACGCCTTCGGCGCGTTCGGTTAACAGGAAGGGAATAGCGTGACACACCCAAACGCCGGCGGATACGCGGCCAACAGTTATGTCGAACAGAACGTGCGGGCCGCCGATCCTCTCTCCCTGGTCGTGCAGATCTACGAAATCGCCGTCCGGCAACTGGCCGCCGCGCGAATCGCCCTGGCCCACCGGAATTGGGCCGAGAAAGGGAAAGCGATCGGACGGGTGTCCGAATGTATTTCCCTGCTCCAGAACACCCTGGACAAGGATGCCGGCGGAGAGGTCGCCGCCAACCTGGACCGGCTCTATTCGTATTTCCAGACCCGTTTGAGCCACGCCCATCTCCAGAACGACGGCAACGCTCTGGAGGAGCTGTCCGGGCACGTCAAGGAACTTCTCGAAGCGTGGAGCCAGGCGAAGCAGCGGCAGGCGGCTCCTCCCGGCGGCGGGGGCCCGGCCCACGCAGAGAACAACCGCTCCGTCACGGCAGGGTAGAGGATGGCCGGCTCCGCCCTCTCCGGCGACCTGGGACCGCTCCTCCACAAGGTGCGATCGCTCACCGACCGCCTGACCCGCTGCGCCGACGCCCTGGATCCGGACGGCATCGACCGGTGTATCCAGGAACGGGGAGAGGCGATGAAGCGGCTCTCCGATCTGTACCGATCCCTCAAGCCTCGCATGCGCCGATCCGAGGCCCGGGCGTTCGCCGAAGAATACGGCGCCCTGGAAGGGCAGGCCGAATTCGCCCGCCGGCACCTGGAGAAAATATGCCGCTCCTGCAGGGAGACCGCGGAAATTCTTCGGCAGGGGCGGTCGGCGATCCAGCGGTACGGCTCTGGGGAAGACTCGCCGGAGATCCTCAACCGCGCTTGCTAACCCAGGGCGATCCCCTCCTGCTCCATCCTTCGCAGCTTTTCCAGGAACGTCGTCCTCTTCAGGTCCAGGAGCTCCGCCGCCCTGGCCTTGTTTCCGTCGGCGATCCGCATCGACTGGAGAATCAGTTCCCTTTCCAGGTTCCCTACCGCGGACCGAAGGGAAATACCGTCTTCGGTGACCCTCACTCCAGGCGACGCCGCCGGGGCCGCTTCGGCGATCCCCGAGATCTCTTCCGGCAGATCTTCCGGTCCGATCGCCTCCCGGTCTTCGCTGACGATCGACGCGTATTCCACCGCGTTCTGAAGTTCCCTGACGTTGCCGGGCCATTCATACGTGGAAAGCAGACGGAGGGCGTCGGTGGTGAAATGCTTGGGCGGGTTCAGGCCGAGCTTGGCCGCCACCTTCGACGCGAACGCATCCGCCAGGGGAGCGATGTCGCAAACCCTCTCTCGAAGCGGCGGGATGGTGACCGGAAAGGTGTTGATCCGGTAGAAGAGGTCCAGGCGGAATTCGCCCTGGGCGATCCGCGACTGCAGGTCCTGGTTGCTGGCCGCCACCACCCGCACGTCCACCTGTTTCCCGGCGGAAGCGCCGATCCGGGTGACCTGCCGGTCCTGGAGTACCCGAAGCAGCCGCACCTGGGCCTCCGGCTTCATGGTCGAAATCTCGTCCAGGAACAGGGTACCCCCGTCCGCTTCCTCGAACTTGCCAGCCCGATCCCGGTCGGCGCCGGTGAACGAGCCGCGAATATGGCCGAAAAGCTCGCTTTCCAGGAGCGTGTCCGGGATCGCCCCACAGTGGACACAGACGAACGGCCCGTTTTTCCGGATCGGATGGTTGTTATGAAGATAACGGGCGGCGACTTCCTTCCCGGTACCGCTCTCACCGGAAAGCAGGACATTGGTGTCCAGGCCGGCCACCTGCCGGAGCTTCTTCAGCACCCGGATCATCGGACCGCCGCCGATCACGAACCCGCTTTCCTCTTGGGGGGCGGATCCCGGTCTGCTTTCCCGGTTCCCTTGGATCTTCATATCTGAAACCTTCATAAAAATAAAATCTTAAATATTCGCTAAAGATTAACAATACGATACCGAATATAGATAGAATTAGAATTACGTCAAGGCAAAAAATATAAATTACATATGTGTACTCTGCGCCCCGGCCTCTGCGGGTTGGTGTCGGTTCCTTGACGCTCCTCCCCCCGGTTCTCCAGGGAAACCGTCAGGTTTCCGGCGGCCGCCCTTGGAACCTGATTCAAGCAAATCTTTTTATTACAACACTTACAAGGATCGTCCAGGTGGAACGCCGATTGCTATCAGCCGGGGGTGATGCGAAAAAACCGTCTCATGACTCTCGGATTCACCGTCCTGCTGGCCTGGGGGCCGGCGACCGGGACGGTAGAGGACCGGATTGCGCAGATCCAGGATCCCGGCCGGCCGGCGGAGGAAAGAGAAGCCGCCCTGGTCGATCTGCAGGGGACCGCTTCGGGGGATCTGAAACTGGAGGAAACCCGGGAAGCCAACTTTTTTCTTTGCAGGTACTACCTGGATACCCTGGGGAAGGAAAACCGCCTGACCCGGCAGTACCTGGTTTCCGCCACCAGCCTGTACCCGGACGATCCCCGCACGCCGGGGCTGCTCCTGGAGCTGGCGACCTCCGAGTTGGAACGGCATGATCCGTTCGGAGCCCATAACGCCTTCCTTCGGTTGATGAAGGACGAATTCATCGAGAACCATCCGGACCTGGCGGTCCTGGCGGCGGAAAATGCCGCCCGGGCCGGCGACATGCCGACCGCGTTCCTCTGGTCCCAGAGCCCGGATCCTGAAAAGCTTTCCGAAGACGACCGGATCCGGAGGTGGGTCGCCGTTCTCCGGTCCGGGTACGCCATCGGCCGGCAGGATGTGGCGCTGCAGGCGGCGGAGGAACTTCTCGGTTCCCACCCGGAAACCGTTCGGACCGATCCAGGCGCCCTGTTCGACGCGGCCCGGTTGATGGAGGCGGTCGGAAGGGACCAGGAAGCGGCAAAGTTGTACCAGTCGTTCGCCAACATTCATATCTCATCGGAACACCGTCCCGATGCCATGCTCTCCCTGGCAGGAGCCTTCTCCCGGCTGGGAGAGACCGAGAACGCCCGAAGAACCTACCACTGGCTGGAAGAAACCTATCCGGAAACTCCCCAGGCCCAGGAAGCGCGGATGGCGCTTCTGTCCCTGGACGGACGCCCGATCGCGCCGGAACGGCTCTCCGAGTACATCGCCACCGCCCGGCAGGCTCGGGACGCCGGCGGCGCCCGGGAAGCCTGCGACACCTTGTTCGATCGATTTTTCGGCCAGGGGTTTCCGATCGAGGCGATCTCCGCCCTCGGCTACCTGGCCCGGAACGACGACGGCTCCCTGGCGTTCCTGGCCGCCCAGGAATCGATGGCCCGGGGGATCGGAGCCGCCGTGGAACTCCTGGACTCCCGTGGCGACATCCCAGGCATCGTCCTGGTCGCGGAGCAGGCGACGTCGGTCGGCGTCCGGATCCCGAAAGCGCAACGGAAAACGGTGAACGCCGCCCGGCGCTCTATGGGGCTCGCTCCCTACCAATGGTCGAACCTTCAGTATGCCCTGGACCGGGCGAAAGGGGCGGCCAGGCGACAGGAGTGGAGCCGGGTGGTGGAACTTCTGGGAGACGAGCTGAGATACGACCGAAACCCGGACCCGGTAACCCGGCGTTCCGCGACTCTCCTGCTGGCGGAAGCGCTGTGGCGACAGGGCCGGGACGAGGAAGCCGAGGCGCTGATCGACGAGATCGCGCAGAAGACGGAAACCGGCGAGAAGAACGGTACCGAGTCCCGGCCGGCCCTGGTGCTTCAGGCGGACATGCTTTTCGCTTCCGGAGACACCGAAGGAGCCTGCCCGCTGTATGCGAAAGCCCAGCGGATCCGGAAAACCCCGTGGGTGGACCGGCAGGTGCAACGTTGCGTCGACCGGCGTGAGCCGGCGGCGGAAGGAGATCAGGGATGAACCGGACCGGCCCTTCCCCCGAACTGCTCCAGTCGGCCTTCAACAGGTTCGAGCAGGCCGCCCTGACCTTGGAGCAAAAGCAGGAATCGCTCCAGAAAAAAGTCACCGAGCTGGAACGGGAGGAAGAAGAAGCCCGGAGACGGCGACTGGAGGCGCTGGGACGGATGGCTGCGGAACTGGCCCACGAAGTCCGGAATCCTCTAGGAAGCATCCGGCTGTTCGCCGAAATGCTCCTGGAAGACCTGGAAGACCGGCCGGAACCCCGCCAGATGGTCCGGCAGATCCTGGATGCGGCCGCCGGCCTCGGTTCGACGGTGAACAATCTGCTTTCCTTCGCTTCCCCCTCCACCTGCGCCATGCGCCTGTTCGACCTGGCGGCGGTGATCAGGGACGGGTGCGCCCTCTTAGCGCCGTCCTGCCGATTGCGGGGCATCCGTCTCACAGGGCCCGCGGAGGGGAAAACGGTGAGGCTTCACGCCGACCCGGAAGGGTTCCGGCAGATCACCCTGAACCTCCTGGGGAACGCCGTCACCGCCACCGGAGAAGGTGGCCGGGTCGGGATGGACAGTTGGAACGAAGACGGACTCACCGTTCTGGAAATCAACGACAACGGGAAAGGGATCGATCCGGAAGACCGGGACCGGGTGTTCGACCCGTTCTTCAGCAAGACCGAGGGAGGAACCGGCCTGGGCCTTTCGATCGTCCACGGGATCGTGGAACGACACGGCGGAACGATTCACCTGGACAGCAAGCCGGGAGCCGGAACCTGTGTGCGGATCCAGGTACCCAACCGGGCCGCGCGGCACGGCGGCGCCGGCCCCCGGGACACTCGAACGGGAGACAGGAATGGTTAAGCGGATTCTGATCGTGGATGACGATCCGGGCATGGCGGCGGCCATGTCTGGGGTCCTGGCTCGGAAAGGATGCGCCGTGGACACGGCGGCCGACGGCCGGGAGGCCCTGGGAAAGATCGGATCTCGAGACTACCCGGTACTCATCACCGATCTTCGAATGCCGGGGATGGATGGAAACGAACTGGTCCGACAGGTCCACGGGATCCATCCTTCCACCCGGATCATCGTGGTGACCGCTCACGGAACGGTGGCATCGGCGGTGGACTGCGTGCGCAACGGCGCCGTGGAATACCTGCAGAAACCTTTTTCGCCGGACGCCCTGGCGGCGGCGGTGGAAGCCGCCTTCCAGGAAAACGGGAACGCGGGCTCCTGCGATCCGGCCGGCGACTCGGAAGAGATCGTCGCCGTCGACCCGGCCACGCTCGCTTCCCTGCAGATGGCCAGGAAGGCGGCGCTCACCGACGCCACGATTCTTTTAGAGGCGGAATCGGGCGCCGGCAAGGAGGTCTTCGCCCGGTTGATTCACCGGGAGAGCGCCCGGCGGAAAGGTCCGTTCGTGGCCGTGAACTGCGCGGCCCTCCCCCGGGAACTGCTGGAGGCGGAGTTGTTCGGCCACAGCAAGGGAGCGTTCACCGGAGCGGTCCGGGAGCGGAGGGGACATTTCCAGGCGGCCGGGGGTGGGACCCTCTTCCTGGATGAAATCGGGGAGATGAGCACCGACCTGCAGGGACGGCTGCTCCGGGTCCTGCAGGATCACATCGTCCAGCCGATCGGCTCGGAAACCGCTGTGCGGATCGACGTGCGGGTGGTCGCCGCCACCAACAAGAATCTCCGGGAGCAGGTCTCCCTCGGAAAATTCCGGGAGGATCTTTACTACCGACTGCGTGTCGTGCCGATCCGGATCCCCCCTCTTCGGGAGCGCCCCGGCGACATCGAGCCGCTGGTCCGCCGCTTTCTCGCCCGGTTCGGCGGAAACGAGGAAGCGATCAATCCCCACGCCATGGAAATGCTTCTGTGCCACCGCTGGCCCGGAAACGTGAGGGAACTGCAGAACTGCATCCAGCGGGCGATGATCCTGGCCGGCGGCGGCGAACTGCTCCCGGCCCATATCGACCTGGAGCCCGGTTTCCGGGAACGGGAACCGGAACCCGGCCGGCCTTCGTCGGTGCGCACTCTTGAAGACGCCGAGCGGGAAACGGTTCGCAGAACCCTGGTCCGGACCGGGGGAAACCGGTCCAAGGCGGCGGAGGCGCTGGGGATTTCGCCCCGAACCTTGAGACACAAACTGAAACAGTGGCGGGACGCCGGGAAACCGGTCGCCGTTCCCGCCGGCGGATGAACGGAAGGGAGATAGCTATGAACGGAATCCAGGGAGACGCGCTGATCGCCGAGCTGCGGAACGCGCTGAACCGGGCCTCGATCCGGGCTTCCATGGTCGCCTCCAACCTGGCCAACCTGGACACCCCCGGGTACAAGGCGATGGACGTGTCGTTCCACGACGCGCTGAAACAGGCCGGCGCCGAACCGGTTCGCACCGATCCCCGGCACCTGGCGCCGCCGGAAGCCCGATTAGGGGGCACGCCGGTTCCCGCCCCCTCCAGCCGGATCACCAACGACGGCAACACGGTGGACGTGGACAAGCAGATGGCGCTTCTCTCCAGGATGCAGGGGAAATACGCCGCCTCCGCCGAACTGGTCCGGAAACGATTCGGACTTCTCCAATACGCCGTCAGCAACGGGAGGTCCTGATCATGAGTCTCAGCGATGCCCTGAAAATCAGCAGCGCCGGCCTCTCCGCCCAGCGGACCCGAATGGAAGCGGTCGCCTCCAACCTGGCCAACGCCCGCACCACCCGAACCGCCGAAGGCGGCCCCTACCGGCGGCGCACACCGGTCTTTACCGCCGTGCCGACCAGCGCCGGTTTCGACGACCTGCTGGGACAGGCGCTTCGATCGGTGCAGGTGGAGCGGATCTCCGTCGACCGGTCCGAGCCGATCCTCCGGTTCGAACCGGGCCATCCGGACGCCGACGCCGCCGGTTTCGTCGCCTACCCCAACATCGACCCGATCAAGGAGATGGTCGACATGATGTCGGCCACCCGCTCGTACGAAGCGAGTGTCTCCGCCGTCCGGTCGGTGAAGGCGATGGGACAGGCCGCCCTGAAGATCACAGCCTAAGGAGACGATCGATGAACATTCCGGAAATAGGACCGATCCGCGGCCTGGAAGAGTTGCAAGGATCCACCGGAACCGGCAAGAGCCGGACCGACGGCACCAGGTTCGCAAACAGCCTCAAACAGGCAATTCATAAAGTGGACAACCTGCAGAAGGAGACCGAGGCGACCGAGGCGGCGTACGCCCGGGGCGAAAACGTCGATCTGCACGAAGTGTTGATCAAGGTCGAAGAGGCGGAGATCGCCTTCAAGACCATGATGGAAGTCAAGAACAAGCTGGTCGAAGCGTACCAGGAAATGATGAGAATGGCCTGATTCCAGAAGGCTCGGGAGCAACCCCATGGCGGAGATTTTCACGAATATCAGGACGGCGCTGAACCGGATGTCCGGAAGGCAGAAACTGCAACTGGGGCTGGCCCTCCTGGCCACCGTCGGCATCATCTGGGGCATCAGCAACTACGCCACCCGGATCCGGTACGGCGTGCTGTTCTCCAACCTGGCCCCGGCGGATTCCGGCACGGTGGTCGACGCCCTCAAGAAGCAGCAGGTCCCGTACCGGCTGTCGGCCGGGGGAACGATCATCGAGGTGCCGGTGGAACGGGTGGACGAACTCCGCATGGAGATGGCGGGGGAGAACCTGCCTCCAGGCGGAGGCGTCGGCTTCGAGATTTTCGACAAGCCGGCGTTCGGCATGTCCGATTTCATCCAGAACATCAACTACCGCCGGGCGCTGGAGAAGGAACTTGCCCGAACCATTGAGACCCTGGACAACGTGGACAAAGCCCGAGTGCACGTGGCGCTTCCTTCCGAAGCGGTCTTCGCCGACGAGCAGAAAGAGGCGACCGCGTCGGTGGTTCTCCGGCTGCGAAGCGCCGGCGGCCTCACTTCCAACCAGGTGCAGGCGATCGCCAACCTGGTCAGCAGCGGCGTGGAAGGACTACAGCCGCAACACGTGAGCATCATCGACGGCGCCGGGAAACTGCTCTCGGTCATGAACGAAGACGACGACAGCGCCCTGAGCGCCGGACAGATGGACGCCAAGAAGGCGCTGGAGCACAACCTGGAGAAGACACTGGTCGGGATCCTGGAGCCGGTCGTCGGCAAGGGCCGGGTGCGCGCCCGGGCTTCGGTCGACCTGAACATGAAACGGATCCAGCGTGTAATGGAGGAATACGATCCGGACGCCGTTCTCCGCAGCGAGGTCAAAACCAAGAGCGAACAGACCGGCGGAGCCCCCGGCGGAGCGCCGGGAACCGCGTCCAACCTGCCCGGTGGGTCCGCGCCGGCGTCCGCTGGGAATTCGAGCAAGAACAAGACCCAATCCACGACCTCCAACTTCGAGATCAGCAAAACCGTCTCCACCATCAACGAACCGGTCGGCGCCATCCTGCGCCAGTCGGTGGCGGTGGTGGTGGACAACGCACCCTCTGAAGCTGACGGCGCCTCCGGTGGAAGCGCCGGCGGCGAGGGAGGGACCGGCACCCCCCGTACGCCCGAAGAAATGAAAAAAATCACCGACCTGGTCCGGGCGGCGGTCGGCATCGACGACGACCGGGGCGATACGCTGATCGTGGAAAACGTTCCGTTCGACGACTCCTTGATCGACCTGCCGGAAGAGAGTTCCGGTTTCCCCTGGGCGTTCATCCTCCAGATCGTCCGCTACTCCATGTTGCCGATGGCGGTGCTGCTCCTGGCCCTGCTGGTGATCCGTCCGGCGATCGCCGCCCTTCGCCCGGCGGGCCCGGCTCTGGAAGGGGAAGAGTTCGCCAACGGCCCTCCAACCATCGCCGAGATGCAGGCGAAACTGGCCGGTCTCGGCAGAGGCGACGGCCACGGGAACGTTTTACGCCAGAAGTTGATCGAAGCGGCGACTCAGGATCCCCAGGCCGCCGCCGCCATCATGAAGAACTGGCTTGAAGTGAAGCGAGGCGCCTGATCATGCAGCAGACCGAAACGGTTCGAGTTCCCGCCGCCCGGAAGGCGGCGATCATGATGGTGCTCATGGGCCCGGAGCTTTCCGGCAACCTGGTGAAGCACCTGACCCCCCGGCAGGTCGCCCGGCTGGCCCGGGAGATTTTCGAGATGGGAGAGATCGACCCCGGGGTCATGAACCTGGTCCTGCAGGATTACATGCAGGAGGCGATGGCGCCGAAGCCGGAACGGGGTTCGCCGGAACTGGCCCGGCACCTTCTGTCCGCGGCCCACGTTCCCGAAGAACAGGTGGAGCAGCTTCTCGGCCCGGTCTACGACGCCAACGAGGAGGTGCTGGGAACCTTGCTGGAAACCCCGCCGGAAACCCTGGCCGCCACCCTCGAGGCCGAACACCCGCAAACTATCTCGCTCATCCTGCTTCACATGCCGCCGGGAGCCGCCTCCAGGCTGCTGAACGCTCTGCCGGAAAAGGTACGGGCGGAGACGGTGATCCGGATGGCGACCTTGCGGCAGGTCAACGGCAAGATGATCGGCGAGATCGCCGAATCGCTCAAAGGGCGTTTGAAATCCACCCGGATCCAGGCGGTGGACGAAATGGACGGCTTCGGGAAAACCGCCGGTGTCCTGGCCAAGATGCCCCGAATGGAGGCCCGGCAACTGCTGGACGCCCTGGAGCCGGACTACCCGGACGAGATCTCCGAGCTGCGCGGCCTGATCTTCACCTTCGAATCCTTGCTCCAGGCTGACGACGCCGGCCTCCAGGAGCTGCTGAAGAACGTGGATTCGGCGAAGGTCGCCCTGGCCTTGTACGAGGCACCCGAGGAACTGGCCGAACGGTTCTTCTCCAACCTTTCGGAGCGGGCCGGATCGATGCTCCGGGAGGAAATCGAGTTCATCTCTTCGGTCAAGCCGGAAGACCAGGCGGCGGCCCGGAAAGACATCGTGGATATGGCGCTCCAACTGGAGAGCGAAGACAAACTCACCTTCTCCGAAGGGGAGGAGGAGGAATAGCGATGTCCGATTCCTCCCGGTCCAAGCGGCTGATCCCTTACCGGGACGGACTGCCCCGGCCGTTCCCCGGCGGCCCGGAAGGGCGTTCTCCCGGGGAACTCCCGGAAACCGAGAGCGCCGACCCGGTCCGGGAAGCGTTCGAACGGGGCGTGGCGGAAGGGAAGAACCTGGGCCGGGAGGAAGCGCTGCGCCAGGCGGAGGCCGATCTGGCCCGGCAGCGGGAACATTTGCAGGAAGCGTTGAAGAACCTGGCCTCTCTGGAATCGACGGTCCTGCGGGAATACGAATCTTCCCTCCTGGACGTCGCCCTGACCGCCGCCTCGAAAATCGTCCGGGACCGGATCGACCGCTCCGACCCGGTGGCCGCCCGGGCGGTCCAGGAGGCGATCGCCTCCCTTCCGGAAAGGACCCGTTTCACCGTCCGGCTCAACGGAGCCGATCTCCAGGAGGTGAGAAAAGCTCTCCAGGATGAACTCGCCGAAGGACGGATCGAACTGGTGGAGGACAACTCCCTCACCCGGGGCGGCTGCGTCCTGGACACCTCCGCCGGCAGCATCGACGCGACGGTGGAAACGGCGGAGAACGCCGTGCGGGAATCGGCCCGGGGCAAGGCGGAGGAAGCATGATTCCGGAACTGAACCACCTGCCCGCCGCCGTCGCCCGGATCCGGCGAACCAGGGTGCACCGTTCGGTAGGCGTGGTGACCCGGGTGGTCGGCCTGGCGGTGGAGTCCCAGGGCCCGTCCTGCGCCGTCGGCGAGGAATGCCTCCTCCTGGACCGGGACGGAGAGCGGATCTCCCGCGGCCAGGTGGTCGGGTTTTCCGACAACAAAGTCTTCAGTATGCCGCTGGACAAGCCGGAAGGCGTCTCCATCGGCTCCCGGGTGGTCGCCCTGGGAAGCCGACCCTCGGTCGGCGTCGGGCCGGGCCTCCTGGGCCGGGTCCTGGATTCCAACGGGCGGCCGATCGACGGACGTCCCGATGTGGTGGCGGACGAATGGTACCCGCTGGAAAGAACTTCTCCCCCGGCCATGGACCGGGACCGGATTCGGGATCCGTTCGTCACCGGCATCCGGGCCATGGACGGCATGATCACCATGGGGCGGGGCCAGCGGATGGGGATCTTCGCCGGCAGCGGCGTCGGCAAAAGCGTCCTGCTGGGAATGATCGCCCGGCACGCCCGCGCCGACGTGGTGGTGATCTCCCTGGTCGGCGAACGGGGCCGGGAGGTGCGGGAGTTCATCGAAGAAGACATCGGCCCGGAAGGGATGAAACATTCGGTGGTGTTCGTGGCGACCTCCGACGAACCGCCGCTCCGGCGGATCCGGAGCGCCCACGCCGCCACCGCCGTCGCGGAATATTTTCGAGATCAGGGGAACCATGTACTGCTGCTCATGGACTCGGTCACCCGGGTCGCCATGGCCCAAAGGGAGGTCGGCCTCTCCCTGGGCGAGCCGCCCTCGTCCAAAGGTTATCCGCCTTCCACGTTCTCGCTTCTGCCCCGGCTCCTGGAACGGGCCGGCGCCCTGGAAAACGGGGGCAGCATCACCGGAATCTACTCGGTCTACATGGAGGCCGACGACATCAACGACCCGATTTCCGACGCCGCCCGAAGCCTGCTGGACGGCCACCTGGTCCTGGATCGGGAACTGGCGGCCAAGGGACATTATCCGGCCATCGACGTGCTGGGAAGCATCAGCCGCCTTCAACCTCATGTCGCCTCCGCCGGGCACATGGAAGCCTGCCGGCGGCTGCGGGCCCGGCTGGCCGCGTTGAAGGACGCGGAGGACCTGGTGCTTCTCGGCGCTTACCGGGAAGGAACCAACCCTGATGTGGACGCGGCGCTGAAGGCGCGGCGGGAGATCCAGGCTTTCCTGACCCAGGCCAGGGACGACGGCTCCACCCTGGACGCCACCGTTGGGAGCCTGGTCCATGCGGTGGAAGCCGGGGACGGAGGTGAAGAATGAAACGATTCACCTTCCGCCTGGCCCGCCTGGAGAAACTGCGCAGACGAGAGAAGCAGGAAGCCCGTTCGGGCCTGGCCCTGGCGATCGGGGAAGTCCGCCGGGCCGAGGATTTCGTGGACGACTGCCGGAACGAATATGAAAAGTCGTTCCAGGCGGTTCTGCCGAAAGAGCTGGCCGAGAACCCCCGGGCCATGGAGATGCTCGCCGCCTGGCGGGCCGGACTGAAGCGGAAGCTGGAGACCGCCGTCCGGCGGCTGCAGGAGGCGGAGGCGGAAGCGCAGGAAAAGGAAAAAATTTACACCGAAACGGCCCGAGCCAACCGGGTCCTGGAAATCTTGAGAGAGCGGCAATACAGGCGCTGGCGGCAGGAAACGGACCGGGAGGAGCAGAAGTTCCTGGATGAAGTTCATCTTCTTGCCATCCGGCGGCGACGCTCCCGGGCGGAGGTCTGAAACATGCGAAAGAGAATGCGCTGGCTGCTGGCGGTCGTCACCTTACTGGACATCGTGTTCGTCCTGTTGCTCCTGTCCGGCGGGAGTTCGCCCTCCATGGCCGAACCTGCTCGCCCCGATCCGGCCGGCCCGGGTGCGGGAGCGATCTCCGACGCCGCCGCGCCGACCGTCGAAGAGAACGCCGAACCGGTGGACTGGAAACTCCTGGGCGAAGCACTCGCCCGGCGCAGCGAAGAGCTGAAGCTCCGGGAGGAGGAAGCGGACGAGGTCCTGCGAGGCGCCGAGGTCCTGGCCCGGGCCGGGATACCGACCGGCGGGTCGGCGGAGAAGGGCGCGGCGAAGACGACCCAGGAAACGAACCCGAAACCCTCCCCCGATTTCCTTCGCCTGCAGAGAGCGTACGAAAACATGGAGCCGGACTCCGCCGCCATGGCGATGATCGAGTTGGCCAAGCGGGATACGAATGTGGTGGTGGAGCTTCTCCTGGGTTGGAAGCCCCGGACCTCGGGGGCGGTACTGGACGCGATCACGGTTCGAGACGCCAAGCTGGCCGCCGACCTCTCCTTCCGGATCTGGAAGCGGCGCGGCGAGAACGGGCCGGTGGCGGCAAAGTAACGGCCGACCCTTGCCGTCTCTCCTCCCCGTTTCCATGGAAAAAGCCCCGAAGGAACGATTTCCGAACCTGGCACGCCGCCTGCAATAAGGGGTGCCGGAGAGCTGGAAACCATGAACCCGACCGAACTCAATCTATTGCCCGCCTCGCCGACGCCGGACATGAAGCCGGCGGCGGAGTCGAACGGAACCGGCGGCGCCGGTCCAGTGGAGGAAGGCGGCGCCTGGTCCGAAGCGTTCCTGGTGGCCACCGGGAACGTCGGCGTCCAGGCACCGGGAGCCGGTTCCGATCCGGACGACCGGCCGGTGGTCGATCTTCCCGAACCGAAAAAGCCGGAACCGGAGGACGATCTTCTCGACTTCCTCTTCCACCAGATCCCTGCTCTCCAGGATCACACCGGAGAATTCAAGATCGTGGATCCGGAGCGACTGGCCGCCCTCCGGGAGCAGTTTACCGGCGGGGAAATGAAGGTGCGGACGATACCGGAGCCGGAAACGGTTCCCGGCTCGTTCCTGCGGCCCGGCCGGTTTTCGACAGGAGACGCCGGGGTCGACCTGGTAAGGCCGATGATGGAAACCTGGAATGGAGCCGAGCCCCAGGCTGAGATCGAAACTGTGACGGGGCTTGCCAAACAGGCGGAGGCGGGGACGGCAACCCTGGGAGAGCCGAAACAGGCGGAAACGGCAACAGGCGTTCCGAACGAACATTTGAAGCCGGCGCTCGCCCCGGAAGGCACCCGAGCCCTGGAGATCGAACCGTCCGGAATTCCTGCGGAGGGAACGAAATCCTCCGAACCGGCGGCGGGGCGAAACCGGAACTCGGCGTCCGGCATTCATCCCCAGGCCGGGGAACCGACCCGGCCGGCACAGACTTCCCTCGCACCAGGCGGACAGCCGGACCCTTCCGGGAACCCGGCCGGTCGCCCGGACCGTCGTCCGGTCCCAGGACCGCTCGGCAGCGAAACAGCAACCGCGCGGGCTACCGGGACGATCGAGCCGGGGACGGACAACGGCGCGAATCGCCCCCTCGAAGCTCCTTCTCCGGCCCGTCCCGTACAGGGCGTTCCTGCGACATTCTCCCTTCCGGAAACGCAGGTCCAGAAGAACACCGCCGACCGGTCGGATGCCGTTCCGGAACGCGACCTGCCAAAGATGGATCCTAACAAGCCGCCGCGCGATCTCCCGGAAGCGGCACAGCTTCGTCGTTCCTCGAGGGCATCGGTGTTCCCGGACCACCCGGCGCCGGGACTCGGCAAACGGATCGGAGCACGGTCCCAGCCTCGACAGGGGGAAACCGCCCCGGCGGAAAGGCCTGCCTCCCACACGATCCTGGCGGCCCGGAACGCCGCGCGGGAATCCCTGGCCCGGGCCGGGAAAATCTTCGGCTGGAAGCCGGCCGCCCAGGGAATCGAATCGACATCGCCGACCGAGCACGGACACCGAACCGATCTCTCTTCATCCCCGGCGGAACAGAAACAGAACGGAACCGGCGGAGGGGAAGACGCGAACCGGCAGGCCTACCCCGATAAGAACCAGGTGGAAGACGCCGTCGGAACCGGCAGGCCTCGTAGAGCCTATACGCCGGTGGTACGGCCCCTGTCCGGGACAGCCCACACCGGCCATGGAACGGAAACGGCCGTACGGCCGAGCGCCGATACCGGCATCGCGGCCGGCGCGCCGACCTCCGCTTCCGGTTCCGGAGTGTCCAGTACCACAATTCCTCAGGCCGTCCATTACACCCGGCTGGCCGAAGCGATCGCCGCTCGGGCCAGGACCCTGCCCGGGGACGGACAGGCCCAGGTACGGTTCTCCTTGGAACCGGAAGACCTGGGACTGGTGAAAGTCCGGATCCGCACGCAGGGCGACCTGGTGCGCGTTCATATCGTCGCCGCTTCAGGCCATGCCGCCGACGCGCTTCAGCACGGTATCGCCCGGTTGAGCGGCCAGTTGGAAGCCGCCGGCTTCAAGAACCCGGATATTCAACTTTCCATGGACAGCGCGCACGATCCGACGGTCCCGAACCAGGGCGCCGCGCCGCAACAGGAGCGGAATGCTTCCGGAAGCGGTAGCGGCGGTCGCGGGCGGAACAGGACCGGGCGCCAACCGGGAAACGAACCGATGGAGGTTGCAGGGACCGGCGGGAACGCTTCGTACCGGGGCGCTCTCAACCTGATGGTCTGAGCAACGGTTGCACACAGGAGACTTTCGATGGAACAACCGATCTTTGATCCGATCGCCGATTACGCTGCGCAGGCGAACGAAGCGATGGCCGCCCGGAACCAGAAAGGAACGGAACTGGGCAAGGACGACTTCATGATGATGCTCGTAGCCAAATTGGAGAACCAGGACCCGCTGAACCCGACCGCGGACACCGAGTTCGTGGCACAGCTCGCCACCTTCTCCAGCCTGGAACAACTGGTTTCGGTGAACGACAACATCGAGAACATGGCCATGGGCCAGGCCAGCCTGGTCAACTCCCAGGCGCTGAACCTGGTCGGCCGGGAAGCCTTGGTGGACGCCGGCGACACGATCCGGATTCGAAACGGCGAACCGGAAACCCTGGTGTACGCTCTTCCGCCGGAGGCGGTCTCCGCCACCGTGAACATCCTCGGCCCGGACGGTCTCCCGGTTCGGAGCATCGATCTGGACACCGAGTCCGGCGGACGGGTCACCCTGAACTGGGACGGTACCGACGAGAACGGGAAACTTCTTCCCGACGGCGAGTACACCGTTCAAATCGCTGCGATCGACGCCGACGGCGAACCGACCCTCGCCGGCCTGTTCAAGTCGATCTCCATCGACGCCGTGAACTTCAACAACGGAGGCTTCACGCTGATCTCAGGAGACAGCGAGATTCCGTTTGACCAGATACTCGAAATTCGAGCCGGGAACTGATCCCGGACCGCCAGGAGGAAAATACCATGTCATTCGCATCGTTCTTCGCAGGTCTTTCCGGTCTCCAGTCCAACGCCAGCCGCTTGAGTATCATCGGCAACAATCTCGCCAACGTGAATACGATCGGCTTCAAATCGGGACGGGCAACTTTCCAGGATATCTTCAGCAGCGCCGGCGGGGTTTCCTTCAACGGCGCCGGCAACCCGATGCAGATCGGCCGGGGCGTGGAGTTCTCCGGCATCGACCAGATCTTTTCCCAAGGCTCGTTCCAGAGTACTCCTCTGCTCACCGACATCTCGATCCAGGGGAAAGGGTTCTTCGTGATGTCAAACGCCTCCGGCGCGCCCAGTTACTCGCGGGCCGGCAATTTCACTTTCGACGAGAACGGAAACCTGGTGAATCCCGAAGGTTTTTTCGTGCAAGGTTTCACCACACGGGACACCAACGGAGAAATCCGTTCGTCCGGCGCGGTGAACGACATCACCATTCCATCCGGACTTTCCACCCGTCCGACCGCCACGACGAACCTGTCGATGTTCGCCAACCTGAACGCCGGCGCCCGGGTGGCCACCGGCACCACTGACGCCGAGGAGTTCGTCACGACCCTCTCGATCTTCGATTCCCTCGGTGGGCGGCATAACGTCACTCTGACCTTCACGCCGATCGATACCGATGCCGACGGAGCCCTCGACCAGTGGACCTATGACGCCACCGTGCCCGGCGACGAGGTCACCGGAGGGACGCCGGGTACTCCGTTTTCCATCGGTTCCGGTACCATGATCTTCGACAACCAGGGGCAACTCACCTCTCCGGCCAGTGATGTGACCATGTCCGTTCCAGGCTGGAACAGCGGCGCCTCTGCTCAAAACATCAACTGGGAGCTGTACGATGACAGCGGCGTCTCGACCATCAGTGGGTGGGACGGAACCTCGGCGGTCTCGTCGGTCTCCCAGGACGGTTACGCCCTGGGAATCCTCCGTACCCTGGTCATCGACGGCGACGGCCTGATCTCCGGCATCTTCACCAACGGAATCACCCAGGAGTTGGCCCGCATCGCCATCGCCAACTTCAACAATCCGACCGGCCTGATCCGGGAAGGGTCGAACGTGTTCGTGGAAACCAACGCCTCCGGCCCGGCCACCATCGGCGCCGCCAATACCGGCGGACGAGGCGGCACCATCCCGAACACCCTGGAGCTGTCCAACGTGGACATCACCGAACAGTTCACCAACATGATCATCACCCAGAGGGGTTACCAGGCGAATAGCCGGATCATCACCACGACCGACGAGGTCATTCAGGAAGCCTTGAATCTCAAGCGGTAACCGGATGCACGGTTAGCGCGCTGAGCGTAAGCCACGAATCCTCCATGTTGCCTTCCCGGTTTGCCGCCGGGAAGGCCTTTTTTTTAACGGGGGCTACTGCCGGAGAGCGCTCCAAAAATAAATCTGACCCTATTTAAATTTGCGTTTTTAAATAGGGTCAGATTTGTTTTTGTGATTAATGCCATAATACACCGTTGCCCTGGAAGAACCATGGTATGAGCAAAAGCACCCCACCTCCATCCTGCGGCCCGGCTACTCCTGCCCCTCCGCCCACTCCCCGCTACGCCCGGGTCCAGGAAGCTCCGTTCTACAGGGACTTGGTCGCCCAGCTTACCTCCCAGCCTACCTCGTCCGATTCCTCCACCCACCCGGTCCACCTCTCCGGCCTGGTGGAAGGCTCCCGCGCCCTTCTCCTCACCCTCCTGGCCCGCCGCCTCCGCAAGCGAATCCTCCTGGTGCTCCGCGACGACGTGGCCATGGGAGCCTGGCACCGGGACCTGGAAGCCCTGGCCCTGGGGGATCCGGCCGGCATCCTGGACTTCCCGGCCATGGACGCCGATCCGTACGACGACATCTCTCCCCATCCGGAGGTGGTCCGGGAGCGGGTGATCGCCTTGAACCGGATCTGCGCAGGGGAGGTGGATTTCCTGTTGGCGCCGGCTCGGGCGCTGGCCTCGGTGCTGCCGTCCATGGCGGAATGGAAAGAGGCGGCGCGCACCATCCGGACCGGCGACGATCTGCCGCCGGACCGGTTCGTCCCGGCGATGATCGGCTATGGGTACAAGCGGGTGGACACGGTGAGCGCCCAGGGAGAGATCTCCCGGCGCGGCGGCATCATCGACCTGTTCCCGTGCGGAGCCGAGGAACCGGTGCGGATCGAGCTGTTCGGCGACACGGTTGACTCGCTGCGCACCTTCGACACCGACCACCAGCGTTCCACCGGGAAGATCGAAGCCCTCACCTTCGGCCCGGCCCTGGAGTGCCCGCCCACCGCCAACGCCCTGGCACGGGTCGGCGCTTACCTCCAGGACGCCGCCGCCACTTCCCGGCCCACCTCCAGCTCTGCACCGTCTTCTTCCCCCTCCGTCCCGCCCACCGCCACCGCCTTTCTCCGCCGCCTGGAACAGCTCCAGTCCGAGGGGTTCTTCCCGGGCTTCGAATCCCTGGCTTCAATCGCCGCCCGCGACCCCTCCGACCTGTTCGATTACCTCCCCGGCTTCCTGGTCGTCGTGGATGAGCCGTCGGCGGTGGAGGAAGAACTGGTCCGAGCCGACTACGATCGCCGCCGCTGCTACGAGGAAAGCCGCAACCGGGTCCTCCCGCCTCCCGACCGGCTGTATATCCCGCCGGACGCCACCTGGCGGACCCTGGCCGCCGCCCCACTCACCTTGCAGGAGCTCACCGGCGAGGAGCCGGAAGACGCCGGCGTCCCCCTGACCGTCGCCACCCGCTCGGCCCCGTCCTACGCCGGGCGTGTGCAGGAACTGGTCGCCGACCTGAAAGCGGCCCTGGCCTCCGGCGGCGCCACCCTCTGCCTGATGCGCACCGCCGGCAGCACCCAGCGCCTGCAGGAAATCCTCCGGGAATACGACGTCGCCCCAGGGGAAGCACCGGGCGGCGGCCGCTTCCGCCTGGAACTGGGCCGCCTGCGCCACGGCTTCGAATTCCCGGAGGCGGGCTTCACCCTGCTCACCGAAACGGAGATCTTCGGCAGGGAGAAGAAAAGGGGGAAGCGCCCGGCCGGCCGCCGGGGAGCGTTCCTGTCCGATTTCCGTGACCTGAAGGAAGGCGACTGGGTGGTCCACGTGGACCACGGCATCGCCACCTACGCGGGGCTGGGCCGTCCCACCGGCGGCAGCCTGAACCGGGACTTCATGGTCCTGACGTTCGCAGGAGGCGACCGGCTGTTCGTGCCGGTGGACCGGCTGGACCTGGTGCAGAAATACAGCGGCGTGGCGGGAAAGAAACCGGTGCTGGACCGGCTGGGCGGGCCGGGCTGGCAGCGGGTGCGGGCCAAGGCCAAGAAGGCGGTGGAAGCGATGGCCCGGCAGCTCCTGGAACTGTACGCCCGGCGGAAGTCGGTCCAGGGGCATCGGTTCGCCGAAGATACGCCGTGGCAGGGCGAGTTGGAAGACAGTTTTCCGTGGGAGCTGACGCCGGACCAGGAACGGGTGGTGGAGGAAGTGAAGGGCGACATGGAATCGTCCCGGCCGATGGACCGGCTGCTGGTGGGCGACGTAGGGTTCGGGAAGACCGAGGTGGCGGTCCGGGCTGCGTTCAAGGCGGTGATGGACGGGAAGCAGGTGGCGGTGTTGGCGCCGACCACCGTCCTGGCGTTCCAGCATTCCAAGACGTTCCGGCAACGGTACGCGCCGTTCCCGGTGACGGTGGAACTGGTCTCCCGGTTCCGATCCGCCACCGACGTGCGGAAGGTGCTGGAAAAGGTGGAGACCGGGGAGGTGGACGTGCTGATCGGCACCCACCGGATCTTCTCCAAGGACGTCCGGTTCCGGGACCTGGGCCTCCTGGTGATCGACGAAGAGCAGCGGTTCGGCGTGGCCCACAAAGAGAAGCTGAAACGGATTTCCGTCGGCGTGGACGTGCTCTCCATGACCGCCACGCCGATTCCGAGAACGCTGCAAATGTCCCTGGCCGGCGTACGGGACCTGTCGATCATCGAAACACCGCCGCCGGGCCGGATGTCGATCCAAACCCGGATCATCCCGTGGCGCACCAGCGTGCTGGCCCAGGCGGTCCGGCAGGAGCTCCGTAGAAACGGCCAGGTCTTCCTGGTCCATAACCGGATCGAAACCTTGCCGGCGCTGGTTCGAGCGGTGAACGAGATGGTGCCGGAGGGCCGTGTGGCGATGGCCCACGGGCAGATGCGGGAACATCGGCTGGAACAGGTGATGCTGCGGTTCGTGAATTACGAGGTGGACATCCTGGTCACGACCACCATCATCGAGAACGGCCTGGACATCCCCAGGGCGAACACGATCATCGTGAACCGGGCCGACCGGTTCGGCCTGGCCCAACTCTACCAGCTGCGAGGCCGGGTCGGCCGCTCGGAGAAACACGCCTATGCCTATTTCACCATCCCGGGCCGGGAATCGCTGAGCGAGGTGGCCCGGAAGCGGCTGCGGGCGTTGCAGGAGTTCGGGGACCTGGGTGCAGGGTTTCGGCTGGCCGCCGCGGATCTCGAGATCCGGGGGGCGGGGGAACTGCTGGGGCCGAAACAGCATGGACATATCGCCGCCCTGGGCTTCGACCTGTACTGCCGGATGCTGGAGAAGACGGTGGCGGAGATGCAGGGAGAGGCGGAGCCGGAGCGGCCGCCGGTCAGTGTGCACCTCGGCGTGGACATCAAGCTGCCGGAAAGTTACCTGCCTGACGCCGGCGAGCGACTCTCCTTGTACAAGAGGCTGGCAGGGAAGGCGGACGAGGAAGAGATTTCCCGGCTGGAGGCCGAAACCCGGGACCGGTACGGCCGTCTTCCCGCCCCGGGCCGGAACCTGTTCGACATGGCCCGGCTCCGCCTGGAGCTGGCAGCGGCCGGCGTGCAGCGGGTGGACGCGGCCGAGGGAACGCTCCAGCTCCGCTTCCGCCCCGATGCGAGCCTGAACCCGGAGCGGGTGGTGGCGATTTTCCGGGAGTCCCTGGGACGGCTGACCCCTTCCGGCCTGTTGATCCTGCCGGCCCCTTCCCAGGTTTCCCGACGGATCGGCGCGGTTCGGGATATATTGAGCCGGCTCGAGGCGACGGCGGGAAGCGGAGCGGGGGAAGGATGATGCGAGGAGATATCAGGCCGCTTCTGCTTCTCCTGCTCCTGCTGCTCCTGTTGAGCGGCTGCGGCTCGTCCGGGAACGGCCCCCTTCCGGAGGGGGCGGTGGCGGTATTCCGGGGAGAACCGATTCCGCTGGTGGAATTCCAGGAGTACCTGGATTTCAGCATGCCGCCGGGAGAGGAGCCGCCAAAGGAAGAGCAGGCGGACCTGGACCGGGTGCGCAGCCGGATCTTCGACGATTTCCTGGACGAGCGGATCCTTTCCGTGGAGGCCGATCATCGTTACCCGGACGATCCTGAACCGCTGGAGCGCCTGTTCGCGGAACTGGCCCGGAACGCGCTGGAGCGGAACCCGATCACACCGGAGGAGGTGGAGAGTTACCTCAGGAAACAGGCGGCGGGCGTAGAGAAAGACCGGGCCCTGGTGCTCCGCTCCCTGATGTTCGACAGCGGGGAGCAGGCCCGGAAGGCGTACCTGGATATCCGCCGGAACCGGATTACCTTCGGCGACGCGGTGGCCGCCCACGAAACCACTCCCGGGCAGGCGGCGCCGGGCCCGACGACCCTTTCGGCCCTGCCGGAGCCGGTCCGGCAGGCGGTCGAGGGGCTGAAGCCGGGCTGGGTGAGCAAGCCGGTGGAAGTGCAGGGAAATCATTATTTGTTCCAGGTGGAAAAATGGATCGACCTGGAAAAACCGATGGACGATCCGGACCGGCAGGCGCAGGCGGTGGCGGACATCCGGAGCCGCAGGGTGCAGGCGGCCACAGCCGGGTTGCTGCGAGAATTGAAGGAAAAGGTCGGAATCCGGGTCGATCGATCCCGGCTTCCTTTCCGGTACGTGCCGGATCCGGCGGTTCGGATAGAATAGAGATTGAACCCACGGAGAGACAAGATGAATTCCATGGAAACGAGGGGCGGGTCCTGCGCCCGGGCGGTGTGCGTGCTGGCGGCTGGGCTGTCGGCGTTCCTGGTCCCGGCCGGTCTTCCGGCGCGGGCCGAAGTGATCGAAGAGGTGGTCGCCGTGGTGGACGGCGAGGCGATCACCAAGTCCCAATTCGAAGAGGAAGAGCAGGCGCTCTTGTCCGAGGCGTATCGCCGGTTCACCGGGCAGGAACTGGACAGGCAGGTGGAGGCGATCCGCAAGACCGTTCTTTCCCAGCTGATCGACCGGAAGGTGCTGATGCACCGGGCCGCCCGGCTGTTCGACCTTTCCGGCTACGAGAAAATGCTGCTGGAACAGTTCAAGTCGAATCAGAAGGTGGAAACCGACGAACAGCTGGAGCAACTGCTGGCTGGGCAGGGGATGACCATCGACGACCTGAAGCAACGCCTGATCGAACAGGTCGCCCCCCGGCAGATCATCGACATGGAAGTCGGCGGCCGCGTGGCGTGCAGCGACAAGGAGATCGAAGAGTATTACCAGGAGAACCTGGACCAGTTCAAGGTGAAGGCCAAATTCCACGTGCGGGAAATCGTGCTGCTGGCCGACGACGGCAACCGGGAAGAGAAACGGAAACTGGCGGAAGAGATCCGGGAGAAGGCGATGGCGCCGGGCGGTGACTTCCAGGCGCTGGCGAAGGAGTACTCCGATGCGGGTACCCGGGAGGCCGGCGGCGACCTGGGAGATCTGGAGGCCGGCGACCTGAGCCCTGTGCTGGAAAAAGTGGCACTGGAAACCCCGGTGGGAGCGGTCAGTGAGTCGCTGGAGACCGATTACGGGTTCCACGTCCTGCAGGTGGTTTCCCGGGAAGACACCAAAACGCTCTCTCTGGACGAGGCCCGGGACAGGATCCGGACGTTCCTGGAAAATACCCAGTATTTTGAGAAACTTCAGGCTTTTTTGAAGAAAATCCGGGAGGAATCGGATATCCAGATCCGCCCGAAATATAAAGACCGGTATCATGTGGAAGGGACGTGATTTTAGGACCGGTACCCGGAATTCTTTGAATATATATCCTGTATATCAAGAATAATTATAATAATAATGTCATAATTATGAAAAAATCTTTGTACCCATTGTGAGTTCTTCCGAATCTTTGATAAAGTGATTGTGCTAGCCACCCCCCGCACGACAGCCATTGTCCATGCATTCGAGGAAAGGGATCCGATATCCTGACAGGGGAGCGTAAGAGATGGTGAACAGAAAACTCGTTCGACCCAACCTGCAGCAGCTCAAGGAAAAATATTCCGGCAACACCATGCTGCAGGAGAACCGCGACAGGCCCCAGGGCCATTCGAAAGAACACTCCGACCGGTCCAGGGGCCGGGACGGCCATCACCAGGGCGGATCCCGTCGCCGCCCGGTTCCCCCCGAACTGACCAACGCCGAAGCGTTCTACTACCTGAAGCAGATGAATTCCCAGACCCCGATGGTGGTGGAACTGGACAACGGCGAACAGCTTCGGGGCTGGATCGAATGGTACGACCGTCAATGCTTGAAGGTGAACCGGGACGACGGACCGAACCTGCTGATATTCAAGCACTCGATTCGCTATCTGTACAAGCAGGAAGAAGAAGAGGCTTAAGCTTCACCAGCATTTCCCGGTAGGTCTCCCGCCCTGCCGCCATGATCTCCCCTGTCAGCAGATATCGATCGCCACCGGAAAAATCGGTCGCCGTTCCTCCCGCTTCCTGCACCAGCAGCGCCCCGGCGGCCAGGTCCCAAGGCGCCAGGCCGGTTTCCCAGAACCCGTCGTACCTTCCACAGGCGGTGTACGCGAGGTCGATCGCCGCCGACCCCGCCCGCCGGATGCCGGAGGTCGTCTCCATGCAACTCTTCAGCGCCTCCAGGTACCGGTCGATCTTTTCGAAGTTTCGGAACGGGAAGCCGGTAGAGAGCAGCGCCGCATCGAAGCCGGCCGGCCGGCTGCACCGGATCGGATCGCCGTTCAGCCGGGCCCCTTCCCCCCGGGAGGCGTGAAACATCTCGTCATGAAACGGATCGAACACCGCCCCGGCCAGGAGGCCTTCTTCGTCTTCCAGGGCGACGGAGACGCAGAAGGTCGGGATACCGTGGATGAAGTTGGTGGTGCCGTCCAGCGGGTCGATGATCCAGCGATACCCGGTCCGGCATGTCTCCGGCGACCCTTCCTCCGCCATGATCCCGTGGTCCGGATACCGCTCCCGGAGAACGGCGGTCAGCCGCCGCTCCGACTCCCGGTCTACCTCGGTGACGAAGTCGTGAAACCCTTTCCGCTCCACCTGCAGTGGATCAGCGGAGCGGAAACGTTTCCGAAGAACGAGGCCGGCCACCGAGGCGGCTTCCATGGCCGTTTGTTCGAATTCGTTCCCAACGCTCATGGTCGTTTGCCTTTCCGGAACGCCCGGGGGTGGGCCTGGTCGTACACCTTCATCAACGTATCCGGCGTGACATGGGTGTAACGCTGGGTGGTGGATAAGGAGGCGTGGCCCAGCAGTTCCTGGATCGCCCGCAGATCGGCGCCGGCTCCGAGCAGGTGGGTGGCGAAGGAATGGCGGATCGTGTGAGGAGAGACGCGAAGGTGGAGGGCGGCGTCCTGGAGGCGACGATTCAGGATCCGCCGGACGCTCCGGTCGGTCAGGCGGCCGCCGCGGAGATTCAGGAACAGCGCCTCCGGGTCTTTCGCCTGCTCCCGGCGGCCCGCGGACGCCTCCAGCCAGCACCGGAGGGCTTTCTGCGCCTTCCCGCCGAACGGGGTCATCCGTTCCTTCCGCCCCTTTCCCAGCACCCGCGCCACGCCGGCCGGCAGGTCGATGTCATGAAGATCCAGGGAAACCAGCTCGCCGACCCGGAGCCCGGTGGCGTACAGGAATTCCAGGATCGCCCGGTCCCGCACACCGGCCAGGTCGCCGGTGTCGATCTTGTCCAGGAGGGAGAATATTTCATCCACGCTCATGTCCCGGGGAAGTTTCTTCGGCAGCTTCGGCGCCGGCACCGGTTCGGCCGGGTTGGATTCGATCCGCCCCCTCCGGGCGTGAAACCGAAAGAACGATCGGACCGCCGAAAGCCGCCGGGCAATGGATGAGCGCTCCAGGCCGGACCGGCTCATGTCGGCCACGAAACCCCGGATGCTCAGCGTGCGGATTTCAGCCGGATCGGATAGCGCCTCCGGCATCGAATCCTGGAGGTACCCGGCGAAGAACTCCAGGTCTACCTTGTACGCCCGGATCGTTTCCCGGGAGACATGGCGCTGGTCGGTCAGGTAGGCCAGGTAAAGGCGCACCCATTTTTCGAACCGGGTGACGCGGCTCATCGAGAGGCCTCCGCCGGGATAAGAGCGTGCTCTTCGATCCATCGCTCCAGGGATCGGAGCGCCCGGTCGGCCCGGGCCTTCTTGCGATCGGCCTTTCGGCGCGCCGTAGGCGGGGGCGGCGGCAGGAGGCCGAAAGTGGAATTGGTCGGCTGGTAGTTCTCCGGATCGGCAAAGGCGATATACCGGAGCAGGGCGCCGGTCATGGTGTCTTCCGGCCAGGTCAGCGGCCGGCGTCCTTGGGCGATCCGGGCGGCGTTGATCCCGGCCACCAGCCCGGACACGGCGGACTCGGAGTAGCCTTCCACGCCGGCGATCTGCCCCGCGAAGAGCAGGTCCGGCCGGGTCTTCGTTTGAAGGGTCGGGAGAAGAGCCGCCGGCGCGTTGATGTAGCAGTTCCGATGGATCTGCCCGTACCGGACGAAACGCGCCCGGGCCAGGCCGGGGATTTTCCGAAGGACTTCTTTCTGGGCCGGCCATTTCAGGCAGGTCTGGAACCCGACCATGGAGTAATGCTCGGCGGCCAGGTTGTCCTGCCGGAGTTGGACCACCGCCCAGGGGCGCCTGCCGGTCCTAGGGTCGGTAAGGCCGACCGGCTTCATCGGCCCGAAGCGCAGGGTGTCCCGGCCCCGCTCCGCCATCACCTCGATCGGAAGACAGCCCTCGAAGAACGGCGTGCGGTCGATGGCGTGCAGGTCGGCCTTTTCCCCGGCCCGCAGGGCGTCCAGGAACCGGTTGTACTCTTCTTCGTTCATCGGGCAGTTCAGGTAGTCGTCGCCGTCGCCTTTGCCGTACCGGGAGGCGGCGAAGACGATCGACCGGTCCAGGCTGTCCGCTTCCACCACCGGGGCGATGGCGTCGTAAAAATAGAGATGATCCCTGCCGGTGAAGCCGGCGATCGCCGTCGCCAGCTTCTCGCCGGCCAGCGGGCCGGCGGCCACGATGACGACCCCCTCTTCCGGGAGCGCCTTCACCTCTTCCCGGAGGACGGTGATGTTCGGGTGGGAGGCGATTCTGCCGGTAACCTCTTCAGGGAACCGGGCCCGGTCCACCGCCAGGGCCGCTCCGGCGGGGACGCGGCTTTTCAGGGCGGCGTCGAAAATCATCGAGCCGAGGCGGATCGCTTCCGCCTTCAAGAGTCCATGGGCGCTGGACCGGTCCAGGGACTTGAACGAGTTGGAGCAGACCAGCTCGGCCAGGTTGCCGGTGGAATGAACCGGCGTGGGAGTGGCCGGGCGCATTTCGTACAACCGGACCCGCGCGCCCCGGTGGGCCACCTGCCAGGCCGCCTCGCTTCCAGCCAGTCCGCCTCCGATAATGGTGACCGGTCGATCGCTCATAGGCCTATTCTAGCCCGGAAAGTTTCCGGGCCGCCCTGGCCGCCCCGGTTGCCGATCCGGTTTCCCGGAACCTCCGGCCCTGTCTTGACCGTGCGCCCTCTCTCCCGCATCCGGCGGGTTTTTCACGGTTCGCGCCTTCGATCGGTCCGACAGAGAGGCCCGGTTGGACGGCCCAAAGGCGTACAGGTATAGTGAACCCGATATTTTCGTCACTTCACGGAAGGAAAGAACCATGCGCTTCGCCCATTCGATCACCGTACCGTTGGTTGCCGCCCTGGCGCTCACCGTGACCGGTTGCAGCGCCGGAAACGGCGACGAGAAATCTTCCGCTCCGGCGGAACTCCAGAAAAAGGTCGCCGCCTACCTGGGCGATGAATCGATCCCGCAGGAAGACGTGGACAACATGGTCGCCGGGGAACTGGCCAAGCTGCGGGAGCAGATGTACGAACAGCGAAGGGCGGCCCTGGAAAGGATCGTGGCGGAAAAACTGGTCAACGCCGAAGCCGCGGCGCAGGGGATCACCGCCGAGGAATACTTCAAGAACGAAGTGCTCTCCAAGATCCCGGACCCCTCCGATGAAGAGGTGAAACAGTTCTTCGACAGGAACAAGAACCGGATCAAAGATTTTCAGACCCGCTCCTACGAAGACTTGAAAGAGCCGATCCGGCAGAACATCAAACAGATCAAGGTGAACGCTGTCCGGGACCAGTTGATCGCCAACCTGGAGAAGAAGGCCGGGTTCCGTCTGGTCATGGAGCCTCCCCGGGTGGACGTGCCGGTTCCCGCCGGCGAGCCGAAGCGCGGGCCGGGCAACGCCCCGATCACCCTGGTCGAGTTTTCCGACTACCAGTGCCCCTACTGCAAGCGGGCCCATCCGGTACTCGAGCGGTTGATGGAGGAATACGGCGACAAGATCCAGTTGATCTACAGGGACTACCCGCTGGCGTTCCACAAAAACGCCCGTCCCGCCGCCGTGGCCGCCCGCTGCGCCGGCGACCAGGGGAAATATTGGGAGTTCAACAAGAGCTTCATGGAAAAGAACGGCGCCTTGGACAGGACCGATTTCGTAAGCCGGGCCGAAACGATCGGCATGGATATGAACGCCTTCAACACCTGCCTCGATTCAGGGAAGTACGATACGGTGGTGGAAGCTTCCTTCAAGGACGGTGCGAAGCTGGGCGTGACCGGTACGCCGACCTTCTTCGTAAACGGCCGGATGATGGTCGGCGTCGCCCCTTACGAGAAGATGAAGGCGATGA
Organism: uncultured Acidobacteriota bacterium; assembly: GCA_964654385.1. GTDB lineage: Bacteria > Acidobacteriota > Polarisedimenticolia > Polarisedimenticolales > Polarisedimenticolaceae > Polarisedimenticola. Next base: position 12,417 of record CAZZIV010000002.1, on the reverse strand, counting down.
TCGACGAAGAGCTGGCCCGGAAGTCCGCGTCGACTCCCAAGGCCGATTCCTGATAGCTAGTTCCTGTTGAATAAAGCATGTTTTCGGCCGTTCCGGCGTGCCGCCGGTATGGTTATTTTCATAGCGCCACACCGCATTTGTCCATTCTATGTCAGGAAAGCAGGATTCCGGCGCACATTGACAATTTTCAGCATGGCGCGGACAAACCGAATTCAAAACGGTAGACACCGCCAGTTTTCTCAGGTGATCCCGGACTGCGGGCGTCCAAAAATAAATCTGACCCTATTTAAAAACGCCGATTTATATAGGGTCAGATTTATTTAAGGCATCCGGTAACGGGTTCCGCGGCGTTTTCCCAGGCGCTCGAGCGCTCCCTGGTCCACCAGGCGGCGGAGGTTGTCTTTCAGGGTGTTCCGGTTCGCGCCGGTCACTTTCATTAACAGGCCGGCCTCGGCGCTGCCGTGCCGCTGCACCGTGTCTAGAATATGCCGTTGCAGCGGAGAAAGGGCGGCGGACTCCCTCTCTTCCTCGGCAATCGCCTCGACCCGGACGGATTGGCCAACCAAGGTTTCCAGAAAAAAGATCAGCCAGGGAGCCAGGTCCGCCTCTCCGCTCCAGATTCGATCCTGGGAACGGTCCAGTGCGTCGTAATAGGCGTCCCGTTCCACCCGGTTCCCGTTCAGCAACGGGGCGAACACCGCGGGCGCATACCCGGCCCGTTCCAGGAGCATGGACAACAGCACCCACACCACCCGGCCGTTGGCCGCCTCGAACGGGCTGGCGGCGATCAACGCCAGCGTGAATACCCCGATCGCAAGCAGCGGATGCTGTTCCCGGCTTCGAAGCTCCCACTCCAACCAGGTGACCAGGTCTTCCATGGTTTCGTCCAAAACATGGGGCGGCAGCGTAGTGAACACCCGTCCGATCGCCTTGCCGTCCTCGCTGAACACCTCCTTGTCCAGATGGGTGGTCCGCCAGCCGGCAGGGTGAAGTTCGGTAGGTTTCTGCCCGGTGATGACGGCGTGGGTCTCCTGGATCCGCTCCGCCGTCAACATCTCCCCGTAATCCCGATGCCCGGCCTCCAGCGCCCGCAGGAATCCGAAGATCTCCGCTTCCCGGTAATTTCGTTCGTCTTCGTGGAGGGTACCCTGCCGGATCTCCTTTTCGCTGACACGAATCCCGCCCATCCGGCAGGCGGTCAGGGTCGACTGCACCCGGGCCTCCGCCATCAGCGCCTCCCGCCTCGCGACGGGGATCCAACTGCCTGCGGACCATAATCCTCGGAAGTGGTCCAGGTGGGCCACAAGGTTCAAAATCTTCTGGTTTACCGGGATTTGAAACTGCATGGCCAGAACCCTACACCCAAAAATACCGAATCAGAACCCTCAAAAGAGAGCCGAAAAGGTCCACTTTTCCACCGAATCGGAGGTGGAAGGAAGAATGTTGGTGCTCCGGGCCACCTACAGGGTATCCTTGGGAGTCCACGAAACCAGGAGGCCACCGGAAGGCTGCGATGCCGGAAAGCCATGCACATCCAGCGCCCCGCAATGCGCGGTTCAGGGCCGGAATCCCGGCGATCGTCCACTACCGGGGCAACGATTATCCGTGCCGGGCGTTCGACTTGAGCCGGACCGGCGTCCGGCTTCAGGGGGGCATCCCATGGCCCTCGGAACCGCAGGTCCGCTTCCGTCTGGACACCCCTGCCGGAGACCGGCAACTGGAACTGGCCGGAACGGTCGTCCGGATCCAGGAGGGGGAAACCGACTCCGAAACCGTCCTGGCCCTGGAATTCCAGCTCCACGGATCCGAGGAAAAGAGGCTCCTGGAATCGATCCTCCAACGGGTCATCGAGGGACATGCCCCCAATCTCCTGGATGATATCGACCCGGCCGACCCGGTGGACCGGATCCGCCGAAAACTTTCCCGCATCCCCCTGCCCCACAGGGTCAATCTCGCCGGCCGGACCGGCCATCCCCGGGAAAGGGGCATCCTGATGCAGGATCCGGATCCGAAAGTCCTGGACTCCCTCACCCGCAACCCGAACCTGCTCGCCCGGGAACTCCGTCTCCTCCTCAAGAACAACCAACTTCTCCCCCGCACACTGGAAATAATTGCCGCCGATTCCAGGTGGCTCCACGACATGGCCCTGCTGTCCGACCTGCTGGCCCATCCCCGATCGACCCTCGCCCTGGCGGAAAAGCATCTCGGCAGACTGGACAGGAAAGCCCTGCAGGCCCTCATGCGGAAGCCGGGCCTCCCGCCCGGCCTGCAGGCAAAGCTCCGACGGCGCCTGGGCGCCGGCTGAACCCCGGTCCGAACCCGGCCAGCCCCCGTCCCCTGTCCGCGGTTTCCCGCCAACGCCATGTCGTGGAATAATAGGGCTTCGATCAACCTGCCGAGAAAGGAACGCCATGCGCCGGATGACTTCTTCCTTCTTCCCCACCCTCGCCGCCACCGCCGCGGCCTTGCTCCTTTCCGTCACCACGGGAACATTCGCCTCCTCCACGGAACCGGGGGATATCGAAACGCCGGAGACCGGCGTCTCCGCACGAATCCTGGGCGCAGCCCTGGCCGACCATTCCGCCTACGACCGCCTGGCCTGGCTCACCGATCGGATCGGCCCCCGCATCACCGGCTCCGCCAACCTCCAGAAAGCGATCGAATGGACGGCGGACGAATTCCGGAAAGACGGCGCCTCGAACGTACACACGGAACCGGCCATGGTTCCTCACTGGGTGCGTGGAAACGCCTCCGCCCGGATCGTCCTGCCGACCGAGCACCCGGTGGCGATCACCGCCCTGGGAGGCAGCATCGCCACCCCGGCGGGCGGCGTTCGGGCCGAGGTCATCGCCGTGGCCGACTTCGAAGAACTCCACGCCCTCGGCAAAAAGGTCGAAGGAAAGATCGTCCTTTACACCGCGCCGATTCTCCGGAACGGCGGCGGCATCGGCCACGGTTACGGCTGGGCGGCCAAGTACCGGGTAGCCGGCGCCGTCGAAGCGGCGAAACAGGGCGCCGTCGGCTCCCTGAACCGGTCGTTGGGAACCGCCGATTACCGCCTCCCCCACACCGGTATGATGCGGTACGACGACGAAGTTCCCAAAATCCCCACCGCCTCGATCAGCGCCGAGGATACCGAACTGATCCAACGGCTGCTTGCCTCCGGAGAAAAGGTGGTCATGGAATACGATCTGAGCTGCCGGAATGAACCGATGGCCGAGTCCGCCAACGTGGTGGCGGAAATTCCCGGCCGTGAGAAGCCGGAGGAAGTCGTCATCCTGGCCTGCCACCTGGATTCCTGGGACATGGGAACCGGCGCCATCGACGACGGGGCCGGCTGCACCATGGTGATGGAAAGCCTCCGGATCCTTCACGCCCTGGGCCTGCATCCCCGCCGCACCGTCCGCGGCGTCCTGTATGTCGGCGAGGAGACCGGCTCCTGGGGCGGGAAGACGTACGCCAGGGCCCATGGCGAGGAAGCCGCGCGGATCGTGGCGGCGCTGGAATCGGACGCCGGCGCCGGCGCTCCCCAGGGGTTCGGCGTCTCCGCCGGCGATGGAGGCGTCGCGATGGTTCGGGCGATGGCTCGAACCCTTGCCGCCATCGGCGCCGATACGGTCAAGGAAGGGGGCGGAGGAGCGGACATCTCGCCTCTTCGATCCTTCGGCGTTCCGCAGATCGGCCTGCGGCAGGACACCACGTATTATTTCGACTGGCATCACACCATGGCGGACACCCTGGACAAGGTCGATCCGGACGCGCTGGCCAAGAACGTGGCGGCCATGGCGGTGATCGGCTATTCGCTGGCCGACGCGGAAGATACCCTTCCCCGGATTCCGGTGGAAACCGGGAAGGAGTAGGCGGGCTGCTGGAGTTGACGCCACCCGGTCTTCACCGTACAGGCGCTCCGTCGTTCTCGTTCCCGTGGTAGGGTGGGTTTCATGGAATCGGGAACTCTGGAAACCGACCGTTCTGCAGCGACCCTCCTCGTGAACAGCCCGGTGGGCCGGTTGGGCCTGGTCGCATCGGACACGGGGCTGGCGTGGATCCAGTTTCACGGCGCTGGACGGACCGAAGCGGAACAGGCCGAACCCGGTAGACGGCCGGCACCGGCCGCCACGTCGATCCTGGAGGAAACCGCCCGGCAACTGGACCATTACTTTGCAGGACGTCTTCGTCGCTTCGACCTGCCCCTTTCCCCGTCCGGCACACCGTTCCAGCGGGAAGTCTGGGAGGCGCTATGTGCCATCCCGTACGGGGAGACCAGGACCTACGGCGAGATGGCCGAAACCATCGGCCGGCCGAAGGCGGTTCGGGCCGTAGGCGCCGCCAACGGAGCCAACCCGATTCCGATCGTGGTCCCCTGCCACCGAGTGATCGGCGCGGACGGCTCTCTTACCGGCTACGGCGGCGGGATGGAAATCAAGAAGCGCCTGCTTGCACTGGAGGGCGCCTGGCCGGGCAAGAACCGGCAAGGGCGTTTCTTCTAAAAGAAAACGCGCCCCATCATGAGCGGTACTCATGATGGGGCGCAGGTTGTTCACTATCCGACCTGGGTCGGATTACCCCACATCCCGGACATGCTCAACCCGGGGATGATCGAGTTCAACACCTGGTTCTACCCCCAGCTGGCCAAGAAAGGCACGGTGGTGGACGTGCGCTGGAACGGCAGCGGCTCGTACTCTCAGCTCATGCTGGAGCGGTGACGGCGCAAGGTGTTGAGCTGGAGCTACGTTCGAGGCGGCGCCACCGGGCCGTACCCGTACCGTGTGCTCAACGGGCCGTTCGTGGTGCTGGTGAACTCACGTTCCGGCTCTGACGGCGACATCTTCCCCCAGGCGGTGCAGTTGGAAGGGCTGGCACCGATCATCGGCACCCGGACTTGGGGCGGGGTCAACGGCATCACCAGCCTCAGGCCGCTGGTGGACGGCTGACTGGTGACCCAGTCCCAGGTCGCCTGGTGGGACCCGAAGGACGAGTGGGCTCTGGAGAACCGGGGGGGGATTCCGAACATCGAGGTACAGTGGCTGCCCCAGGAGATCGTGGCCGGGATGGACCCGCAACTGGACCGGGGGATCGAAGAAGTGCTGATACTCCACGAGGAGAACCCGCCGGCAAAACCTGATTTCGGCCCGAGCATGAAACGGTCCAGGAAGTCGTACCGTAACGAATTGCAATCATTTAAAGGGGGACCGCCCCTGTTATTGCTTCATATGGGGCACGCGCCGGGCCTAAAAAACTGTGACGCACCGCCCGTGGTCCGGACGGTGCGCCACAACAAAACGAAATTCGTCAGATCAGAAAACGACGTCCGCCATCAGGGTCGTTCGATCCGATTCCGGAACACCCGGCACCTGGTCGGTTTCAGTGGTGTATTCCAGGGCGAGCTTGAAGTTCTCCCGGACGTAGACCCCCAGTTGGGCTGTAATTGAGGAAATCTGGTCCACTCCATCGTTCGCTTCAGTGAAATCGTACCGCACCAGCGGGACGAAAAACGGCCTGTCGTCGCGCTGCTGGGTGAAGAATACCTCCACGTAGCCGGCGTTGTTGTCGTTGGTAGGTCCACCGCCCATCAGCTCTTCCTGGGCATTCATGAACATTCCGACGATGTACAGGTTGTTGAAGGCGAGGTTCCAGTCGATGCCCCAGCGAGACAGATCGTACATCCCCCCAACGTCTTCTCCGTCGAAGTAGAATCCGCCGACCATCATGTCATCGTTGAAGTCGTAAGCGATCCGGCCCAGGATATTGTTTGGATCCACCCCTTCCGGATTGCCGTTTCCTGCACTGAAACTGGCCAGGTAAAAGAACTGGCCCGACCGGCCCCAGACGCTGGCGTACTGTGCATCCTTGCGGAACCGTGCATCAACGCTGCTGCCGACGTTTAACGGGGTCTTGTGGGCGACGGTCAATCGGCGCCCGCCGTCGGCCAGGGAGTTGTAGGGATCCGGGTGGAAAATCGATCCGATCCCGAAGGAGAAGTTCAGCTGCCGGTTCTGATGCCAGGAGAAGGTGCCGGCGGCGGCGGTGCTGAAATTATCCTCGTCTTCGCCTTCGACTTCCAGGAACCAGGAGCCCTTGTCGGCGAACTTGCCACCGGATAGGATTTCGACTTCGTGGATCGAACGGATTTGCGAATCGCTGCCATCGGAGTCATCGAAGATGTACCCCTTGAGCCGCGCAGAGATCGGTACGCCCTTGCCGGGTTCGGTGTAGCCGGTTTCCTTGAAGTCCCTTCCATTCGCATTCAGATAGGGAACTGCGGAGTGGCAAGAGGAGCATGCAAGGCCGTTTTCCCGGGCGAAGGCCGGGATCGCCTCAGTGTCCGGTGCGCAGAGTACTCCAGCCACCAGCACGAGCAGGGGCAAAAGCAGTACTTGCTTGGCTAGTTTCATCGTTTCAATCCTCCATGGGCCGCACATGGCGACCCGGTTTAACCATCTCTTCCAATGCGGCTGAAATCACCTTGTATCATGCACTTGGTGCTTCACCCGTACTGGATACTACCCATGAATTTTTCTGAAGAGGCAAAAGCCAAAACGAAATCTCCCAAACCCAGTAGACATGGGTCAGTATTGGATAAGAAAAATAATCTGTCAACCGTTCTGTTTCTATAGGTGTTGCGCCCTCCGGCGCGAAGGTTCTACTTAACCCAATTCCGAAAAAACGGCTATATATCTAGATATATTTAGGAATTCCCAGGACGATACTACAAGGAAACTGCGGTCAGATCGGCGGCAATCCCACCATATTTATCCATAACCTCTACTCCCGAGATTCACCCCTCCCAACCCAGCTTGTCGGCCTTAAGGTTAAGACGGCTCCAGGCATGGATCCCATCGTACGCCGTTCGCCATTCCGGCAACCTTGTTCAAGGAAAAACCGGCCACCAGGTCCCCCGCGGAAACGGGAGAACGGTCCGCGCGCAATCCGGCCAGGCGGGCCAGTTCCCCCACCAGCCTTTCCGGGCTCCAGCCCGCCTCCCTGAGCTCCCTGAGGGTCACACCTTGATGCCGTTTGGAAAGGCGTTTTCCGTCCTCGCCCAGGATCAACGGTACATGACCATAGGTCGGCGGGTGTACATCCAGCGCCTCCGCCAGGAGGACCTGCCGGGCGGCGGAGGGGAGCAGATCGTCCCCGCGGACCACTTCGTCGATCTTCATGAGCAGATCATCCACGATCACCGCGAGCTGGTAGGAAGGGGAACCGTCGTACCTCCGGACCACGAAATCTCCCGGCGCCGCCCGGTCCTCTCCGCCCTGCGGGCCGCGGACCCGATCCTGGAACTCGGGCGCCCATTCCCGGTCCACGCGGAACCGCCAGGCATGCCGCTCCCCGCCGGCGATCCGTCGGCTCGCCTCCTCCGGCGGAACCTCCCGACAGGTTCCCGGGTAGAGCAGCTCGTCCCCCGGCTCCTGGGGGGCGGCGGCCGCGGAGGCGACGTCTCTCCGGCTGCAGAAACAGGGATAAACCGCGTCGAGTTCCTGCAGCCGCCTGAACGCTTGTTCATACAGGTCGAACCGGGCCGACTGGTGGTACGGACCGTACCGACCTCGCTCCAGCGTGCGCCCCTCGCTCCGGTCGCCCGACCTGCGCGGCCCTTCGTCCCAATCCAGGCCGAGCCACTCCAGGTCTTCCAGGATCCGTTCGGCGGAGCCGGGGCGCACCCGGGGCAGGTCCAGGTCTTCCATGCGCAGCACCATAACGCCGCCCCGGGAACGAACCGACAACCAGGCCAGGAGCGCCGAGAACGCGTTCCCTACATGCATGTCGCCGGTCGGGCTGGGGGCGAACCGGCCTCGCACCACGCCCTTGCGCCCCTCGATTCGGCTCATCGGCCGCCTCCTTGCGGTCCGGCAGGATCTCCGAGCACGGATCCGATCGCTGCGCGGGTCCGGCCCTTGGACTCCCGGTCAACGAAACAGAAACAGCTGGGTAAAATAGTATTTTCCATCGTCGGTTACGGCGACGCCGACACCGGTGATCCGGAATCGTGGATCCAGGATGTTTTTCCTGTGGCCGGGGCTGTTCATCCAGTCCCGGACCGCCTGCAACACGGCCGCGTCCGGGTTGTTGTTCATGGTGATGTTCTCCGCCAGGCCTCGATAGGAGATCCCGGCCGCTTCCACCCGGTCGGCGGGAGTGGTGCCGCCGATCCCCTCGTGAGCGAATCGCCCGGAGGCCGCCATCTCCCGGCTGTGACCCCGCGCCGCCTTCGAGAGCTGCGAGGAAAGCTCCAACACCGGCAGACGACTCTCCTTCCGGATTTCGTTCACCTTATCGAACACGAACCGTTCCGCCCGGTCGATCTCCCGAGGGCCTTTCCGTACCTTCAGGTCCCGGGCCAGGATGGCGATGAAAACCAGCCAGCCGTCCTCCGCCCGGGTGGTGCCGTACCCGACGGCGTCCCACTTCCCCTCGGTCAGAGATTTCCAGGCCGAAGCGTACCCTTTCCATTCTTTCAGAACGCCTTCCACAGGCGGCGCCCCTTTCAACAAGATCAACCGCTCCTCCGTCCTTCGGTACAGATGCGGATCGCCGGAGATGGAGAGGCCGACCGGTTCTTCATTCTGAAGCCTCCGGCTGCGGGGACGGGCCGCCACCTGTTCCGCCCTCCGCTCCGCGAGCCGATCCAGGCTCGCCCGTCGCTCCAGGGAACCGTTCCCCGCCGATTCCCGTCCTTCCATCAGAAGGACATGGATCCGGCCGGTCACCGATGGAGAGTCCGCCGGAATCGACCCGGCCCCTGCCAGGCAGGCCCAGAGGAGAACCGATCCCGGAATTCGGATTGCCGCCATGTTTTTCTCCAATTTCCTCTCCATTGTAAGGCTTCTTCCGGCCCCCTTGCCGGAAGCCGCCGGGAAATCTACCTTTTCTTCATGAGTCATCTAAAGATGAAGAGCGGCGGCATCGGGTTCGTGATCGTCCTGATCGCCCTGGCGATCGTTCTCCTGCTGGCGGCGAAATCCTGGAACGCATCGGCCCCGGCCCTCCAGACCCTTCCGGGAATCGAAGGCGCCGGGCCGATCTCGGACCACGGCCGGACCGAAGCGGCGGAGGCCCTCCGGGAAACCGGCCTTCCCGACCTTCGAGAGATGCAACAGAACACCGACGCCCACAGCAAGCAGGTACAGGAAGCGTTGTCCCAGGTAGAGTAGAATGAGAGCATGAAACATCCGGCAGCGTTCCCTGCGATGTTCCTTCCACTGTTGCTTGCCACCGGATTGCCGACAACCGGCCTTTTGACGCCGGCCGCCTTCGGAGAACCCGGCCCGGCGACCGGGCAGGTTACCGAACAGGTCCGATGTTCCGGAAACCCGGCCATGAGCTACGCGCTCTACCTCCCCTCCAGCTACACCGAGGAATCCTCCTGGCCGCTGCTGATCGTTCTGGATCCCCGAGGAAACGCCCTCTCCGCCCTGTCTCACTTCCGGGAAGGCGCGGAACGGTACGGGTATATCCTGGCCGCCTCCTACGACTCGGCCAGCGACACCGGCGGCGACGAAACCGAGCAGGCGCTCCGGGCGATCTGGACCGACGCCCACCGACGATTTTCCGTGGCGGGGAAACGGGTATACGTAGCCGGCTTCTCCGGCACCGTCCGGGTGGCGGTGCGGATGGCCCGGACCGCTCCCGGGGCGATCGCCGGTATTTTCGGAGCAGGCGCCGGCTACCCTTTCGGGGAAGAGCCGAAAGAAGGAGAGCGTTTCGCTTTCTACGGTACGACCGGACGGACCGACTTCAACTACCAGGAGATGGCCCGCCTGGAAAAGGCGCTGGCGGAAGCGGGCCGCGCCTCCCGGCTGGAACGGTTCGACGGCGAGCATTCCTGGCCGCCTCCCGATCTGGCCACGCGCGGGTTGGCCTGGTTCCACCTGATCGCCGTCCGGGACGGGATCCTTCCTCTCGACGAGAAGGCGAAGACCGCGGTGGAACGGCTCTGGAAAGAGGATCAGTACAGGGCGGAGGAAAAGTGGACCGCAGGGGATCCGTCCGGGGCGGCCGGGCTCTACCGCTCCATGCTCGTCGACTACCGGGGGATCCAGGACGGACAGGGCCTCTCCAACTGCGACGCCCGGCTGAAGCAGATCCTGACCTCCCCCGGCTACCTGCGGCAGCGGAAGATCCTGGCTTCCCTGGCCGCCCGGGAAGCTCGCCGGGTCGAAAAGGCCAAGAAAATCGTCCTCGAGTCGATTCGCACCGGGCACCCGGCCACCGCGGAAGGATTGATCATCACCCTCGGGATCGAGAAACTCAAAAAGACGGCCGAGAGCGATCCGGACGAGGAGCGGAAAGCCTCCGCCGGCAGGATCCTGAACGAGATTTACGTGCAGGCCGCCTACTACGTTCCCCGGGATTACGCAGGTCCCGGAAACCGGCGGGCGCTGGACGCGATTCAGGGGCTCGCCGAGGCGATTCGCCCCGGCGCTTCCCCTTCAAAGCAGCTACAATAGGCCTCAATCTTTTCTTTCGAGCCGGAGCCGGCTCCTGGAGACGACGACATGGCCAACGGTATCTTCGACGTTCCCGAACCTTACAACGAGCCGATCTTCTCCTACGCTCCCGGCAGTCCCGAACGGAACGCCCTGGAAGCCTGGTTGAAGAAACTGTCCGGAAAGGTGATCGACATCCCCGCGCGGATCGGCGGCCGGAAGGTGCGCACCGGGAAGCCGGCCGACGCGGTCATGCCCCACGACCATGGACACGTCCTGGCTCACTGGCACCCGTGCGGGAAGAAAGAGGTGCAGAAGGCGATCGACGCCGCCCTGGCCGCCCGGGACTCCTGGTCGAACACACCGTGGCAACACCGGGCCGCCGTCTTCCTGAAGGCGGCGGAACTGCTCAGCGGGAAGTACCGCCAGATGCTGAACGCCGCCACCGTCCTGGGCCAGTCCAAGACCTGTCACCAGGCGGAGATCGATTCCGCCTGCGAGCTGATCGACTTCTGGCGCTTCAACCCGGCGTTCATGCAGCAGATTTACATGCAGCAGCCCGAATCCGGCGCCGTCTGCTGGAATTCCCTGGAACACCGCCCACTGGAAGGGTTCGTGTTCGCGGTCACTCCGTTCAACTTCACCAGCATCGCGGGCAACCTGCCGACGGCGCCGGCGTTGATGGGGAACACGGTGATCTGGAAGCCGGCCTCCTCGGCGGTGTACGCGGCTCACTTCATCATGGATATCCTCGAAGAAGCGGGGCTTCCCGCCGGCGTCATCAACATGGTCCCAGGCCCCGGCGGCGCCGTCGGCGACCCGGTCATGTCCAGCCCCCATCTGGCCGGCATCCATTTCACCGGATCGACCGAAGTGTTCAAGGGGATGTGGAGAACCGTCGGCGACAACATCGACCGGTACAAGTACTATCCCCGGATCGTCGGAGAGACCGGCGGGAAGGATTTCGTCTTCGCTCACAGGTCGGCGGACGTTCCGGCTCTCGCCACCGCCCTGGTTCGAGGCGCTTTCGAGTACCAGGGGCAGAAATGCTCCGCCGCTTCCCGGGCGTATATCCCCAAGTCGATCTGGCCCAGGCTCTGGAAAAGGATGCAGCAGGATCTCGACAAAATCCACATGGGCGATCCGGCCGACTACCGGAATTTCATGGGCGCCGTGATCGACCCGGGCGCCTTCAACAACATTCGCAAATACATCTCGTTCGCAAGGCGCTCCAAAGACGCGCGGATCCTGTACGGCGGCGGATGCAACGGCCGGAAAGGGTACTTCGTGGAGCCGACGGTCATCCTGGCGAAGAAGCCGGACTTCAAGTTGATGCGGGAAGAGATTTTCGGGCCGGTCCTGACCATCTACGTCTACCCGGACAACCGGTTCGAAAAAACGCTGCAACTCTGCGACCAAGGTTCCGACTACGGGCTCACCGGCGCCGTTTTCGCCAAGGACCGGGAGGTGATCGTGCAGATGACCGAAGCGTTGACCCACGCCGCCGGCAACTTCTACATCAACGACAAGCCGACCGGCGCCGTGGTCGGCCAGCAACCGTTCGGCGGCGGCAGGGCTTCCGGCACCAACGATAAGGCCGGCAGCTACTTGAACCTGATCCGGTGGGTCAACCCGAGAACGATCAAGGAGAACTTCGCGCCGCCCACCGACTTCCGTTACCCGTACATGGAAGAATAGGCCGCTGCGAGAGCGAGTTCGGGAAGGGCGCCCATAACGGGGCGCCCATAAAATCTGTGAATTTCACATTGGACACAGTCAGGTACCGACGATTTTCCGGGGCAGGATTTCTGCCTGGGGCAGTCCGGCTCTCCTGATGGCGGGATCCGGATCTAAAGCGTAGCCCGCTTTATGCATGAAGCACCTACGGCTCCTCGCTACGGTCCCTCATGAATAAATCGGGCTAGGAGGCTGTGCGGTAGAAAGGTAGTACCGCGTTCGGAGCGCCGCAGGGCCGTATGCAAGG
>CAZZIV010000001.1:0-70253 GCA_964654385.1 uncultured Acidobacteriota bacterium | reverse complement strand
CGGTACCGCCAAGCGGCAGGCGGAAGAGAAAATGAGCAAGGAAGAGGCGGAGCGGCTCCTGGATAGCCTGAAGAACCAGGAAAAGAAAGCGCTGAAGGAAGAGGCGGCGCGCAAAGCTGCGCGGCCTGGAAAACGCCGGGAGAAGGACTGGTGAATAAAGCAGCCTCGGTCTGCATGGTTCTGGTCTGGGCGTGGTGCTTCGGCACGGCGGTGGCGGCTCCCCGCATCCGGGCTTCGATCCGTCCCAACACCGGCATTACCGACACCACATCGATCCGCTTCGTAGTGACCGTGGAGGGGGCCGACGGAGAGGTCCGGATCGGATCTCTTCCCAAGATGACCAACCTGGATCGTTTGAACGGACCCGCCAGGGCACAGAACTTCGAGTGGATCAACGGCGTTTCCCGCTCCACCTACTCGTTCACCTGGTCCCTGGCCCCGAAAGGGCCCGGGGAGGCGGTGATTCCGCCGTTGACGATCCAGGTGAACGGAACGGAATACCGGACCGAGCCGGTCCGGTTCCAAGTCAAAAAAGGGACCGGCACCGACGGAGATTCCAGGAAGAAACGCGGCGACGTTGACGGGGAATACCCGATCCGCCTGGTAAACTCCCTCGCGAAAAACCAGGTCTATATCGGCGAACCTGTCCTGATGACCTTGACCTTATACACCCGTGTGCAGATCGGCAACCTTCAATGGATCGACCAGCCTTCCCTCCCCGCTTTCTGGGCGGAACAGGTTTCCTCCGGGACCGACGACGGCCGGCAGGTGGCCGAGTTGGACGGAGAGCAGTACTACGCCTACACCTTGGACCAGAGGTTCCTGGTCCCGGCGTCCCAGGGGGAGCAGACGATCGATCCATTCAGCCTGCAGCTGGCCGTGCAGACACGGAGCAACGATTTCTTCGGCGACTTTTTCGGCCGGAGTTCCGGAAGGGACGTGATCCGGCGCTCCGAGCCGTTACGCCTGAAGGTTCTCCCTCTCCCGGAAGAGGGCCGTCCGGAATCGTTCAGCGGCGCGGTCGGAGAGTTCCTTATGACCGCCGAACTGGACCGGACCCGGGCGGCGGTGGACGATGTGGTCGCCCTGCGGGTGACGGTGGAGGGGGAAGGGTTCCTGAAATCGGCCCAGCCGCCGAAACTGAAGCTCCCCGATGGGTTGAAGGCCCACGAACCGAATTCGGAGGAATCTCTCAGCACCGCCAACGGCAGGATGATTTCGCGGAAAACCTGGGAATGGCTCCTGGTGCCCTCGTCCACCGGCGAGATCCCGATTCCGGACATCCGTTTCGGCTGGTTCGATCCCCGCACCGGCCGGTACAAAGAGAAAGTGGAAGGCGGGCTGGTTCTGACGGTGGAGCGAGGGCGGGGAGAACGGTCGGTGGAATCTGGAGGCGGCCTAGAGGCAGCCTCCAGATCGATCGACTACATCAAGCCGATCCAGGGCCGGCTCTCTCTGACCTCGTCCAGGGTGCATCGGCAGGGCTGGTTCCTTCTCCTCGCCGTCCTTCCGGCCCTGGTGCTTCCCGGCTGGATTCTTCTCGGAAGGCTTCGCGCCAGGCGAGCCGGGGATCTGGCGCGCATCCGGGCGGAAAAGGCTTGGCCGAAGGCGAAGAAAGGCCTGTCGGCGATCCGAAGAAAAACTTCCGGGGAAGAAGCCCATGAACGGATCGGAAGGACGATCCTCGAATACATTGCCGATCACTTCGACCGATCCGCCGCCGGTCTGACCTATGATGAAGTGGAAAGGTTGCTGGAGAGCAGGAACGTGAAGCCGGAACTGGTTGGAGAGGTCCGGCGCTTCCTGGAGTCTTGCGATTTCGTCCAGTTCGTTCCCGGCGAAGGGGGTCGAAAGAATTTCGACGAACCCATAACCGAAGCAAGAGAGTTTCTGAAGCGGTTGGAGAAAGTTCTATGACCAAGAGCCGGACAGGACGATCCGGAGGGAAGGGCCGAATCCTTCCCACCTTCGCGTTGCTCTGCCTCCTGGGGACGGGAAGTCCGTTCTTCGCCTCCACGCCCGAAGAGCTCGCGTTAAATGGCAACCACGCGTATAGCCAGGGAAAATTCCAGGAGGCCGCGGCCGCGTACCGGGAGGTTCTGAAATACGGGATCCAGGACGCCCGGGTGGAGTACAACCTGGGCAACGCCGCCTTCAAGCTCGGGCATACAGGCGAGGCGATCCTGCACTACCGAAAGGCGGCGCTCCTGGATCCCCTGGATGACGAGATCCAGGCGAACCTCCGGTTCGTGGAGGCGACCTGCCTGGACAGGATGGAGATGCCGCCGTCACCGGCGCCGATACGCTGGCTGGAACGGTTGCAGGCGATGCTCGGCCCGGACAGGCAGGCTCTGGCGGTTCTGGCTCTGGTCTGGATCCTGACTTTGTTCCTCGGCTGGAGCCTTTCGAAGCCGGGGCGATGGAATGGCCTGTACGGTTGGATCGCCGCGGGACTGCTGGCGGCGATTCTGCTTATGGGTGTCTCCTGGTGGATGACCGTGGACCGTCTGGCGCCGGGCCGTACCGCCGTGGTTCTGGCCCCGAAGGTGGAGATCCTCGCGGGGCCGGCCCGAAACAACGTGACGCTGGTCACCGTCCATGAGGGCCTCGCTCTTGAAGTACGGTCGGTCCGGGAGGGTTGGGTCCAGGTTCGGATGCCCGAGGGGGTTAACGGCTGGGTGCCTGCGGAGCAGGTCGGAATCGTTTGATGGTGCAGGATCCTCCAGCGCCGGCGGGGCCCTCGGGGGTCTATCTGCATATCCCTTTCTGCTCCCGGCGCTGTACCTATTGCGACTTCCCCACCGAAGCGGGCAAGGACGACAGGATCGGTCCCTATCTTCACGCTCTCCAACAGGAGATCGTCCGGTCCAGTGGCGGCTCGATCGGCCCGGTCGATTCGGTGTTTCTCGGCGGCGGGACCCCCTCCAGGCTGACCGGCGTCCAGGTTCGGAATCTGTTGGATACGCTCCGGTCCTGTTTCGACCTGTTGCCCGGGACCGAAATCACCATGGAGTCGAATCCGGAAGACCTGAATGAGCAGGCACTGGATCGTTTTCTGGAGGCGGGGATCAACCGTCTCACACTCGGCATCCAGTCCCTGGATTCCCGGGTCCTGAACGCGGTCGGCCGAGGGCATGACGGACGCCAGGCGCTGTCTGCGTTAAGGGACGCCCTGCGTGCAGGCTTCCGGCAGGTCGGCGTCGACCTGATCGCCGGCCTGCCCGGCGAGGACCCGGCAGGTTGGAGGAAAACGCTGGAGAGGGTTCTGGAGCCGGGTCCGCACCATGTTTCCGTCTATCTTCTGGAGATGGACAAGGACACACCGTTGACCCGGTCGTTCCGATCCGGCAGAACGGTCCCTCCGAACGCGGAGAGACTGGCCGACGATTGGGTGACGACGGTGGAGATCCTGGAACAGGCGGGCTATCGCCAGTATGAAATCTCCAATTTCGCCAGGCGCGATCGATCGGGTGGGGAAGGCGCCGTTTGCCGGCACAATCTGAAATACTGGACCGACCGGTATTACGCCGGTTTCGGCCTGGGGGCCCACGGCTACCTTGCAGGAGAGCGGAGATCCAACACACGAGATCTGGAACGGTATCTCCAACACCTGGAGCGGCGCGAAGATCCGGTGGAAACGGTCGACAAGTGGGATCCGGTCCGCAGGGTAGAGGAAGCACTGTTCATGGGACTCAGACGGAACCAGGGGATCGATCTGCCGTGGTTGAGCGAACGGTACGGGGTCGACCTGGAAACGGTGTTCGCTCCGGTCTGGGAAAGGGGGGAAAAGCACCGCCTGCTCTCGAGAAACGGCCGGAGCTTGTGTTTGACCCGGGAGGGGATGCTCCGCTCGAATCGGATCTTCGTGGACCTGCTGGGCAGACTGGATCCGTTACAATCCTGAAGGAGCCTTCCTCCCGCCGGGAGAAAGGCCCGTTTCCCCCGGAGACCCTCCGGGAAAAGGAGAAGAGGTGCCGGGAAGGTGGATCGATCTTAGAAGCGATACGGTCACTCGCCCGTCCGACGGGATGCGACGCGCCATGGCCGAAGCCCCGGTGGGCGACGATGTTTTCCAGGAGGATCCAACGGTCCGGGAACTGGAAGCGGCGGCGGCCCGGCGACTCGGCTTCGAAGAGGCGCTCTTCGTGCCTACCGGAACCATGGGGAACCAGATCGCCGTCCACCTCCACACCGCCCCCGGCGACGATGTCCTCCTGGAAAAGGGATGCCATACGTACAATTACGAGCTCGGCGCCATGGCCGCGTGGAGCGGCGTGGTTCCCCGGGTGCTCGAAGGGGAGCGGGGGATTCTGCATCCGGACGCCGTCCGCGAGGCGGTGGCCCCGAAGGTGTATTACATGGCCCGGCCCACCCTTTTGATCCTGGAGAACAGCCACAACCACGCGGGAGGCGTGGTCATGAGCGTGGAGCGCACGAGGGAGTTGCTGAAGTCGGCCCGGGAACACGGGATGCGGACTCACCTGGACGGGGCTCGCATTTTCAATGCCGCCGCCTCCCTCGGAGTGGAGGCCCGGGAACTGGCCGCCGGGTTCGATACGGTCATGTTCTGCCTTTCCAAGGGGCTGGGTGCACCGGTCGGGTCCCTGCTCTGCGGAACAGCTGAAGCGATCCGACAGGGACGGGTGATCCGGAAGCGGATGGGTGGAGGAATGCGCCAGGTGGGGATCCTGGCCGCGGCCGGGCTGTACGCTCTCCGGGAAAACATCGGAAGGCTGGCCGAAGATCACACCCGGGCCCGGGCCTTGGCCGCCGCTCTCACTGAGAGGCCGGACTGCCGGATCGACCCGGCCTCGGTCGACACCAACATCGTCATCACCGAAGTGCGTCCCCGTACCGGCGTCGACCGGTTCCTGGAAAGGCTGCGGGAATCCGGGGTCCTGGCGGTGGGGATGGGACCGGGCCGGGTCCGGTTCGTCACTCATCTCGATTTCGACGATCGGATGCTGGACACCGCCCTGCATGCGATCCGGTCCTTCTCATCTGTGCAATAATACCCGGCTGTCCGGAGGGATTACACGAGAACCGCCAGGAGGACCACAGTGAACTTTGAGTTTACCGAAGACCAGGAACTGCTCCGGAAAACCGTCCGGAATTTTGCCGAAGCCGAGATCCGCCCCAGGATGATGGAATTCGATGAATCCCAGGAATTTCCCAGGGAAACCCTTCGGAAGTGCGGTGAACTCGGTTTTCTCGGGGTTATTTTTCCAGAGGAGCTCCAGGGCGCCGGGATGGGCTACATGGAATACGTCACGATCGTGGAGGAACTCTCCCGGGTCGACGGGTCGATCGGGATCTCGGTGGCCGCCCACAATTCCCTCTGCACCAACCATATCTTTCAGGCGGGAAATGACGAGCAGCGACGGAAATATATCCCGAAACTCGCTTCGGGGGAGTGGATCGGCGCCTGGAGTCTGACCGAGCCGACCGCAGGCTCCGATGCGGCCGGAACAAAAACCATCGCCCGGGCCGACGGCGATCACTGGATACTCAACGGCTCCAAGACCTTTACGACCCATGGCAGCGTGGCGGATGTTACGGTGGTGTTCGCGGTGACCGATCCTGAGAAAGGGAACAAGGGGATCTCCGCGTTCGTTGTGGAGAAGGGGACGCCCGGGTTCCGCCCCGGAAAGAAAGAGAACAAAATGGGCCTCCGGGCTTCGGATACCGCCGAAGTGATCATGGAGGACTGCAGACTGTCTGCTTCGCAGATGGTCGGAACCAGGGGCATGGGTTTCGTGGACGCCATGAAAATCCTGGACGGAGGCCGGATCTCCATTGCCGCTCTGGCCCTCGGTATGGGTTGGGGGGCCTATGAAGCCGCCCTCCGCTATTCCCGTGAACGGGAACAGTTCGGCCGCCCTGTGGGGGATTTCCAGGCTCTCCGCTTCATGCTGGCGGATATGGCGACCCGGCTGGACGCGGCGAGCCTGCTGACCTATCGTGCCGCGTGGATGAAAGATCGTGGGATGAGAACCACCCGGCAGTCGGCCATGGCCAAGTTATACGCTTCCGAAACGGGGGTGTGGGTCGCCGATCGGGCGCTTCAGATCTTCGGCGGTTACGGTTACGTGAAGGATTTCCCAGCGGAAAAGTATTACAGGGACATGAAGCTTTGCACCATCGGGGAGGGCACGAGCGAGATACAGCGAATGGTGATCGCCCGGCAACTGATCTCAGGACTGGACTGACGGGGCCTGCCTTGACCGACGGAACCGGCATGGTGAAGAAACTGCTCGATGGAGACGTGCGCGCCCTGGCGCGGAGCATCACCCTGGTGGAAGAAAACGCGCCGGGAGCGGTGGAAGTCCTCCGGCAGGTTTTCCCCCGCACCGGAGGATCGACGGTTATCGGGATCACCGGTTCCCCCGGCGCCGGAAAATCGAGCCTGGTGGACGGTCTTGTCGCGGCTTACAGGGCGAAAGGGAGCAAGGTCGGTGTGGTGGCGGTCGATCCTTCCTCCGCCTACTCCGGAGGAGCGATCCTGGGCGACCGGATTCGAATGCAGCAACACGCGATCGATTCGGGTGTCTTCATTCGTTCCATGGCGACGAGGGGTTACCTCGGAGGGCTTTCCCGCGCGGCCGGAGATGCCATCGACCTGATGGACGCGGCGGGGTACGATCCGATCCTGGTGGAAACGGTCGGAGTCGGCCAGGATGAAATCGAGGTGGTTGGAACCGCCGATGTGGTCTGCGTGGTCCTGGTGCCCGGCATGGGAGACGACATCCAGGCGATCAAGGCGGGGATCCTGGAGATCGCGGATCTTTTTATCGTGAACAAGGCCGACAAACCGGGAGTCGAGCGGTTGGTCATGGACCTGCAATACATGATTTCCCTCGCCCCCGGCCGTCAGGAAAACGGTCCGCCGATCCTGAAGACCATCGCGGCGCGGAGCGAGGGGATCGAAGAGATGCTCGATTCGATCGGCGAGTACGTTCGCGGGGCGGGCCGGGATAAGAGGGAAGAGCGAAGAAGGGAGAGAGCTGCCAGGCGGCTCCGCACCATCGTCTCCGAACGCTTGACCCGCATGCTGATGGACCGGGAATCGGAAAGGGAACACCTGGACCGGTTGATCGACCGGGTAGCACACCGGCAGATCGATCCCTATTCGGCGGCGGAACAGCTGCTGGCCAAGGTGGAGGTCGGAACATGAGCAAGGTCAATCATATCGGAATGGCGGTGACCGACATGGAAGAGGGGCTCCGCTTTTGGCGGGACGCCCTCGGCCTGGAACTGGAGCGGACGGAAACGATCCCCTCGGAAGGGGTCCGAACCGCTTTTCTTCCGGCCGGGAATGTCCGGATCGAACTTCTCGAACCGACCGAAGAAGAGTCTCCGGTCGGCCGGAGGATTCGGAAAGCCGGGCCGGGCGTGCATCATATCGCCCTCGAGGTTTCCGATCTGGGCTCCACGTTGGAAAGGCTCCGGCGCTCAGGCGTGAAAGTCCTGGGGGAAGCCGTCCGGAAGGGAGCGGGAGACTCCCAGGTGGCGTTTCTCCATCCCAGGTCCTGCGGAGGCGTTCTGGTCGAACTGGTGGAAGGCAAGGGCGGGAAGGAACGTCAGGGGAACGACCTGGCCCCCGGCCGTTCGGTTCTGGTGTACTTGAAAGATCCGCCGGAAAAACTCTGGGGGGTACTCAGGAAACTGGACGCATCGGGTGTCGTGCTGGAAGGGATCGACCTGGCCTCGTTCGAGGATTGGATGGGACAGGTGGAGAGAGGGGAAGAGAGCGTCGCCGGTCCGTCCGTGCTGTTTATGCCGATGACCCGGATCGAGAGGATCCTTCTGGATCGAACCTCGGGAAACCTCCCCTCCCTGAGCGAACGGTTTCTGCGGCGGGTGGGACGCCCGGTCCAGGACGTCCTGGACGGCTGAGCCGGGATTACCCGCCCGCAGCCTCCGGTTTCTCTTTCCGTATCTTCGGGGCGAAGGGGATCACGCGGTTTTTGCCCTGGCGTTTCGCCCGGTAGAGCGCCTGGTCGGCGTGCTTGAGGAGGGCCGTCAGGTCCTGGGAACCGTGGTCCGGGAACAGCGCCACTCCGATGCTCGCCGTTGCCCGCAGCGAAACGCCGTCGATTTCCAGGGTGAGGCCGGAAATCGCTTTTCTCAATCGCTCGGCAATGGTGTGGGCGCCTTCCAGGTCGGTCTCCGGGAGGAGGAGACAAAATTCGTCCCCTCCATACCGGCAGGCCATATCCGCCGCTCGAAGACTGGACAGGATCTCGCAACCCAGCTCTTTCAGGTAGCGGTCGCCGGCGATATGTCCGTGGTTGTCGTTGATCTGCTTGAACCCGTCCAGGTCGATCATGATCAGGGCGAAACTGGTCCGGTACCGTTTCGCGCGGACGTATTCCTCCTGCACCCTCTGGAAGAAATAATCCCTCAGGAAGACGCCGGTCAGGGAATCGACGGTGGCCATGCGATAGTTTCGTGCGTTTTCGATCGCCACAGCGGCCTGCTGGGCGATCGTCGTCAACAGCGCCTGGTGGTGGGAGTCGTAAGCCTGTCTCCGCTCGCTCTGCACCTTCAAGATACCGACCACACGCTCTTCGACGATCAAAGGGACCGCCATGGCGGAAGGGTACCGTTCGCTTCCACCGTCGACGCGGAGTCCGATCTTCGACAGATCCTCGTTCCCTCTCCCGATCCGAAGCCCCCGCTTCTCGGCCAGAACCCATTGCTCTATTCCGTGGATCGCGTTGACGCCATCTCCGCTTTCTCCGGCCCGATGAGCATAAACGGTTTCCAACGAGGATCCGTCCGGCGCGACCAACGCGATGGAGAACATCGAAACATCCAGAATTTTCCGGCTTTCCCGTTCGATGATTTTATAGACACGTTTGGGGTCGAGGGATGAAACGATCTCCCTGCCGATCGCGTGCAAGGTCGCCAGTTCACTGATCCGCGCCGCCAGAGAATCGTTGGTTCGCTGCAGGTCCGAACGAGTGGTCGCCAGTTTGACGATGATCCAGCTTCCCAGCAGAACCAGGCCCGAGAAGAGAACGAACGGCGCGATCGTGCCTCCGGCGACATGGTAAGAGGTCAGGATCCATGCCAGGGGGATGTTGATCATCTCCAGGACCAGGGAACGGGCCGGAAAGAGGTGTTCTCCCAGGATGAATTTCCCGTCACGGAAACTCATGAAAAACCAGTGGAAGGAAATGGAACTGCTGGAAAGGATCAGGTAGAGGATCGCCGCTTCCATCGCCAGGGAAAGCATGTCCCTGGGAATTCGGCCGGCGTTCAGGAATCCGGCCGCCAGAGCCGTAAACAGGAGCGCAAGAACAGTGGATACGAGAGAAGACGGCCGATTCCGCGTAGAACCTGCCAATCCAGCCGGAGACGCCAGAAGCGCCCCGAAACCGGCCCAAAGGCCGGCGGCCGGAGTGACAAGAATCATTCCGACCAGGACGAACGCCGGCGCCAGGCGAACCACTTGGTTCCGGTCGACCCGGGAAACGAAACGGGAAGCGGCGGCGGCCAGAACAGCGAGGAACAGAACCAGGCCCGCGTTTTCCCTCAACTGGCTCCATACAGGAAGGCTGACACCGACACCGACGGCGAGAGTGGCCCCGTATACGAGGAGGTAGGGGAGGAAGTCTCCCCGCTTGAGTTTCATCGGGCGCATATGCGAACCAGCCATGTAGCAGATCCGATTTTCGGATCCTGGATTGAAAGTACGGTGAATTTGAAAATGCGCAACTATAATGTTGCATATGACGAAAACGTATTAGGCAGGATTCGGGTCCCTTGACACCGGTTCAGCCTGTTCTAATAATGGAAACCCCTGTTCTGCAATGAAATTCCGGCGCTCCAGAAGGTGGATCGATGACGAAATTCAGATTTTTCCCGGCGATCCTTCCTTTTGTTCTGTGGAGCCTCTCCGGGTTCTCGCAGACGCAGGGGACACCTGCGGAGGGGGCCGCCAGGTACCTTGATTTTTCCATACCGGTCCAGGAGCAGTTTCAGGACTGGCCTCCTGATGAACTGGTGGAGCGCTCGTACTGGTTTCCTTTTTCTGAGAGGGCGTTTTTCCGGGCCTCCCTCTTCGGGAAACCGGTATTTCTTTTCATCGACTCCCGCTGGAACGCCCATTCCCACCGGGTGCGCCGGGATCTCCTGGAGGATCCTGAGGTTCTCCGGCAGCTGAATGACGGCTACATCACGGTCTACGTGAATGGAGATGAACGGCCGGATATCAAGGAGCGGTACCAGACCGGAACCATGCCGGTGATGTCTCTTCTTCTCCCTACCGGGAACCCGATGATCACACGGCGAACGACGACCGGGGATCCGCGGCCGATCACCATCGGCGCCGTGGACAAGGACCGGATGCTGTTTCTCCTGGAACAGGGACAGCTGTACTATCGGCTGAAGCCGAGATCGCTGACCCATATCGGCATGGAATGGACGCGGAAGGAGGCGGTGGAAGAGGATCCGATTCCCGGGGAACCGACCGTGCAGGCGGAATCCCGGCTCCTGGACTGGATCCAGGCGAACTGGGATCGGGACGACGGGGGGTTCGGGCTCGCTCCCAAGTATGTCCTGCCCGGTTTGATCCGCCTCGCCCGGCTTCACCGGGCCAGGGGAGACGGCAAACTGTCCGAGCTGTTCGAACCGTACCTTCCATCCCTGGTGAGAAGCCCTCTCCACGACAAGATCCACGGGGGAATCCACAGGATCGCCGGCGCCCCGCAATGGGGGGAGATCCAGTACGAGAAACTGCTGGACAGGAACGCCCTCTTCCTGGACCAGTTGGTTCTCGCCTGGACCGAAACCGGTTCCGAACTCTTCCAGGGAGCCGCGGAGGATACTGCCGGATTTATCCTGGGAACCCTGGCGGCTCCGGAAGGCTGGTTTTATCTGGCCCAGACCGGAGATTTCGGCTCTGAAGATTCGGGAGGTTACTGGAACGATCCTGCCCGGAAGGAGAACGTCCCTTCCGTCGATCGGCTCGTTCTGTCCGGCCCGGTATTGCAAGCGTCGGCGGCTCTTCTCCGTGCAGGCGCGGTCCTGGACGAGCCGGCCATGGTCGAAGCCGGAACCCGGGCGATCGACGCCGTTCTGAAGGCGGCCTACGAGCCGGGTCGGGGGATCCGTCATGAACTGGCGCCGGTGCCTTCCCGCCGACTGTACCTGAAGACCCAGGCCGACGCTGCGTTTTCTCTCCTGGACGCCTATGAGTCGACCGGGAAGAGGGCATGGCTGGAGACGGCCCGGGACCTGGTGGATCTGTGCAGGAACAACCTGCGTCTTCCAGGCGAGGACCGTTTCATCGATTCCCTCCCCGATCCGGAACCGATCGGCCTGATGGGGCTGGTGCGGCATCCATTGAATGCCAATATCCAACTGGCCCGGGCGATGATCCGCCTGTCGCTCCAGGAGGCGGGCCCGGAATATCGCCGTGAGGCGGAGGGGATTCTGTCCGCGTACGCCGGCGGTCTGGCCATTTACCGCGCTCACGGGATTCTCGCCGCGGTCGCCCTGGAGGAACTCTCCGTGACTCCGGTGAAGATCACCCTTTACGGGGACCCGAACCAACCCGGTTCGATCGCCCTGCGGCAGGCGGCGCTCGGTTCTTCCGCCCCCTACACGGTGCTGCTCCAGGGGAAGGCGTCGGAAGACGAGGACGGCGATCCGCCCCGTGCCGAAGTGGTCCGGGGAGAGACAACCTTCACCGTCACCGATCCGTCGGACCTTCTTCGGCGTCTGAACCGCATGGGCGGGGAAGCATCATGAAAGGTGAGGAGACAGCGGAAATCGGAATCCTGGGAGGGAGCGGCCTCTATGCTCTGACCGCCCTGAAAAAGGTCAGGGAGTTTCGGCCGACCACCCCGTTCGGCGATCCCTCCGACTCGATCCGGCTGGGAGAAATCGGCGGACGGCGCGTCGCTTTCCTGGCTCGTCACGGACGGGGGCATACTCTTCTTCCTTCCGATATCAATTACCGGGCGAACATCTACGCCATGAAGGCGCTCGGCGTAGAGAGGATTCTCTCCGCCTCGGCGGTCGGCTCCATGCGGGAGGGAATCCACCCGCGGCAGGTGGTTCTGCCCGATCAGTTCATCGACCGGACCCGAAAGCGGGAGTCCTCCTTTTTCGGGAATGGTATCGCGGCCCACGTCTCCTTCGCCGACCCGGTCTGCCCGGAGCTTCGTAAAATTCTCTACGAACGGGCGGAAGCGGAAGGGGCCGAAGCCCACGACGGTGGCACCTATCTCTGCATGGAAGGTCCGGCTTTTTCCACCCGGGCCGAATCCCGGCTTTACCGGACTTGGGGTGTGGACGTGATCGGGATGACGAATCTCCAAGAGGCCAAGCTGGCCCGGGAAGCGGAAATCTGTTACGCCACCCTGGCCCTGGTCACCGATTATGACTGCTGGCACGAGGAGGAAGCGGACGTCTCCGTGGAAGCCCTCCTGGCGACCCTGGGGGCGAACAGCGCCCTGGCCGCCTCCGTACTCCGGAGCGCGGTTCAGGCGATTCCCGACGGCCGGGAACACTGTCGGTGCGGAGAGGCCTTGAAATATGCGATCATCACCGAGCGGAACAGCATCACCCTGGAGGCCCGGGAGCGGCTCAAGGCGATTCTGCCCGACCGGCGGAACCTGGACTGAGGAGAAATTATGGCAAAAAGTTCGGAAATCCTGGAAGGAACCCTCGACGCGAAAGGGATGCGGTTCGCGATCGTCGTCCCCCGGTTCAACGATATCGTCGCCGAACGGCTGTTGGCCGGAGCGGTCGACTGCCTGGACCGGCACGGAGCGGATCCTTCGGACCGCACCCTCGTCCGGGTCCCCGGTTCCTGGGAAGTCGCCCTGGTCGCCCACAAGATGGCCGCCGACGGAAAGCATGACGCCGTCATCGCCCTAGGCGCCCTCGTCCGGGGCGAGACCCCCCACTTCGACATGATCGCCGGCAGCGTAACCCGCAGCCTGGCCCAGAGTTCGGTAGGCACCGGTGTTCCGATCCTGTTCGGTATCCTGACCACGGACACGTTGGAACAGGCCTTGAGCCGGGCCGGAGCGAAGGCCGGGAACAAAGGCTGGGAAACGGCGCTTTCGGCGATCGAGATGGTCAGTCTTTACCGTCGAATGGCGTAAAGGGTCGAACCTTGGGGCAGCGCAGGCGTGGCCGGGAATACGCATTGCAACTTCTCTTCCAGATCGACCTGTCCGGAGGAGATCCCAGGGAGTTGTTCGAGGATTTCTGGGATGGGTTGAATCCGTCCGCGGAGGTTCGGGAGTTTGCCGAGAGCCTGGTGACGGGGACATGGAACCGGCTGGAGATCCTGGACAGGGAGATCGCAGCGGCGGCGGAACACTGGCGGTTGGAAAGGATGGCGGCGGTGGATCGGAACGTCTTACGGTTGGCGGCCTGGGAGATGCTGTTCCACCCGGACACGCCGCCTGCCGTGATCCTCGACGAGGCGATCGAGGTGGCAAAAAAATACGGGAGCGAAGATTCCGGAAAATTCATCAACGGAGTTCTGGACACCATCCGAAAGAAAATGGAGGAGGGCCGGATCTCCACGGAGCCGGGGTCCGGCGGCCGGGCCGGTTGAGTGATGATGAACGACTACGATCCGAAACGTATCGAAGAGAAGTGGCGCACCCGATGGGAAGACGCCGCACTCTTCCGGGTAGGGGATCCCGATCCGGGGAGGAAGACCTTCTATTGTCTGGAGATGCTCCCCTATCCCAGCGGCAAGCTGCACATGGGCCATGTCCGGAATTACTCCATCGGCGACGCGATCGCCCGTTTTCGCCGGATGCAGGGCGAGCAGGTCGCCCATATTCTCGGATGGGACTCGTTCGGGCTCCCAGCGGAGAACGCTGCGATTCAGAAGGGGGAGGCGCCGCGTGCCTGGACCCTTTCGAATATCGAGACCATGCGTTCCCAGATCCAGCGCCTGGGTCTCGGGTACGACTGGAGCAAGGAAACCACGACCTGCCTGCCGGAGTATTATCGCTGGAATCAATGGTTCTTCCTGAAGATGCTCGAAAAAGGGATCGCCTACCGGACCGAGCGCCCCCTGAACTGGTGCGATTCCTGCAACACCGTTCTGGCCAACGAGCAGGTCCTCTCAGGCAAGTGCTGGAGATGCGATCAGCCGGTGTCCCGACGCCAGTTCGAGCAGTGGTTTCTGCGCACCACCGATTACGCCCGGGAACTCCTGGATCATCTCCCGGACCTGGTGGAATGGCCTGAAAAGGTTCGGAACATGCAGAGGAACTGGATCGGGCGAAGCGACGGCGCCCAGGTCTTTTTCCAGGTGGACGGCGAGGACGAAAAGATCGAGGTCTTCACAACGCGGATCGATACGATCTACGGAGCGACCTACATCGCCCTGGCGGCGGAACACACCCTGATTGAGGCGCTTGTCCGCGACGTGCCGGAACGAACCGCGGTGGAACGGTTTCTCGAGGAGCAGCTTTCCCGGAACCTCGAAGACCGGTTCGGCGATACCGCCGAGAAACTGGGGGTTTTTACCGGAAGGTACGCCCTGAACCCGTTCTCCGGAGAGAAAATCCCGATCTGGATCGCCAACTTCGTCCTCACCGACGTGGGAACCGGCGCCATCATGAGCGTCCCGGCCCACGATCAGCGGGATTTCGATTTCGCACGAAAATTCGGCCTCCCGATCCGGCCGGTGATTCGGCCGGTGGACGGGGATCCCCTGGACGGGGCGGTCATGACCGAGGCGTTCGGGGAGTACGGCGTCGTCACCGGTTCCGACCGGTTCGACGGTCTCTCCAGCATCGAGGCGTTGAAGACGATGGGCGCCTGGGCCGAGGAAAACGGGTTCGGCAAGCGGACCACCACCTATCGCCTGAAAGACTGGGGGATTTCGCGGCAGCGATACTGGGGTACGCCGATTCCGGTGATCCACTGTCCCGACTGCGGGCCGGTGGGGGTGCCTGAAGACGAACTGCCTGTTCTCCTGCCGGACCAGGTGGCTCTTACCGGGGAGGGAGGTTCGCCTCTCGCCCGGGCGGAGTCCTTCGTCCGCGCCTCCTGCCCGCGGTGCGGCACGGCAGGGAAGCGAGACACCGACACGATGGACACCTTCGTCGATTCGTGCTGGTATTACTTTCGTTACCTGGATTCCCGGAACAGCGACGGACCGTTCGACTGGGAAAAGATCCGCTCCTGGTTCCCGGTAGACCTTTACATCGGCGGAATCGAACATGCCACCATGCACCTGATCTACACCCGGTTCTGGACCATGATGATGCGGGACTTGGGATGGATCGACCTGGACGAACCGGTACAACGGCTGTTTACCCAGGGGATGGTGATCAAGGACGGGGTCAAAATGTCCAAGTCCAAAGGGAACGTGGTCGATCCGGATGAAATGGTCCGGCGATTCGGCGCCGACACCACCCGGCTGTTCTCCCTGTTCGCCGCGCCGCCGGAAAGGGACATGGAATGGAGCGAGGCCGGCGTGGAGGGATGCCACCGGTTTCTCACCCGGGTCTGGCGCCTGGTACGGAAGGTCAAGGATCGGCTGCCGCCTCCCGGCTCGCCGGAGCCGGAAGGGAACGGGTCCGGCACCGGCCTGGCCCTCAGAAGAAAAACCCATCGGACCATCCAGAAGGTCACCTTCAACCTTGGGCCGAGAATGCATCTGAACACGCCGGTGTCGGCGATTATGGAACTGACCAACGCGGCGGCGCCGCTGGTGGAAGCTTTCCTCGAGGACGGAGACGAAAGGGACGGCTGGGCGATCCGGGAATGTTTTGAAAGCATGGCCCTGCTTCTCACCCCTTTCGCGCCTCATTTCTCCGAAGAGATCCGGGAACAACTCGGCTGTGAAGGGTTCGCCTCTGATGCGGCCTGGCCTGTACCCCTGGAGGGGTTGCTGGAAGAGGACGAGGTGACGATTGTTGTGCAGGTGAACGGGAAGCTACGGGCCCGCCTGACCCTGCCGAAAGGGATCGGGCAGGACGATGTCCTGGCCCATGCCCGGGAAGAGGAGCAGGTGATCCGGCATCTGGAGGGGAAAGAGATCCGGAAGGCGATTTTCGTCCCGGACAAGCTGCTCAACCTGGTGGTGCAATGAATCGGGCCCGCCGATCCCGCTCCGCCGCCGTCGGCCTCCCGGTTCTTCTTCTCCTGGTACTTCCGGTTCTCTCCGGCTGCGGATACGCCCTGGTCGGCCGCGGCTCGGTACTTCCTAAATATGTGAAGACGGTGGCGATCAATTCATTCGAAAACCGGACGACCCGCCCGGAGATCGAGCAGCGGGTCACCGAGGAAGTCGCCCGGGAGTTTTCCCAGCGTGGCCGATACCGGATCGTTTCCGACCCGAAATCGGCGGACGTGGTCCTGGACGGCGCGATCCAGAGCTGGCGAACCCGGCCGATCCAGTTCAGCTCCGCCGGGCGCGCCACCCGGGTCGAGACGGTGGTCAGTATCCAGGCGACTCTTCGTGAAACCCGCACCGACGATATTCTCTGGAACCAGTCCCGGCTGATCTTCCGCGAGCAATACGATATCCAGGAAGCCGGAGAGTTCTTCGACGAAGAGACCCTGGCCCTGGATGATATTGCCCAGGGTGCGGCCGGCGCCCTGGTGACTTCGATCCTGGAAGGGTTCTGATTTGGCGGCGGGCAAGCGATCGAAGAAAGGAAAATTTCTGGCCAAAGGGTACGGAGGCACCGTACTGGAGAAGGTGCGCACCCGCCTCGAAGCCGGCTGGCCGTGCGGCGTCACCCTATTGACGGGAAAGGACCTGTATCACCTGGACGCCGTCCAGGAGGCACTCCTGGAAGGTCTGCTTCCCGAGGAAACCAGCGATTTTGCTCTCTCGGTTTTCGGCGAAGAAAAGGTCGAACCGGCCACGCTGGTGGTGGCCGCACGGTCGGTCGGCATGTTCGCGGCTCAGCGGGTCATCCTGGTCCGGGAACTGTCGGCCTTGGAGGGGAAAGCGGATCCGCTGGTCGAATACGCTGCGAACCCTCCTGCTGGAAGCTACCTGATCATCCGGGCGCCGGACCTGGACAAGCGCCGGAAACTGCACAAGGCTTTGGCGACGGCGGCCCACTGCATCGAGTGCTCGGCGCCTTCCCGGGCCGACGAATCCCGGTTCAGGGCGGACGTGAAGAAAAAGGCCGCGGAGCGGAAACTCACCCTTCCACAAGAGGTCGGGCTTTTCCTCACGCAGACCAGCGAGGGGAACCTTTACCAGGTGATCCGGGAGCTGGATAAGATCCGCGACTATTACGGAGGCGACGGCCCCCAGACGGTCCGGCTGGAGGACGCCCGGCAGGTGCTCACCGGTACGGAAATCCTGGACAGCTGGGAGGTGGCCAACGCTCTTCTTAATCGCGACGAACCGGCAGCGATTCTCGCCACACGGAAACTTCTTCGGTCCGGGGGAAACGCGGTGCAACTGCTCGGCGGAATCGCCTATCGAGCCAGGACCATGATCCAGGCTCGGGCGATGCTGGAGAACGGACGCAGCCGGCGGGAGATCGTAACCGCGACACGGAGTTGGTACATAAAGGACAGCCTTTTTCAGGGGCTGAACCGTTACTCGTTCGGCGAGCTGTTGGCGATACCGGGAGAGTTGATCCAGGCGGATCGGGCTCTCAAGAGCAGTTCCGTCGACCCGTGCCTGATTCTGGAAAATGTTCTGCACCGGATCCTCGCCGGCGGCGCGGAGAGTAAAACCGCATGATACAGAAGCACCAGACGGTCCTCATCCTGGATTTTGGGTCCCAGTACACCCAGCTGATCGCGCGGCGCACACGGGAGCTGAACGTATTCAGCGAAGTGGTTCGGTTCGACGTTCCCCTGGAGAGGATCCGCGCCAGGAACCCGATCGGCCTGATCCTCTCCGGAGGACCGGAATCGGTCTATGGGGAAGACGCGCCGGATCCGGATCCGGGGCTGTTCGAAACGGGAATCCCGGTCCTGGGGATCTGCTACGGGATGCAGATCATGATGCACCGGTTAGGGGGACGGGTGGAGCCTGGAGAAGGGGAGTACGGGCCGGCGATCGCGGAAAGGACCAGGGAAGAGTCGGTTCTGTTCTCGTCGCTCCCCGCCCGTCAGAAGGTCTGGGCGAGCCATGGTGACCGGGTCCTGCGGCCGGCGCCCGGATTCCTGCGCACCGCTTCCAGCGATGGGGCTCCATACACGGCGGTGGAGCATCGGCAGCGGGGCTTGTACGGTCTCCAGTTTCATCCGGAGGTCCACCACACAGAACACGGAACCGCCCTACTGCGAAACTATCTATTCGATGTGTGCGCCGCCGCAGGGGACTGGTCCCTTGCTTCTTTCGTGGAGCAGGCGGTCGCGGAGATACAGGAACAGGTGGGTGACGCCCACGTGGTTTGCGGCCTGTCCGGCGGCGTCGATTCCTCGGTCATGGCCCTTCTCCTCCACAGGGCGTTGGGGGACGCTCTCACCTGCATTTTCGTGGACAACGGGCTCCTTCGAAAGAACGAGGTTCAGGAAGTGGTGCACCGCTTCCGTGAGGGCTACCACCTGGACGTTCGCCTGGCCGCGGCGTCCGATCGTTTTCTGTCCAGGCTCCTGGGAGTGGAAGAGCCGGAACGGAAGCGAAAGATCATCGGCAACACCTTCGTCGATATTTTCCAGGAAGAGGCCGAAAAAATCGGAAACGTCCGATTCCTCGCCCAGGGCACCATCTACCCGGATAGGATCGAATCCGCCTCGGTGAACGGCCCGTCGGCAACCATCAAGACCCACCACAACGTGGGAGGGCTTCCGGAGAAGATGAGCCTGAAACTCGTGGAGCCTCTTCGGGACCTGTTCAAGGATGAAGTCCGGCGTGTCGGCGAAGAGCTCGGACTGGAAACCGGGTTCGTGAAACGGCACCCTTTCCCTGGGCCGGGACTGGCGGTCCGAATCCTGGGAGAGGTGACGGCCGAGAGGGTTTCGATTCTCCAGGAGGCGGACGCGATCTTTCTCTCGGAACTCCGGGCCGCCGGCCTGTACGAGCAGACTTCTCAAGCATTCGTGGTCCTGCTCCCGGTGAAAACCGTCGGCGTGATGGGAGATCGGCGCACCTACGAGAGCGTTGCCGCGATCCGGGCGGTGACCACGACCGATTTCATGACCGCCGATTGGGCTCGGCTTCCCGACTCGTTCCTGGGCCGGGTATCCGGCAGGATCGTCAACGAGGTGAGAGGGATCAACCGGGTGGTGTATGACATCACCAGCAAGCCGCCCGGCACCATCGAGTGGGAATAAGGAGGGACCGGGACCATGGATTCGTCGATTCTCGATCCGTACCTCACGGTTCCGTGGATTCGGGCCGGCCTCTTCATTCTGGGAGGCGGGGTCGCCGCCCTTCTGACCCGTTTTCTTTTCTTGCGGGTGGTGTTCCGCCTGGTTCGAAGAACCGAAAGCGACCTGGACGACCAGGTTGCGGAGATTCTCCGAGCGCCGCTGTTCTACCTGGTCTGGCTGATTGGAGTCGGCCTGGCCGTACGCACTTTTTCCTTTCCCCAACCCTGGCACGGCTGGTCCATGTCGGTGGTAGAGACCCTCGCGTTCCTTATCGCCCTGGCCGCGGCGGGGAAAGTGGCCCGCTTGTCCCTCCGGTACGGCAGCGCCAGCCGGGGCCATTTTCGCTGGCTCGATACCGGCAGCCTTCCTCTTTTTGAAAATCTGCTGAAGGTTCTCCTGATCGGGGGCGGAATCTACCTGTTGCTCTCGGCCTGGTCGGTGGACGCCACTCCTTGGCTCGCCTCCGCGGGAATCGCCGGGATCGCCATCGGTTTCGCCGCCAAGGATACCCTGGCCAACCTTTTCGCCGGACTGTTCATCCTTGCCGATGCGCCGTATAAAATCGGCGATTTCATCGTCCTGGAAGACGGCAGCCGCGGATCGGTGACCCGGATCGGGCTGCGATCCACTCGGATCCTGACCCGGGACGATGTGGAAGTGACCATCCCGAACGCCGTGATCGCGAACTCCAGGATCGTGAACGAATCGGGCGGCCCCTCTCCCAGGTTTCGTGTGACGCTGTGGGTGGGAGTCTCCTACGAATCCGACGTGGAGAAGGTGCGGGAAGTGCTGCGCCAGGTGGCACGGGACGTGGAATCGGTCGT
This sequence comes from uncultured Acidobacteriota bacterium, assembly GCA_964654385.1. GTDB lineage: Bacteria > Acidobacteriota > Polarisedimenticolia > Polarisedimenticolales > Polarisedimenticolaceae > Polarisedimenticola. The sequence goes on along the minus strand of CAZZIV010000001.1, from coordinate 50,142 downwards.
GGACGAACCGGCTCCCAGGGTTCGGTTCACCCGTTTCGGCGAATCCTCCCTGGACTTCCGCCTTCTCTGTTGGGTCGCCCATCCGGTGGAGCGCGGGATCTGCCTCGATGCCCTCCACAGCCTCACCCTTCAAAGGTTCCGGCAGGAAGGGATCGAAATCCCTTACCCGCAACGGGTCCTGCACCGGGCGGAAGGGTTCTTCGATCCCACAGGTGCCGGGTCGCGGGAAGACTGATACGACGGTCCCTTCCAGCGGCACTGGATGCCGGAAATTCCCCCGTGCATTCTCGCCGAATCGAGGTTACACTCGAAATTTTCCAGGGAGAGATCATCGATGCCCAGCCCTCCCGCCGGATTCGCCCATCTGCACAACCACACCACCTATTCCCTCCTGGACGGCGCCCAGAGACTGGACGAGATGTGTGCGCGGGCCGCGGAGGACGGCCAGGCCGCTCTGGCGATCACCGACCACGGCAACCTGTTCGGCGCCATGGCTTTCGGGAAGGCTGCGGCCCGCCACGGCGTGAAGCCGATTATCGGGATCGAGGCGTACGTCGCGCCGGAATCCCGCTTCGACAAGAAGGCCCGGCCGGGACGCAAGAATTATCACCACCTGGTCCTGCTGGCCCGGAATTATTCCGGTTACAAGAACCTGATCAAGCTCGCCTCCGCCGGTTACCTGGAAGGGTTCTATCACCGACCAAGGATCGACCGGGAACTTCTGGAGCAGCATCATGAAGGGTTGATCTGCCTTTCCGGCTGCCTGGCCGGCGAAGTGCCGACCGCTCTCCGCAGGGATCGATACGACGACGCGGTTCGTCACGCCGCCTGGTACCGGGACCTGTTCGGCCCGGAACGGTACTGGCTGGAGATCCAGGATCACGGTATCGACGAACAGAAGCTGGTGAACGACGGCTCCGTCAAGCTGGCGGAAGACCTTGGAATCGGGCTGGTGGCCACCAACGACTGCCACTACCTTCTTCCGGACGACCATACCGCCCATGAAATCCTGGTCTGTATCCATACCGGGAAAACGATCCAGAACCGGGGCCGGATGACCTACACCACGGAGCATTACCTGAAGACCGGCGCCGAGATGAAGGAACGGTTCCGTTGGCGCCCGGACGCGGTGGAAAACAGCCTGGCCATCGCCGAACTCTGTGATTTTACCTTCGAAGATCAGCCGAACCATCTTCCGGAATTCCCGGTGCCGGACGGGTATGACCTGGACGGGTATTTCGAAAAGATCGCCCGGAACGGATTCGAGTTCCGGATGAAACGCTGGAAAGCGGAAGAGGAGGCCGGTCGTCTCGAACATCCCCTGGAGGATTACCGCAAGCGCCTGGATCGGGAACTGAAAGTGATCCGGGAAATGGGATTTTCCGGGTACTTCCTGATCACCTGGGACTTCATCCGCTACGCCAGGGATCATGACATCCCGGTCGGGCCGGGGAGAGGATCCGCGGCAGGCTCGCTGGTCGCCTATTGCATGCGCATCACCGATATCGACCCGATGCAGTACAACCTGCTTTTCGAACGGTTCTTGAACCCGGAGAGGGTCAGCATGCCTGACGTGGATATCGATTTCTGTTTCCGGAAGCGGGAACAGGTTATCGACTACGTGACCGGGAAGTACGGCCGGCCGAACGTGGCGCAGATCATCACCTTCGGAAGCATGGCGGCCCGGGCGGTGGTCCGGGACGTGGGAAGGGTGATGGAAATCTCCTACGGGGACGTGGACAAGATCGCCAAGTTGATTCCCAACCAGCCGGGAAAAGAGGTCACCCTGGAGAGCGCGCTCCGGGAAGTCCCCGAACTGAAGAACCGTTATGAAAACGACCCTCAGGTACGGCAGTTACTGGACGTGGGAAAGCGCCTGGAAGGACTTTGTCGCCATGCCTCCACCCATGCGGCCGGCGTGGTGATCGCCCCGGAGCCGATCCAGGAGTTCGCTCCACTCTACCGTGGAACCAAGGAAAACGACGAAGTCACCACCCAGTGGGCGAAGGATGAAGTGGAGGAGATCGGTCTCCTGAAAATGGATTTTCTGGGACTGAAAACCCTGACCTTGATCGACGACGCGCTCGCCTCCATCGCCCGGGATACCGGTCGGCGGCCCGATCTGGAATCGATCCCCCTGGATGACCCGAAAGTCTATGAACTATTTTCCAGGGCGATGACCGACGGGGTGTTCCAGTTCGAATCGGACGGGATGAAGGATATCCTCCGGCGGCTCCGTCCGGAACGGTTCGAGGACCTGGTCGCCTTGAACGCCCTGTTCCGCCCGGGCCCGATCGGAGGCGGGCTGATCGACGACTTCATCAAACGTCGTCACGGAAAGATCCGGGTGGAATACCCCCATCCGTGGACCGAGGAGATTTTAAAGGAGACATACGGCGTCATCGTCTATCAGGAACAGGTCATGCAGATCGCCTCCAGGATGGCCGGCTATTCCCTGGGAGAGGCCGATATTCTCCGCAGGGCGATGGGGAAGAAAAAGAAAGAAGTGATGGAGGCGGAGGCGAAGAAATTCATCGCCGGGGCGGAGAAGAAAGGGATCTCCGCCGGGGACGCCAAGACGGTGTTCGAACTCATGGCATACTTCGCCGGGTACGGATTCAACAAATCCCACTCGGCCGCCTACGCCCTGGTCGCCTACCAGACGGCCTGGTTGAAAGCGCACTACCCGGTTCATTTCATGGCGGCGGTCCTGACCAACGACAAGGGGAACACCGACAAGCTGGTGCAGTATATCGGCAGGGCCCGCGAGATGGGGATCCAGGTTCTCCCGCCGGACGTCAACCGGTCCGGTCTCGATTTTGCCGTGGAAGGGGAGAATATCCGGTTCGGCCTGTCGGCGATCAAGGGAGCGGGCGAAGGCGTGATCCAGGAAATCCTGGCAGCCCGTGAAAAGCTGGGGCGGTTTCACACTTTCCATGAACTGTGCGGGGCGGTCGAAACCAGGCAAATGAATAAACGGGTCGCAGAGGCTCTGATATTCTCCGGCGCGCTGGATTCGCTGGGTGCCAGGCGGGCCCAACTGGCTGCGGCCCTGGACGCCGCCCTGGAATACGGACAGAAACGGCGCGCCGACAGGCGTGCGGGGCAGGGTAACCTGTTCGATGGAGGCGACAGGAGGAACGGGGAAGCGCCCAGGGCCGACTCCCTGCCCGACGTTCCGGAATGGGACGAGAGAATTCTGCTGCGCCATGAGAAGGAAAGCCTCGGGTTCTACATTTCCGGGCATCCCCTGGAATCCCATTCCCGCCTGATCCGCGATTTCGCCTCCCACACCACCGGAGCCCTGGCCGGGGCGGCGCCGGGATCGGAGGTGGCGGTCTGCGGCCTGATCACCGGTCTGGGCAGAAGGAAATCCAGGAAGGGAGCCTGGTTCGCCACCTTCCAGCTGGAGGATGTGGAAGGACGGGTCGAGACCGTGATCTTCCCCAAAACTTACCGGACATGCAACGAACTCCTGGAAAACGACAAGCCTTTCCTGGTGACCGGTCGCCTGGCGGCCGAAGAAGATAGCCGGATCAAGATCCTGGCCGACGACATCTGCCCCCTCGCGGACCTCCGGGATAAGAAAGCGGGCGCGGTTCAGGTGAGCCTGGATACAGCCTCCCTGGACCGTGAGCAGGTGGAGCGGCTTCGCAAGGCCTGCTCTTCTTTCAAGGGCGATGCCCAGCTGTTCCTGGAGGTGGCGAGGCCGGGCCGGTATCGGTTGGTGGCCAAAGCGGAAAACGCTATGAACGTTCGTCCTTGCCAGGAGTTCACCGACGCCGTCGACCGGATTCTCGGCCCCGGGAAGGTCCGCTACCGGGCCGCCCCAAGGCACGGCGGCCGTTGAATTCCCGGTTCATGGATGATACTTTTGAACTCCCGTACGCCAATCAATTTCCGGACCTGTGTTGAGATTCCCTTAGAAAGAGGGCCGGGTTCGATAGGAGCCGCCGCATGGAGATCAAGGGGCACCAGTTGTTTTCATCCGAGTCGGTAACCGAGGGCCATCCGGACAAAATGGCCGACCAGATTTCCGATTCGATTCTCGACGCCCTGATCGCTCAGGATCCGAACAGCCGGGTAGCCTGCGAAACCCTGGTCACGACCGGGCTCTGCCTGATCGCCGGTGAAATCACCACCAACGGATACGCCGATCTTCCGAAGGTGGTCCGGAAGACCATCGAAGAGATCGGATACACCGATTCGGCGTTCGGCCTGAACGCCGAATCCTGCGCGGTAATGTCCACCATCGACGAGCAGTCCGGGGACATCGCCATGGGCGTGGACACCGGAGGAGCCGGGGACCAGGGAATGATGTTCGGCTACGCATGCCGGGAGACCGAAAGCCTGATGCCGCTGCCGATCGACCTGGCGCACAAACTGACCCGCCGCCTGGCCGACTGCAGGAAGGAGAACATCATCGATTTTCTCCGCCCGGACGGGAAATCCCAGGTTACCGTGGAATACCGCGACGGAAGACCGGTGCGGGTCGACGCGGTCGTCATTTCGACCCAGCATCATGATTCGGCGACCAACAAGGCGATCGAAGAGGCGGTCCGGGAACTGGTCATTCACCAGGTGGTCCCCCAAGACCTGAGGGACGGGAACACCAAGATCTACGTGAACCCGACCGGCCGGTTCGTGATCGGCGGTCCGCAGGGAGACGCCGGGCTGACCGGTAGAAAGATCATCGTCGACACCTACGGCGGAATGGGCCACCATGGAGGCGGCGCCTTTTCGGGCAAGGACCCGACCAAGGTCGACCGCTCGGCCTGTTACATGACCCGCTACATCGCCAAAAACCTGGTGGCCGCCGGTCTGGCGGAGCGGGTGGAAGTTCAGCTGGCGTACGCCATCGGCGTGGCCGACCCGGTCTCGGTGATGGTGAACACGTTCAACACCGGCGTGGTGCCCGAAGACGACCTGGTGAAACTGGTCCGCGAACATTTCCAGCTGACTCCGAAAGGGATCATCGAATCGCTGGATCTTCGCAAACCGATTTACCGAAACACCGCCGCGTACGGACACTTCGGCCGGGAAGAACCCGGCTTCTCCTGGGAGAAAGTGGACGTGGCCGCCAGGCTGAAACAGGGCGCCGGAGTGTGACTCCGCGAGGCCGGCGCTCCGGCCTTTGGGTCCTGGCAGGATTGATTCTGATCTGGGCCGCCGCGGGAATCCGCACCTTGTCGCCGGACGGCGAGTTCGGCGTCCTGCAGGGGCCGGGCTTTCTCGGTTTTCCGAGGCTGGCAAAGGGAACCTGGACGATCTCGCTCCCCGGCGTTTCCCGCCTGGTCCGCTATCCGAAGAACCCGGTCGTGCTTCCTCTTCCCCAAGCGGAAGGGGCGATGATTCCCAGCGCCGACGGCTCCAGGTACGGCTTCCGAGGATGGATCACCCTCCGACTCCTCCCCGAAAAATGGCGGGAGGTCAGTTCCGCCGATCACGGGGGAGGGGCCCGGGACCTGGTCCTGGCGGCGGTGCGGAGAGCGGGCGAAGGCCTGGATCGGGGTGTCCATCGGAACCTGGACGCCGGCAGCTTCCAGGAGGAACTCCGAAACCGGCTGGAGACCGAGCTGGCGGCCATGGGAGGCCGGCTCCGGGATCTCAACCTGGATTCCCTGGACTACCTGATGGCCAGGGAAGGGGAGGCAACCGCTCTCACCGATACCCGCCTTCTGATCGTCGGCCTGGACGGAGCCGACTGGTTGATCCTGGATCCTCTCCTGGAACAGGGGAAAATGCCGAACCTGCGCCGGTTGATCGATCATGGCGTTCGCGCCAAGCTGCTGACTATCAGCCCGATGCTCTCCCCGGTGATCTGGACCACCATCGCCACCGGCGTGGAACCGGGCCGCCACGGGATTTTGGATTTCCTCGTGCAGAAGCCGGACGGAACCGGTCGACAGCCGGTCACCTCCCTTCAACGGCGGACACCGACGTTCTGGGAAATGCTCGGAGACGCCGGCGCCACGGTCGGCGTAGTAGGATGGTGGGCGACCTGGCCCGCGGGACCGGTCAACGGCTACCTCGTGACCGAGCGGATCGCCTATCAACTCTTTGATTACAAGGTCGATCCCGACGACCCGGCAGGGAAGACCTGGCCACCGGGTCTGTACGCCGACATCCGGCCCTGGATCGTCTCTCCGGATTCGATCTCCTGGGAGAGGACCGTCGGCTACCTGGAAGGGGACCGGAAGAAGGAAACCGCCTTCGACCGGGAAGACGCCCACCGCCTGGAGGAATTCCGGACCCTCCTCGCTTCGGGGGATTCCTACGTAGGAATAGCGCGGAATCTTACGGCTCGTTTCCACCCCCGCCTGGAAGCGGTCTACCTGGAGGGAACCGATACGGTAGGCCACCTGTTCATGAGCTTCCGTCCTCCCCGTCTTCCCGGCGTGGACGGAGAGAGTTTCGAATCGTTCCGGTCCGTCGTCGACCGTTATTACCAGCAGGCGGACCGGTACCTTGGAGAACTTCTGGAGGGACGGGGGAAAGACTGGACGGTCATGGTTCTTTCCGACCATGGGTTCGCCTCCGACGCAACCCGCCCCCATTCGGCGGACAGCCGGATCGGGCACGGCCAGGCGGCGAGTTGGCACCGGAAATTCGGCATGCTGGTACTCTCGGGCAAACACGTCCGCCCGGGGGCTGTTCTGGAGCAGGCTTCCGTGTACGACATCGCACCCACCGTCCTGGCGCTGTACGGCCAGCCGGTGCCCTCTTCCTGGCCGGGAAAGGTGCTGGCGGGAGCGCTCGATCCCGGGTTCCTCGAAAAGTTTCCGGTCCGCTTCCGGAACAACGATCCGGTCCGGGACGCGGCCGGGGCAGGGGTTCCCGGAGGCTCCGGCGAAGGTGCCGACCAGGACTTGATCGAGAAGCTGAGCAGCCTGGGGTATATCTCTCCGGGAGCGGCCGGCAGTGGAAACGAATCGGTCACCGCCCGGAACAATACCGGGGTCGCGCTCATGGCCGAGCGCAAGTTTGCCCAGGCGGAAGAACAGTTCCGGGAAGGGCTCAGGGCAGGACCTGCCGAACCGACTTTGATCGTCAACCTGGGCCTGGCCCTTCTCCACCAGGGGAAGAGAGAGGAGGCCGGGAACTGGTTCAAGAAGGCGCTGAAATATCCCCACGCCTTCAGAATCGCAGCTCACAATCTCGCGGCGATGTCGATGGAGGACGGAGATATGGACCGGGCGGAGAGCTATCTTCGCTCCGTCCTGGCCCAGGAACCGGACGCGGTGGAAGTGCTAACCACCCTGGGCCAGGTGCTGTCCCGGAAGGGAGACAAGGATGGGGCCGCAGCCACATGGAGAAAGGCGGCGGAACTGGACCCGGATATGGCCCAGCCTCGAAACGAGCTCGGGAACCTGGCGCGGAGCCGCAGGAAAAACGAAGAGGCGGAGCGCTGGTACAAAGCGGCGATCGACGCCGATCCCTATTTTATGGGCGCCTACAACAACCTGGCCTTGGTCTATCAGGACGAAGGAAGGATCCAGGAAGCGATCCGGTTGTATGGGCGGGCTCTGGAAAAAGCTCCTCGAAACGCGGTGGTGATGAACAACCTGGCCAGTCTCTATTACGCCACCGGAGAGAAAGAAGAAGCGGAAAAACTGTGGCGACGTGCGATCCAGGCCGATCCGGCCTATCCCTCACCCTATAACAACCTGGCAGGAATCGAGATTTCCAGGAAAGAACTGGACCTGGCGGAAAAATACTTGATGAAAGCGTTGGAACTGGATCCGGAATACGGAGACGCCCGGGTGAATCTGGCTCTGATTCTCCGGAGCCGCGGCCAGGTTGAAGAAGCCCGCCTCGAACTTGTTGCAGCCGGTGCCGATCCCAAATCCAGGCCTCAGGCCCTTCTGCAGCTCGGCTACCTGGAGATGGAGGCCGGCCGGCTGAAAGAGGGCCTGGATGCGCTGGAGAAGGCCAGAAAGCTCCTGGGAGACTCGCCGAACCTGCTGAATGTGATGGGGGAGGCCCACAGGGTCCTGGGCGATCAGGAGACCGCGCTGGAGCTCTGGAACCGCTCCCTGGCCCTGGACCCTCGGCAGGCCGCGCTCCAGGATCGGGTCCGCAGGCTCGAGGAGAGTCGGGAAGGCGGATGATCAGGTCCGGACGTACAGCATCATGTAGGTACCGAGAAGACCATAGAAAATGTTCGGCGCCCAGGCGGCCAGGAAAGGAGGAAGGATCGTCTCCAGGCCGAGGGCATGGAAGATGGCAAACGTCGCCCAGTAGACGATCACCAGGAGGATCGCGACACCGATTCCGTACAAGGAGCCTTTCCGGCCGACCCGGAAGGCGAACGGGAGTCCGAGGATAACCATCACCAGGGGAGTAAGCGTGCGGGCGAATCGTCCTGCGTACGAGACCTTGAGGCGGGTGGTATCGTATCCGGCCTGGCGAAGACTCCGAATCTCTTCTCTCATTTCGGACATGGTGTACCGATCGTTCTGAGAATCTCCCTGGGCCATCCGGAATTCCCGCTGGGCGAACTGGGTCGGTGGGTCCATCTTCGGCACTTCCACGGAATCGACCTGACGGTACGCCGCCTCCTGTCGATCGGCGGGGAAGGTCCTGTACCAGCCGTCATGAAGTGACCAGACTCTGTTTTTCCAGGCGGCCCGGGCGGCGTACCGGTGGGAGAGGATCCGCATCCGGTCCCGGTCCAGCCGGAAAGTGGTCAGCCCCTGGAAGGAGGCCGCTTCGGCGTCGAAAGTGCGATAGTGATAGAGCCTGGAACCATCAGAGCCGAAAACCCAGTTCCCTCCGGGCCGGGCGCCATAGGTCCTGGGGCTCCGGTTCAGGATCTGGTCCTTGACCTCCTGGCGCTTCTGGTTGGTCACCGGGATGATCTTGTCTTGGATGAAATAAAACCCGGCGCAGATCATCAAAGTAATGAAAAGGATCGGAACCGTCGCCCTCCGCACACTGATCCCTGCCGCCTTGATCGCCGTCAATTCTCCGCTGCGGCTGAATACGGTCATGGTAATGATCGCGCCGACCATGCAGGCGATCGGCACCGTGTAAGGGATCATGCTGGGCGCGAAGTATTCGAAATAGGAGAAAAGAAGGGAAGCCGGCTGGTGGTTTTCCATCAGTTTTCCGACCAGATCGTTGAATTCGATGATTCCGTACAGCGAATAACAGGCGAGCAGCGCGTAAAGGAAAAGCTTCAGGAAATGAACCCCGATATAGAGATCCAGCCGGGGGATGAAACCGAAACTGACCCGTTTTCGCCGATCGGCCCGGGTTTTCCGTCCCTGGACCCTCTCGAGGTCTTCTTCCTCTTTCCGGGCCGCCCGGACCCCTGGGGAAGTGAAGGAGCTGAACCATCGCCAGCAACCGCTGCAGGCGGAAAGAAGGATGGTGATCGGTCCCTGCCGGTCCCGTCCCGGATTCCGAAATTTCCATAGGGCGTAAAGGCACCAGGCCAGGATCAGGATATTCGCTCCCCAGGCTCCCAACTCGGGGGGCAGGCTCCCGGCGGGAACCTGGTCCTTGAAAAGCCGGAGAGCGACGTAGTAGAGAATGAGCACCAGCATGCTCATGGTGAACCCTGCGCCTTTCCCGGAACGGGCCCGGGTCACCCCCAACGGCACCGCCAGGATCGAAAAAAGGAGACAGGCGACCGGGAGGGCGAAGCGGAGGTGCATTTCCAGCTTGACCATCCGGAGACGGACGGCCCTCACGACCCGGTTCTTTTCGGCCTTGGCCGCGGAGTATTCCCGGCGGAGTTCTCCGAAGTTCATGTTTCGTACGGTCTTCCGGACCGGCTGCTTCAACGCCTGGATGTAGGGGGGAGGCGGGAGAACCCGGTGGTAAGTCTCGAAGGAACTGGTTCGGTAGAGGTCCGGATCGGCATTGTTGTAGACATGAAGAATTCCGTCACGAAGATCCATTTCCAGGGCACCGCTCCCGTCGGAGGAGGGATAAAGGTTCCCTTCCCGGGCCAGGATCAGTTCCCGGGTTCCTTCCTTCCGGGTCGGACTGTGGAGCACGATTCCCTGCAGCAATCCATCGCTCCCGGGCACAATCTCGTCCACGAAAAGCACCTGTCCGTCCTGGGTAGGGTAGAAGGTGCGCGGTTTCAGGTCCGAGGCCATGTTGGACGCCAGTTGGACTTCCAGGCTCAAAGTTCTCTTGGCGATATCCGCGTCCGGAACGACCACCCAGAAAATGTAAAGGGAGAGGACGGTGGCCAGAGCTCCCAGAAGCATGGAGGGCTTGACAAGGGTCCGAAGACCTTGCCCGGCTCCCTGAATGGCGATCCACTCGGAATCGGCGGAGAGGCGCCCAACGCCGATCATCGTTCCAAGTAGAACTGCCATCGGGATGGTCAGAACCAGGAGGCTGGGGATGGTGACAATGAACATCCGGAAGGTGAGATCGAAGCCGAGATTGTTGGAAATCGACCGCTGGGCCACCAGGAAAAAGGCGTTCATCATGAGGATGAAGGTATAGAGGGAAAAGCCCAGAATCGTCGGGCCGAGTTCTTCACGGAACACGTAGCGGGTAATTCGACGAAATCCAAGCATCACTTGCCGAGTCTAGTCTCTCAAGAAGGAAAAATCACGAAAATATGTCGAGAAAACACCGTTTCGCCCTGTTTCGATCGAGGACCTTCCGGCGCCACCTGGAAGAAAAAGCGAGAGGCAGGGGATCAAGGGGTTTCCCACGATTGGAAGGAGCTAACGTCCGATAATGTATCTTATGTAAACTATGCGCTATCGGATTAGCCAGGTGGAGGGTCGAAACCGGAAAAAAATCCGGCTGGTTCCTGCCAGAATGGATTTCGGTGCTTTCCGATGATTACTGGCCCAGGCTGGGTGCCTGGGGCTTCGGTCTGGCCGTTGACTTTTGCTTCCGCGTCGCGGAGGGTTTCACGGCGCTGCTGCGTGTTTTGCTCTCTTCCGTTTCCATTTCACGGGCAAGCTTTTCGATAATGTCTTGGAGAGCGAGAATGATTTCCGACTTGCCGACATCTTTCCGCTGAAAGGTCATATTGAACTTGAAGTCGGCATCCTCCGGTTTGTAACTGAATGTGAAGTTCCTGGACCTCGATTTCTTTCCGTTCTGATCCCTCCCGAATTTTCGAGCTTCTTCCCGGGTAATCCCGTCGCCGGCGATTTTATCCACCAACCTGTGCATCGCCTCGGGGTTGTCCAGTCGGACGATCTGGAGAAGCATCGACTTGGAGAGAATGTCGGCCTGCCGACATCGCTCCTGAACATCCTGAGGAATCCGGTTCAGGCTCAAAGCTTCGGTAATGACCGTCCGGGATTTACCGAGCTTTCTGGCGATCTCTTCGTGGGTATACCGGAACTGTTCCGAAAGCCTCAGGATCGCGGCTGCTTCCTCGAACGGATTCAGGTCTTTCCTCTGCAGGTTCTCAACCAGGGAGATCTCAAGCATTCCGCGGTTGTCCACATCCACTTCGATACATGGAATTTTTCTCAGGCCTGCCAACCGGGCTGCCTGGAATCGCCTCTCGCCGGCGATGATCTCGTACATCTCTTCTTCTTCCGAGTACCGTACCAGGATCGGTTCCAGGATTCCTTTGTCCTTGACGGACTCGACCATCTCCGTCATATCCCCGAACTGTTTCCTGGGCTGGTGGGGGTTGGGGCGGACCTTTCCGGTCTCGATCAGGCGCCCGATGGTCTCCGAGGTTTCGGATGTGATTTCGTCGATGAAGTGCGAGTCATGGCGCATCTTTTTGTCTTTAGGGAGCCCACGATGTTTACTGGACACGACGGATAACCTCCTGCGAAAGTTTGTAATACTCAAGGGCACCGGACGATTTCGGAGCGAATGTGAAAATGCTCTCGTTGTGTGCGGGACTCTCTTCCAGACGCACGCTCTTTGATATGGCTGTATCGAACACCTTGTTCCCGAATTTCTCTTTGATCTCATTCCTTACTTCGCGGGCCAGGATGGTTCGCTTATCATGAAGAGTGATCAGGACACCGAGGAATTTTAGATTCGGATTCGGCCGGTTGCGTATCCTGTCGTAGGTGTCCAGTAGATCCGCGGTCCCTTCAAGCGCGAAGTAAGATGATTGAACAGGAACAACGAGGTGCGTCCCGGCGACCATGGCGTTCACCGTCAGGATTCCGAGGGTGGGAGGAGTGTCGATGATGATGAAATCGTACTTGCCTTCCAACGGTTCCAATTTGTCCTTCAGCCGGTAATAGCTGTCGAACTCCCCTATCAACTTGGTCTCAGCGCTGGCCAGGGAGATCCGAGCGGCAATGATGTCCAGGTGGTCGAACCGGCTGGAGGCGATCACCTGTTCGACGAGGACATCCGGGTCCACGAGGAGTTCGTACGCCGTGCCTTCAAGTTGCCGCGCCTCCACAAAAGTCAGGGACGCGTTTCCCTGGGGATCCAGGTCGATGAGCAGGGTTTTCTTTTTTCCTTGGGCAAGGGCGGCGGCCAAATTGATGGAGGTGGTCGTTTTCCCAACCCCGCCTTTCTGGTTCGCTACAACGATTACGGATGTCTTCACATCTACTCCCTGCAGCCGATCAAAATGGTCGGGAAGAGCAACTCCGCAAATGAACGAGTTTTGACCCACATGAAAAGAGCCGCATCATATAGCACCCGCAGATTCTTCCATCCACAGCATATGGTGGATCGAGAGTTCCGTGGACGGCTGGAGTTTAACCGGACCGAAGAAAAGTGTCAACCAGGAAGCCGGAACAGAGCCGAGACGGCTACATTTCGTATCGACCCAACTCGTCGGCGTCAATTTTTTCGAGCCAGTGCCGCAATCGTTCCGTTTCTTCTGCCGCCGGTTCCTGCCCGGATGAGGATGACTGCTCCATCACCCGCTCTTCGATCAGGATCGGTGCGCTGGACCGGAGTGCCAGTGCGATGGCGTCGCTGGGGCGGGAATCGATGGCCAAGGATCGTCCCCCGCTGGTGAGGTAAATCAAGGCATAAAAGGTATTGTCCCGGAGTTCGGTGATCACCACCTTTTCTAGACCGGCCGAAACTTCATCAATCACGTTCTTCAGGAGATCGTGGGTCATCGGCCTGGGAGGATTGATTTTTTCCAGTTCCATGGCGATGGCGTTGGCCTCGAAGATGCCTACCCAGATCGGGAGCACCGATTCCCCATCTTCACTTTTCAAAATGATGATCGGCATGTTCGAAACCGGATCGATCATCAACCCGCGGACTTTTACATCGAGTGCCATCAAATTTCCTTACCGCTGGAGGGAAAATCTCTTCCCTGGAGAATATACATACCTTCGAAGGAACCGGTCAAGGTGTGGCCGGGATCTTTCTGCCCGCCAGGGCGTAGGCGGTGGAGGATTCCACCAGGACCTTCGCCATCCGGCCCGGTTCCCCCTTCCCCGAAAAATTGACGATCCGATTCTCCCGAGTCCTGCCGGTCCATCTCCCCGGGTTTTTCCGGCTGGGCCCTTCCACCAGAACCTCGACCCGTTTCCCTTCCCAGGCCTTGTGGAGGTCTGCCTGGATCTCTTTCTGCAGGGCCTGGAGGCGGACGAGACGGGCCTGCCGCTCACGGTCCCCGACCCGGTCATGAAACGCTTCGGCAGCCGTGCCCGGCCTGGGGGAATAGGTGAAGCTGTAGCAACTGACGAAGCGGACCTTTTCCAGGAGAGAGAGCGTCTCCTGGAAATCGGAAGCGCGCTCGGTCGGGAAACCTACGATGATGTCGGTACCGAGATGGATTCCGGGTACTTTTTCGCGGAGAGTTTCGAGAACACGAAGGTAACCGGCGCGATCGTATCCCCTGCGCATATCCTTCAGCACCGAATCGGATCCGGACTGGACGGGAAGATTCAGGAACGGCATCACTTTGGTGCCGGGTTCCCCCATCGCCTCGATCAGGTCCGGGGTCATTTGGGATGGGTGGGAGGTAGTGAATCGTATCCGCTCGATCCGATCGACGCAGGAAGCTTCCCGGAGAAGGTCGGCCAGGGTTCTCCCCTTCCGATCCCGGTAAGCGTTGACGGTCTGCCCAAGAAACTCGATCTCCAGGACCCCCCGTCCGGCGAGAGAGCGGACTTCGGCGAGGATATCCTCCTGGTCTCTGCAGATTTCCCGGCCGCGGGTGGTCGGTACGATGCAAAAGGTGCACCTGTGGTTGCAACCTTCGATGATGGTCACGAAAGCCTTGCCGGTGCCCAGACCTTCCCTTCGTATTTTTTCAAACGGGAACTCGATGGAATCGCGACCCAAGGTGGTATCCACTCGAAGGTGTACGCCGGTTTCACCCTGTTGAACCCTTTCCAGCAGAGTGGGCAGGGAGGCGGTGGCCCGGGGGCCGATCACCAGATCGACGTACGGTGCCCTGCGGAAGATCTCCTCCCCTTCCTGTTGACCCACGCACCCGCAAACGCCGAGAATCATTCCCGGACGTTTTCGCTTGAGCAGGCGGAGACGCCCGAGTTCCGAGAAAACCTTTTCCGCCGCTTTCTCCCGGATGGAGCAGGTGTTCAGCAGAACCACGTCGGCGTCCTGAACGGTGGCCGCTTCCAGGTAGCCGGCCTCTTCCAGGTTGCCGGCCAGTTTTTCCGTGTCGTGAACGTTCATCTGGCAACCCCAGGTCTCGATCCGGTAGGTGCCGGAGAAGCCGGGGCCGGTCCGCGCTACGATTGAATCCTCCGGGAGGAGTCCGGTACGGTTCCCTGTTCGTTTCATGTTCAGCGTCGGTTACGGTTCGTTCCCGGGAGCGGCCTGCGACGATTCGTTCGACGCCATATTGATCAGGTCCTTGAGTTCCTTGCCCGGTTTAAAGTAGGGAATCCTCTTTTCCGGGACTTCCACCTGGGCCCCGGTTTTCGGGTTTCTTCCCTGGCGGGGCCGTCGCCTGCGCACCCGGAAGCTGCCGAAGCCCCGCAGTTCGATCTTGTCGTCGTTTTCCAATGCGCCGATAATGGAGGAAAATACCGTGTTCACGATCACTTCCGCATCGCGCTTGCTTAGCGCGCAGGCTCCAACCACCTCCTCCACCAGGTCGGCTTTCGTCATTCTTCTTCTCCCCTCTCGCAGGAGATGCGGCATCTCGAACCGTCCTCCCCGCATGCGTATCGAAGGCTATTCCGTTTTCGTTTCTTCTTCGCCGCCGCCGTCCTGGCTCTCACTCTCCACGGTTTCCCCGGCTTTCGCTTCAGTCGGCCCGTCGGCCGATTCGGTCTGTTCCTCCTCCGAAGGCGCTTCGCCCGATTCTTCCTCGGCGGCCGGAGTCTTCCGGAGAGCGTTCAACAGTTCGGCGCTTTTCAGATCTCCCAGGGTGGCGCCGCTCGACTCGGACGAATCGGAGCCGTATTCGCCGTAGTCTCCTGCATGCTCGGCGTCCTTGATGGAGAGGCCGATTTTCCGTTCCACAGGATCCAGCTTGATGATTTTCACCATCACCTTCTGGTCGACCTGGAAAGCATCTTCCGGTTTCTCGATCCTGTCCTTGGACATTTCGGAGACATGAACCAGTCCTTCCACCCCTTCGAACAGCTCGACGAACGCTCCGAACTCGGTCAACCGGACGATTTTCCCGGGCAGAACCGTTCCGACGTTCTGGCTGCTGAAGAAGTCTTCCAGGGCGTTCGGCTGAAGTTGCTTGATCCCCAGGGACAGTCTCTGATTTTCCGAATCGATCTTGAGGATGACCGCTTTAACCTCGTCTCCCTTGTTCAGAACTTCGTTCGGATGTTTCACACGGGTGTTCCAGGAGAGGTCCGAAATATGGACCAAGCCGTCGATCCCTTCTTCTACCTCGATGAAGGCACCGAAGTCGGTGATGTTCCGAACGGTCCCGGTCAGGACGTCTCCGATCCTGTACTTGGTATTGATCATGTCCCAGGGGTTCGGTTCGGTCTGCTTCAACCCCAAGGAGAGGCGCCGGGATTCCTGGTCGATCTCCAGAACCATCGCCTCTACCCAATCATCTACGTTCAGGACCTTGGAAGGATGTTTGACCCTCTTGGTCCAGGACATTTCCGAAACGTGAACCAGCCCTTCGACTCCCTCCTCCACCTCGATGAAGGCGCCGTAATCGGTCAGGCTGACCACCTTGCCGCGAACCCGGGTGGAAGGTGGATACTTGGCCACCGCGCCCTCCCAGGGATCATCCTGGAGCTGTTTGAATCCAAGGGACACCCGCTCCCGCTCCCGGTCGAACTTCAGGACGATGACATCGACTTCATCTCCGATCCTGAACTTTTCGGAAGGATGGCTGATCCGCCCCCAGGACATATCGGTAATATGAAGCAGACCGTCGATTCCCCCGAGATCCACGAACGCTCCGTACTCGGTGAGATTCTTGACCACGCCCCGGATGATTTTCCCTTCTTCCAGTTCCTCCAGGGTTTTGGTTTTCTTCTCCGCGTTTTCCTCTTCCATGATCGCTTTTCTGGAAAGGACGATATTGCCGCGGCGTTTGTTGACCTTAATGACCCGCATCCGGAATTCCTGCCCCCTCAGGCTCTCGAGATTCCGCACCGGCCGGATATCCACCAGGGAGCCGGGAAGGAACGCCGGGAGCCCGATATCGACCTTCAATCCCCCTTTGATCCTGTCCACCACGCGGCCCAGAATCGGTTCTCCGGACTCGTACGCCGCTTCTACCGCATCCCAGACCTTCATCCTCTCCGCCTTCTCCTTGGAGAGAACCACGTATCCCTGGGCGTCTTCCGTCTTCTCCAGAAGGACATCCACCTTGTCTCCGACTTTCGCCTCTGATTCGCCTGAGACGTTCCGGAATTCGGAAAGGCTGATGATCCCTTCCGACTTGTACCCGATATCGACGATCACTTCCTTTTCGAGGATTGCCATGATCGTGCCGGTCACGACGGCACCCGGCTTCAAGGTCGGCTGGCTGGTTTCCCATGCCTCGTATACGGCGCCGAAGTCCTGTTCCTCTTCTTCTTCGGCCGCCTCCTGGGTATCCGGGGTTTCCGCATCCGGGGCAGGAGCGGATTCGCCGGTTTCCTGGGCCGGTTCCTGGGACCCGGCGGTCTCAGAGGCGTCCTCTCCCCCGGTCGGCGCCGCTGTTTCTTCTGCGGCCGCAGCCTCGAGAGTTTCTTCGTTGGTGTTCTTGGTTTCCTGATCGGTTGACATGGGTCTGATTCCTGTTCGTCCGTGTTCGGGTCGGTGATTTTTGAGACGGAGGACTCGTTTCTCCCTCGTCGATCGTCTTCGAGGGCCGCCGGACGTTGATCACCTCGCCGGCAAAACGTTTATCCTATTGAATGGATGTGGGGATGTCAATAGAAGCTCTTCGTTTTCAGGGAATTAAGGCCGGTTCGCCCGCGGTGGGGCGGACGGTTTTTCCCGGCGCGAACGGTTTGAGCCCTGGCGCAGGACGGCCACCTCGGTCTCTGTGAGCCTCCTGGTTTTCCCGACCGGGAGCGCGCCCAAATGAAGGGGGCCGAATCCGACCCTGCGAAGCTTCAGGACAGGGTGCCCGGCGTCACCGAACAACAACCGGACCAGGTGTTTCCTTCCTTCGCTCACCTGGATTTCGAACCATGGATTTTTACCGCTTTTCACCTGCCGGATCCGGGCCGGGCCTGTTTTTCGTTTTTCCAGAACGATCCCTTTCTCCAGGCGTTGGATCGCCTGCGGAGAAGGAGTCCCTCGCAGTTTGACTTTATACGTTTTGGAGATCCTGCTGGATGGATGAGTCAATTTTCTCGCAAGGGCGCCGTCGTTGGTCAGGAGAAGCAGCCCCTCGCTCTGGAAATCCAGCCGCCCCACCGGAAACAGTCGAGGGGTCCCTCGTGGAAAATAATCGGCGACGGTCGGCCGTCCCTCTGGATCGGATACCGTCGTGACCACACCTTTAGGCTTGTTCAGGAGGAAATAGACCAACGGACCCGGTGTGGGACGAATCCGTTTGCCGTCTACTTTCACCGCGTCCCGTTCCGGGTCGACCTGGGTTCCCATGCGAGTGACCCTGGCGCCGTTCACGGTTACCCGACCGGCGAGGATCATATCCTCGGCGGTTCGGCGGGAGCAAACGCCGGCACCCGCCAGGAATTTCTGGAGACGTTCCAAGGCGAAACCTCAGTCCGCTCCGTCCGGACCCGGCGGAGGTGAAGCGCTCTCGTTCAAGTTTTCGACGAAAGCGTCGAACTCTTCGATGGAAGGCAGATCCTTCAGGGAGTCCAGACCGAAATGGACCAGGAAGTGTTTCGATGTACCGTAGAGAAGGGGGTTCCCGAGCACTTTTTTCCGGCCCATGATCCGGATCAGACGCTTCTCCAGGAGGACCTTCAGTCCGTAGGTCGGATCCCGCTGCCGGATCGCGTGTATTTCCGGCGCGGTCACCGGCTGGCGGTAGGCGACGATCGCCAGGACTTCCAGGGTCGCCGGTGTCAGCCGGGTTCGATTCCTGTTCCGGAAATAACGGCGGACCCAGGCTCCGACCCCGGACCGTGTGGCGATTCTGTAACCGCCTGCCACCTTCTCGATCAGGAGGCCACCCGGGTCTTGTGCGTACCGCTCCGTAAGTTCCTCCAGCGCCGTTTCGATTTCTACGGGCTCGATTCCTCCCAGTGCCTCTCCGAGGCTGGAGGAGGAGACCGGTTCGCCGGAGGCGAAAAGGATCGCCTCCAGCGTGGAGGCGAGCTTCTCTTGCGGGGGTCGATCGGATCGGTGTTCCGTCACAGGTTATTCTCCTTGCGGATCATGAGCCGCCGCCAGATCCGCCGCCCTTGCGATCCGTATATCGCCGGCGAGCTTCCGCTGGTAGACGATGATCCATTGCAGGCGCATCATCTCCAGGATGGCGAGGAACGCGGCGATCTTTTCCTGTCTTACTTCCAGGGTCTCGAGCAGGACCTGCAATGATAGGGACGGCTTCTCTTCCAGGAGATCGGTGATCCAGGCGATCTTGTCCGCCACGGAAGCATGATCCTTTTTCATTTTCAGCCTGGATTCTTCATCCAACCGGCCCAGGAGCTTCTTGAACGAAGAGATCAGGTCGAACAGATCGACGGTCAACAGCTCCTCACCGGCGAATTCCTCCGCCACCGCATCTTCCCGGACCCAGATCAGGCTCCGCCGATTATCCATCGCCTCAAGATTTTCGGTCGCCTGCTTGTATTTCTCGTAATCCAGGAGTTGCTGGGTCAACTCGGCCCGCGGGTCCTCGGCGTTCTCTTCCTCTCCTTCCGGGTCGGCCGGAAGAAGCATTTGGGATTTGATGTGCATCAGGGTGGCGGCCATAACCAAGTATTCCCCTGCGATCTCCAGGTTCATCTCGCGCATCATCGCCAGGTACTCGTTGTATTGTTCCGTAATCTTTACGATCGGAAGTTCGGTCAAGTCGATTTCGTTGACCCGGACGAGATGCAGAAGCAGATCCAGCGGACCGTCGAATTCCCCGACCCGGACCCGGTAACCGCTGGAATCGTCCGTCTTCTCGGTGGCCGGAGCCGATCCGGCCGTTGATTCTGTGGTCATGGTCTCAGGAGTCCCTCGAGATGAACCGCCCGGTGCGGCTTCTCGCCGACGACGGGTTTGAGGACCGAAACTTTAACATGGAGCCTGGGGACGGTCAATCGAACCGCCTCAACGGAGCTTTTTCTTCCCCTTTTTGCAGACCCAGTTGGCGGCATGCTGCACGTACACCCGCAGTAGATCCGTTCTCGCCTGAAGGCTCCCGTCCTCCCATCCGAATTGGGGCCGGTAGCGGACCCGCTTGTTCAACCGGGTTGAGGCCACAGGAAGGCTTTTCCCCGGAGCGAACAGTTCCAGGGAGGAGTCCAGGCGGATCGAGTAGGTCGCGGTATCCTCGCCGGTCTCGGCCCGGGCCCGGATGCTCTCGTGAATGGAAAGACTGTTTTCCTGCTCCTCCAGCGGCGCGGCCAAGGTCACCCGGAACACGATCTTCGACGGCTCGAACGCAGTGGCGGAAACGACGCGTTCGAAGCATTCCCGGAAATCGAGCTCCCGCACCAGGTCGTCCTGTAGATCGGCGCGAAACCGTTCCGGGCCTCCGTTCGTGTCGTAGATCACCTGGACATTCAATGTCCCGGGAGTCTTCCCAAACCCACCGGCCTGCACCTCCGGTAGGATCCCCACGAACATGCCGGCCGCGAAGGCCGCTCCGAGAAAGCCGGCGATCGTTCGGCGCCGGATCATTTTTCGTGGAAGACCAGCTTGACCATCCCGAAGCAGAGAAGGTCGCCGTCGTTGAGAGGGTGCGGGTTCCCGGTCACCAGTCGTTCCCCGTTGACGAAGGTTCCGTTGAGAGCGCCGACTTCTTCGGTCAGTGTGTAGCCGTCGTCCGCCCGGAGCAGCAGGGCATGGCGGCGGGATACGCTCCGCTTCAGATCCAGCCGGGTGAGATCCACGTCCGGCCTCATTTCGGTGACCGGATCATACCGGCCGATCAGGGTATTGTTTTCGGCGACCGAAAAAACCACCGGCGTTCCGTCGGTCTCCTCCACCATGCGGGGACCGGAGGCCGCATCGGGGAGCGGCGCCGACTTCGGTGCCCGAGCCGGCCTGGAAGGCACGGCGGTTCTCTCCGCTCCAGGCTGGATCTCCATGAGGCGGCGTTCCATTTCGCGGCACCGGATGGAGAGTTTTCGCAGCATACGGATCGCGATTTCGATATTTCCCTTGATCATCTTGTCGAAGGTCATCGAGTTGATTTCGATCAACTCCACGTCTTCCGTCGCTTCCGCAGAAAAGGTCCTGGGAAGCCCTTCCAGGATCGACATCTCTCCAAAGAAATCGCCCTTCTCCATTTCCCCGAGGATTCGCTTTTCGTCATCGATGATCCGGAACATCCGGACCTTCCCGGATTGAACGATGTACATCGTGGTGGCCAGTTCGTTTTCGGTGAAGATCCGCTCTCCGCTGCCGTATCGAACCATGAAGTTCTGAAATGGATGGGTCGCCATCTCTACCTCGTTCCGTTCATCCGGGAGACCTCCGTCTCTTGCCCGTTTCCTTGAATCCTGAGGTGTTCCAGCATAGGGAGTCGATGGATCCGGGTCAATGCCCCTCTCCGTTCTCTTCCCTGGACCGGACCAGGATCTTCTGCGCCGTGTAGCGCACCGATTGATCCGGGTCGCTGAACGCCACATCTTTCAGCACCACCCGTGGCCGTTCGCCCGGAATCCGGGACAGGGCCTCGGTGGCGGCCACACGGACAGGAACCGAAGGGTCTCCCTTCGCCATGGCGATCAGCTCGTCCGCCACCTCGGGATTTTCCATCGCGAGCCGCCCTCCGGTATCCTCCAGGATCTGCCCAAGGAGAGTGACCGCTTCGGCTCGAATCCGCGGATTGGGATGAGCCGTCAACGGAAGGACCGCAGGGGCTACCGCAGGTCCACCCCGGCGAAACTTGATGAACTGGGCCAGGATCTCCTGGAGAACGAGAGGATTGGTCGACTCCAGGAGCGCCGCCTGCCGCTTCCAGAGACGATCGTAATCCTCGATCCGGTGTAGGTCGATAAAAGCCCGTAGAGCGCCCAGGACCCCTTCCGCGCCTTCCGCAGGCAGTCTTCGCGCGCCCTGAACTCCGCGGACCAGGTAGTACACGGGAAGTTTCTTCTTTCCCTGTTCGGCAGGTTCCAACAACAGCAGATACGATTCTCCATGAAGCAGCCGAAGCACCGCTTCGTGGGACATCCGCTCCCGGTTCGCCTTCCGCAGGTCGATCCGAAACTCCTCTCCCGGATGTCTCCCGCCCTTCAGGGTTTTCTCGGTCACGGCGATGATCGAACGGCCCTCTTTCCCCAAAATTTTCGCGACGACAACTTCGGGAGCAGTGGCGCACCATTCCAGCCAACGATCCTGCGGATCCGCACGCGGCCGATCGGGGACGGCTTCGGACAGGACCGGAGTCATAAGGACGAGAAGAACGGCACAGAAACGCTTCAAGGTTTCCTCCGTTGGTTATTCTCGCACCCATGACGGCGGCGGTCGAGGTCCCTCGGCTCAGTCGTTCCGGTCCAGGCGGAGATGGAGGGATAGTTTGAAACGACGCCGGTCGGTCCCGTTTCCGATCTCCACCGGGATCACCACCTCCGTCGATGTGCCGGCATCCAGCCGCACCACTTCCAGGTTGGGATCCTGGAAGAGGGAATCGTTTCCGGCCACCTGGGTCAACCGGAGAGCGGACTCTTCCGCTTGTGGCGCCGATTCGATGGACGGTTCCGGAGCAGGCTCAACTTGGGATTCGGGAGCAAATGCTGGCATTCCGGCATATTCGGGGTCGAAATTCCGGTCAACTTCGAACGGGGACGACGTGTCCGCCGGAACGGGCGGCGCCTGCTCCATAGTGGGCTGCGGGACCGGGTCCGGTGCAGGGAACGCGGGCTCATCAGGGGCGGGCAGATCGATTTCTTCAGGGAACGAGTCGGCCTCCAGGGTGAATTCAGGAGATTCCCCCAGCGGTTCCGGTTCCGGAATCGGCATCCACTCGGAAGCGGGAGGATGATCCGACGGCTCCTCCATCGGTTCCTGGTCCCCGGTCAGTCCGAGGGCCGGATCCGGAGAGGACGCCGGTTCAAGGTTCTCCAGAGGTTCCAGGCTCTCCGCGGGGTCGGCGGTCATCTCCGATCCGATCTCGTGTTCCTCCACCTCTTCCACCAGCTCGTCGATATCGCTGTCTCCGAAATCGGGAACCGGTTCTTCCTCGGCTGGAGGAGTGAATTCGGCAGGCGCAGGCGGAAGATCGGGAAGGACCGGGGAGTCTTCTTCCGGCGGACCTGAAAGAGGAAGGGGCATCCCGATCTGGACGGTCTCGGTTCCGGCAGCCGCTGCGGCCATCGGTGGTGCGGCAGGCATGGAGAGAGGCACGCCGGTTTCCCGGGGAGGGGCGGGGGCGGGCGTTTCCGCCTGCGGCGCGGCAGGAGCAGCCGGAGCGGCATCCGGCCGTGGCCGGGAACTCTTGCCGGAGGCCGGATCGTATTTCTGCGTCAGGTGGAGCAGAACCAGCTTGGTGATCGCCTTCAAGGTGTCCTGGACTCCGATCCCGGTGGTGGCCACCGATTCATAGAAAGGAGCGTTGTACTTGTTGAGGGTCGCGTTCAGCTCTTCCACATTCGCCAACCTGGGCAGGTCGCGCTTGTTGAACTGGATGACGTGGGGCATCTCGGAAAGATTCAGGCCATGGGCCTTCAGGTTTTCCTCCAGGTTCTTGAATGCCTCCACGTTCGCCCCGGACATCGTCTCCTGGGAATCGGCGACGAAGACGATACCGTCCGCCCCTTTCAGCACCAGTTTCCGCGTTTCGTTATAAAACACCTGTCCTGGAACCGTGTAAAGTTGGATCCGTGTCTTCATCCCTCGAATGGTTCCCAGGTCCAGCGGAAGGAAGTCGAAGAACAGGGTCCGGTCGGTCTTCGTAGCCAGGGAAAGCATCTTCCCTTTGACGGTACCCGGCAAGTTGGCGTGGATATACTGCAGATTGGTGGTTTTCCCGCAGAGGCCGGGCCCGTAATAGACGATCTTCGCCGTCAATTCCTTGGTCGAATAATTAAAAAGCACCATAACGCGACACTTCCCTCATCAATTCGAAATGTTTCCGGGCATTCTGGTTCCGGGAGCGAACATAATCTCCCGATAACCAATATGCAACCGTCAGGAACGCCGCCCTTTGAACCGAAGCCGGATCGGCGCCGGGCCGAACCCGTAGGTTTCCCGCAGGCTGTTCTTCAGGAACCTTTCCAGGGAAAAATGCACGTGTTTCGGGTGATTGCAGAACAGGAGGAAGGAGGGAGGATGGGTCCCGGTCTGGGTGGCGTAAAAAAGGCGGATGCTTCGGCCCCTGGCCGGCGCGGCCCGCTCCAGGGTCGCCACTTTTTGGAGCCATCGATTCAATTCTCGGGTCGAAACCTGGATCCCGGCACAGGTGTAGAGTCTCCGTGCGATTTCCAGGATCTTCAGAATGCGCTGCCCGGTCAGGGCGCTGCCGTAAAGGATCGGAACCTCCTTGGCGAACTTCAATTTGAACCGGATCTCTTCGCTCCAGTCTTTTGCCGCCTGTTCCCGCTCCTCCACCAGGTCCCACTTGTTCACCAGCACCAGGGTCGGCCGGAAAGCGTCCCGCGCGTACCCGGCAATATGAGCGTCCTGGGCGGTGAACGGTTCCGAACCGTCCAGGACCAGGATTGCCACGTCCGCCCGCTCCATGCTTCTCCTGGCAAGAAGCACCGATGAGGCTTCCGCTGATAATCTGACCCGGCCGCTTCTCCGGATGCCGGCGGTATCGATCAGACGGTACCGGCACCCTTCGTGGGTCAACGCGGTATCGATGGCGTCGCGGGTGGTTCCGGCCCGATCACTGACCATGACCCGATCTTCACCCAGGAGCCGGTTCAATACCGACGACTTGCCCACGTTCGGCCTGCCGATGATGGCGATCCGGATTTCCGGATCGGCAACCGACTCCCCGGTGCTTGCCGGCTCCTCCCCGGTTTCGATCCGATCGCCCAGGATTTCGGTCACCGCCTCCAACAGACTCTCCATCCCCCGTCCGTGGGCGGCGGAGACCGGGATCGCCTCCCCCAGTCCCAGATCGTAAAGATCGTGCACCAGGTCGTCCTTCCCCGGCGTGTCCGCCTTGTTGGCCGCCAGGAGGATCGGTGGGCCCTGTTTCCGGAGCCAGGTCGCCACTTCCCGGTCGACGGCGGTAGCGCCGGACACGGCGTCCACCAGGAAAATCACGCAAGCCGCCTCCTGGATCGCCGCCGAAGCCTGTTCCATGATTTCCGCTGCGAACGGAGCCGCGTGGCTGGGTGTCAGGCCACCGGTATCGATCAGCCGGAAGGGAAAGCGTTCATCCCGCACTTCTCCGTAATTCCGGTCCCGGGTGACCCCCGGTTCATCGGTGACGATCGCCTTCCGCCATCCGACCAGGCGGTTGAAAAGAGTGCTTTTCCCAATATTCGGAGCGCCGACGATGGCGACCAGGGGCATGCTCACGTCCCGACTCCCGGACTGCGTCCTGTTTCGTGGAGAGAGGACGCTAGCACGCCCGCCTCCCGCCGGACAAGCGTTCTGATCCCCGGCGTTGTAAGTGACGCAGCTAATGAGGTTTAGGGCTATTCCGCCCTTGACGGCGCCTCCCGGACTCCGTACTATTAGGGCCGTTCCAGAGGATTCATGGAAGTGCCGATCGTGCAGGAGGTTCGCCGGATGATCAAAGCCGACATCATCAACCGGGTCGCGGAAGAAGCGAAGATCACCAAGGTCAAGGCTGTCGACGCGGTGGAGGCGGTATTTGCGGCGATGAAGAACGCGATGAAAAATGGGGAACGGATCGAACTGCGCGGCTTCGGCGTGTTCCAGGTGAAACCCCGGAAGAAAGGGATCGGCCGGAATCCTAGAACCGGGAAAGAGGTCCGGATCCCCCCCGGAAAGACGATCCGGTTCAAACCGGGCAAGAATCTGCGGAATCTCCGGTAACCCGCACGTCGGCTCAGGGTCCCTTCACCGGTTCCAGTGAAAGCTGGACCCGCGACGGTTCCCCTTTCCGCACATCGATTCGACGTGAAGCCTGCCGGTAGCCCGGACGCACCGCTTCGAGAATATGCGAGCCGACCGCCACCGGGAGGGCACCGTGGAGTTCCGCCAGCTCACCGGCCCGTCCTAGGTACTCCCGGTCCAGGTAGACGGCCGCGTCGGGCGGTTGAACATAAACTTTCAGAAGACCGCGAGCGATGGAGGAAGACCTCTTCGGTGCCGGCTCCGGCTTCGGCTCCGGTGGAAGGAGGATCGAATCCGGGTCCTCTCCTTCTCCTCTCGCCATCTCGTGCTCCAGGCGATAGAGGGTTCGCTCACGAACTTCCAACTCCACGCGGAACGTCTGATAGCCATCGGCTCGGAAGAACAGGGTCCGCTTTCCCGGCGACACAGGAAGAAGGTTCCGCCTCCCATCGAACGCGCGGGCTTTCCCGAGATCCTCCCCATCCAGTTCCAGGCGCGCCTTCCTGGGTCGAACATT
Organism: uncultured Acidobacteriota bacterium; assembly: GCA_964654385.1. GTDB lineage: Bacteria > Acidobacteriota > Polarisedimenticolia > Polarisedimenticolales > Polarisedimenticolaceae > Polarisedimenticola. The sequence continues at coordinate 24,191 of CAZZIV010000001.1, read as the reverse complement.
GATTTCCATCAACGCCGGAGCGCCCGGATCGGCCGCCCCCCCTCGAACCTGCACCACATCGTAGGGCGGCGGATTATACGGATAGACGATCGGCCCGCCGATCCATGGGTAGCCGTAATACCAGCCGCCCCAACCGTAGGTGTCGAAGACGCCGAACCAGGGATCCAGGACGTACGGATATCCGTAGTAGGAGATCGAGCCTCCCCGGCGCCAGGTGGACCGCCCGCTCACTGGGACACGTCCGCCGCTCGATCCCCGTTGCCCCGGCCTGCCCGCGCGGTTTCTCGGTGTTGAGCGCCCTTCCGAAGACCGGTGTCCGGCGGAGGACACGCCGGAAGGGCGTGACCGCGCGCCCTTTCCTGAATCCGCCGGCAATACCGGGCCGATCCCGAGGGTCAGGACCATCACCGCGCTGACGAAAACGGAAAAGCGAATCGAAGCCCCGGGTTTCATCCTTTACCTCCAAACTGTTGTCGAGGCCGCCTGGCTCCTTCTCCATTGTCGTTTGCAAAACTCATACCGTCAAATCGAGCATGGGTCCTGGGCGTTTCCCCGGTGGTGTGGACATCCCGGGAGGACATCCGTCGCCTCCGGAGGACAACGGACGGATCGACGATCCGAGCGGAGATATACTGTCAGGATGCACCAGGAAAACGTACACTCTCTACCGTCCAAAAAGGGAAAGCCGTTTCCCTGGTGGAATCTTCTGTTCTTCTTCCTGACCTGTGGAACGGTGGCTCTCTTCGGCGCCCTATTTCTGGAGGGAGTGCCGGAAGATCTCTACCGGGAACCCTGGTACCGTTGGCCGTTATTCCCCCAAGCCTTTCTTCCAGCCGTACCCTATGCTCTGACGGTCTTATCCATCCTCGGCGCCCACGAAATGGGACATTATCTGGCCTGCCGTCATTACAGGATTCCGGCCACCTTGCCGTTCTTTCTCCCGGGCCTGTTCTTCGGCACCTTCGGCGCCATCATCCGGATCCGGGGCGCGATCCCCGATCGGCGGGCGCTGTTCGATATCGCCGCCGCCGGCCCCCTGGCCGGCTTCGTCGTGGCGCTGCCGGTCCTCGTACACGCCTCCCTCGGCGCCGTTCCGATCCAGGGAGCGGTGTCGCCGGACAGCCTGGGCCTGGGCGACAGCCTCCTGACCTGGGGACTCATGAACCTGTTCCACGGAACGACCTCGGTCCAGGTCGGTTCCCTGTACGTGGCCGCCTGGTTCGGCATCCTGATCACCGGCCTGAACCTTTTTCCTGTGGGGCAATTGGACGGAGGACATATCGTCTACGCCCTTTCCAGGCGGGTTCACAGGGTTCTCTCCCTGGCCACGGTCGTTCTTCTCCTGGCGGTGGTGCTCGGCACCCTGATCCTGGAGCGCCGACCCTCGGTCTACACGGTCTGGTGCGGAATCCTTCTCTGGATGCGGTCGAAGCATCCGCGCCTGATTTATGAACCGCTCCCCCTCGGACGGACCCGCATGATCCTGGCCGGAATGATGCTGCTCATCTTCCTGCTCTGTTTTCTGCCTTCCCCTTTCTACTTCCAGGAATGATCCTCCATCCGTCCGTCCCTCCCTCCAGCCGGATCATCCCGGATCGGGCGGTGCACAGAACGGAAGCACCGCTCTCCTCCAATCTACGGAGGGTGTTCGGATCCGGATGACCGAACCGGTTCCGCCTGCCGGCGGAGATTACAGCGACGGCCGGGTTCACCGCGGAGAGAAACGGCCGCCCCGTGCTGTTCCCGGCGCCGTGATGCCCAGCCACCAGTACTTCAGCGTTCAGGCGCAAGGCCGGAGGGCCGCGGAAGGACCGGCCCAGAAGAAGTACCTCCCCGATTTTCTCAAGGTCCCCCGGCACCAGGATCGAACGCCGTCCTGCCTCGATCCTCAGAACCATGGAGCGCTCGTTCACAGCGGAGCCTGCATCTCCGGTTCGAGGATGAAGCACCGCGACGGAGAAGTCCGGCCCTCGGCGCGATCTCCCGCGGGCCGCCATCACGACTCCGGCTCCCTTCCTCCGTGCGAGAGCCTCCAGCCGGCGGATCCGGGGCGACCTGTGCATCCCCGGAGCGATCCAGAGATCGCCCACCTCGAAATCCCGGAGGATCGCCGCTGCGCCTCCGGCGTGGTCGATGTGTTCGTGAGTGAGCGCCAGGATTTCCAACCGGTGAATCCCGTCCCTGGATAGGACCGGAGAGACGAGACGTTCTCCCGGATCGAACCCGGGCGAACGGTTCCCCCCCGCATCGATCAGGATCGAGCGGTCCCCACGGTGGATCAGGACCGCCTGGCCCTGGCCGACATCCGGGAGAACCAGTTGAACGTTTCCGCCTTCCGGCGGTCCCGGGATTCTTCCCAGGTGAAGGAGGATGAACGCGAACAGGACCAGGACGGGAGGAAATTTATCCGCGAGGGAGGCTCTCCGGCCCCCTCTCCGCAAGAGAAGCGGAGCGGTCAGGACGACGAGCAGGATCCAGGTGGGGGGTTCGGCAACCCGTAGTGTTCCGAAGGGGATCCGCGCTCCCCACTCGGCCAGGCCGAGGAGAACCCTGCAGGCTGCCACGGCGAGGGTTCCAGGAAGGCCGCCGTCCCCTCCCCAGGCGGCCAGGACCGCCGCCGGGTAACCGCCCAGGAGAATCCCTCCGCAGAGAGGAGCGCAGACCAGGTTGGTGAGCATGGCTGCAGGAGCCAGTGTGCCGAACCGGAGGGCGCTCCATGGAGCGGTTCCCAGGTACGCCGCGGCGGAAACCGCCCAGGGCGCCGAAAGAAACCTGGGCAGAGGGACCGCCGCCTGGAGAGGACGCCAGCCGAGGACGATCCCGAACGCCGCGCCGAAACTGAGCTGGAACCCCACATCCTGAAGGATCGGCGGATCCAGGAGGAGCAGGACCAATCCGGCCAGGCTCAGGGTATTGATCGTATTCCCGCCCCTCCCCAGCGCCCGTCCGGCCCCGGCCAGGCCGGCGGCCAGGGCCGCTCGTAACACCGATGCCCGGCCGCCTGTCAAAAGGATCAAAGCGGCCAGGGTCACAGGCATGGCCGCGATCCTTACAGGTTTCGGAACCGGGACCCTCCGGAAGAATCGAAGAACCACCAGGAGGATCAATCCGACATGCAAGCCGCTGATGGCGATCAGGTGAAACAAGCCGGCCCGCCGCATCGTTCGGGAGACGGCCGGGTCCAGTCCGGCTCGCTCTCCAAGGAGCATGGCCGAGAGAACCCCCAGAACGACAGGGTCGTGACCGGCCACACGGCACAGCCCCCTCCGAAGATCATTACGAACCTGATCCGCCGCCCGTGCCGGGCTCCATCGACCCGTCGCGATCAGTTCCACCAGCCGAGCGCTCTTGACGGTACCGATCTCCTGGATTCCGGCGGCGGCAAGACGGGCGGCAGGGTCGCCGGCTCCCGGATTCCCGTACCCGGTGGGGACCCCGGACCGGCACCAGACCCGCACATGGTCTCCGGCCATTCTCCGGTCCAGGGATTCCATCACCTCCGGTGTGGAAGGACCGACCCGGAGCCGGTATCGCTTCCCCGTTCGATCTTCCCGCATCAGCAGGATCCGCTCCCCTTCCAGGGCCGGTTCCGGCGATCGATCCAGGAGACCGGTCACAGGGTGCTCCCGGAAAACCCGTGTCTCCATCCTCGGTACCGGGGTCGGGCCTCCGATCCATAATCCGACCAGGAACAGAGTGAAAGTCGTCCAAGGCAGCAGCAGTTCTCTCCGGCACCGGGAAAGGAAAAACGCGCCCAGGAGCATCCCGGTGCCGCCTCCGATCCAGGGAGAACCGTTCGCGACCAGACGGCCGGCCAAATGTCCCAGAGCCAGGAGGGAGCACGGATAACGATCCGAAAAACGCAAAGCCGGTCCGCAGGAGGAAGCAGGGAACCGCCGGTATGTTTCCAATGTAGGACCGGACCGCCCGAACCGCCACTTCCTCTCGGGACGATGCGGCCCGGGAGAGACGATCGATCAGTCCCCTTCGGAAACGGTCCGGTGTATCTTCGGAATTTCGTATTTCGCCTTTAGGCGAGAGAGAACGGCCCGTTCCAAGGTTCTCCGGAACGCATCCGGGGGCATCCGGCCTCGTTGGGACGCCAAGCTGCTCTCCGCGCTTTGCAGGGCCTCCTGCAGGATCTCCGAGGGAACCGCCTCCGGGAGGCGTTCGGCAAGGATCCTCTCCAACTCCCGTGCCTCTCGCCCCTCCCGGTGCTTTCGCAGGATTTCATCCAGGAGTCGCCCGACCGGCCCGGGTGCCTGTTCCCGTGCCTGTTCCATCCGCCCGATCCAGTCCGCCTTTTCCGGCCCAGGATCGAGACCGGTTCGGGACACGGTTTCGGCCCGGCCCGATGCGACCGCTTCCCAGGACTCTTCCACCTTCCGGGCGATCCGGGCAAGACCTCGGTTTCCGAGCCGCGTTTCCTTGAGGATTTCCAGGACCATCCCGACGGGGATGCCCATGTTATGCCAGCGGGTCGCCAGTCCCCAGTCCCGCTGGGTGAACACTCGCGGCCCTTCGCTCCGCAGGGAGAGAGCTCTTTCCAACCGCCGGACATACCGGATCGCCGTAGGTTTCAATCGTTCCACCCGCCGTGTCGCAGATAGATCAAAAGGTTGTCCACCGAATCGATGATCTCCTGGAGCCGCTTCCGGTAGACCGCCACCGGAGAACCGATCGGATCGGCCAGGTCCGGTGCTCCCGGGGCCGGGTCCGGCCCGGATTCGAAGGCCCGGAGCAGCCGGACCGGTGTGTCGCCTGGACGGAAGCGGCGCGCGATCTCCTCCAGGTGCCGGTGATCCATAGCCAGGACGAGATCGGCGGTCCGAAGATCCTCGGAGCGGAGTCCCCTGGATCGATGGGAGGAAAGATCGAACCCGAGTTCCGCCATCGCCTGAACCGCTTCCGCAGAAGCGGAGGCCCCTTCGATTCCGAGTGTGCCGGCCGATTCGACGACCAGGTGGCTCATACCGCACTGAGAGGCCCTCTGCCTGGCGTATTCCTCCGCCATCGGACTGCGGCAAATGTTTCCGCTGCAAACAAAAAGGATCTTCATCGACGCCGGTTTTTCTTCCAAACGAGCCGGAGACCTTCCAGCGTGAGGCTTGGAACCACTTCACGGACCCAGTTCAGTTCCGGAGCGAAAACGGTGGCCAGGCCGCCGGTGGCGATGACCGGCGCTTCCGCCGCCAACTCCTGCCTCGCGTTCCGGACCAGGCCGTCCACCATCGCCAGGTATCCGAAAAACAGGCCGGACTGGATGCTGCTTTCGGTTGTGCGGCCGATCACCCGTTCCGGTCTCCGGATATCCACACGTGAAAGGCGAGCGGCTCTTTCAAAGAGCGCCTCCGCGGAGATTTCCAGGCCGGGCGCGATGATCCCGCCCAGGTAATCTCCAACGGAGTCCACCACGTCCAGCGTGGTAGCGGTCCCGAAGTCCAGAACCATCACCGGGGAACCGACCCGGTCCGCCGCCGCCACCGCGTTGACGATCCGGTCCGCGCCGACCTCATGAGGGTTCTCGTACCGGATCGGCATCCCGGTCCGAATCCCGGGCCCGATGAACACCGGATCGATTCCGATGCTGGAACGACTGGTCTGCTCCAGTACCGAATTCATGAACGGAACCACCGAGCAGACGACCACCCCGTCGATCCGTCCGGGATCCCAGCCCGAATCGGCCAGCAGGAGCTTCAGCCATGCTCCCAGTTCATCGGAAGTCAGTTCCTTCCGGGTGCCGATCCTCCAATCGGCTTCCAGTTTTTCCTCGGAGAAAAGACCGAAAACGGTCTGTGTATTTCCGGCGTCGATGGCGAGCAACATCCCTTCAAGTCTCCCTGGCCGACAGCGCTTCGCTGGAGTGTACGACCGCCTCGGTCCCATCCTGAAACCGGACCCGCAGCGCTCCGGACGCATCCACACCGTCCGTGGTTCCGGGCCGGGACGCCGTTTCGCCTGAAGACCGGACCACGACGGAGCGTCCTACAGCGTCCGGAGCGAATTCGGTCCAGAGGTCCCGGACTTCCTCCCAGCGGTCATGGTACATCAGGCCGGAAAGAGCTTCGAACCGGCACAGGATTCCAGCGACAACCGCCTCAGGCGAAAGCTTTTTCCCTCCCGCCTCGAGGCTCAGGGAGGTCGCCGCGGGAGCGAGTTCCAGTGGAAAATCCTCCTGGGTGTGATTCACGTTCACACCCAGACCGAGAACCAGAACGGGGCCGGCGGCTTCCTCCCTGGCTTCGGCCAGGATCCCGGCCACCTTCCGGCCATCCACCAGCAGGTCGTTGGGCCAGCGAATGACGGAGCGAATCCCCAGGTCCCGGAAGGCTGCGCAGGCCGCCGCCGCGCAGACCAGCGTCCAGCGAGGAACCGTAGACATAGACTCCCGGGGCCGGAGCAGCATGGACATGTACAAACCGGTCCCGGGCATGGAAAACCAGGATCGTCCCCTGCTCCCCCGCCCCCGGGTCTGCGCCTCCGCCAGAACCACAGTCCCTTCCGGCGCTCCCATGGCGGCCCGTTCCCGCACCGCGTCCTGGGTGGAGTCGACTCGGTCCAGGATCTCCATCGATCGCACGAATCGGTTGCCCCGGATCGAGGAGAGGAGGAAATCTCGATCGAGCATCGTCCCGGTCACTCCCCTCCTGGGCTGATCTCCATCGCCACGTCGGCGGAAGGAGCGGAATGGGTCAAGGCACCCAGGCTGAGAAAGTCCACGCCGGTCTCCGCCACCGGCCTCAGGGAACCTGGACAAAGTCCCCCGGAGGCCTCCAGGACGATGCGCCCTTTTCCGATCTCGACGCATTCCCGCAGCTGAGGCAGGGTCATGTTGTCCAATATCGCCCTGCCGGCGCCGGCAGCGATCACTTCTTCCAGCTGTTTCGGATCCTGCACTTCCGCCGTAACGATGGAACGATCGTGACCGGCGTCCAGCGCGGCCCGGACCGCCGCCCGGAGCGAGCCGGTCACCCCGATATGAGTGTCCTTGATCATCACGGCGTCATAAAGCCCGAAGCGGTGGTTGACCCCGCCTCCCACCGCCACGGCGTATTTGTCCAGGATTCGGAGACAGGGCATGGTTTTCCGGGTGTCCAGGATCCGCGCGTCGGTGCCGCGGATTTCCTCGGCCGCCTTCCGGGTCAAAGTGGCCACCCCGCACATTCTTCCCAGCAGGTTCAGGGCGGTCCTCTCTCCGTACAGGATCACTGCCGCGTCGCCCCGCACCGTGGCCAGGATCGCTCCTCTCCCGGCGGTCTCACCCTCAAGGATCCGCTCCTCCACCGCCAGCCGGCGCCTGTCCCGTTCCGCCAGAAGCCGGAAAACCTGGAGGGCGACCGGCAGGCCGGCCGCCACCAGTTCCTGCCTGGCGACGATCTTCGCATCCGTTTCGGTCCCCGCGGGGATCACCGCATCGGTGGTCAGGTCACCGGACTCACCCAGGTCTTCCTCCAGGGCGGCCTCCAGGATTCTTCGGATCTTCGTCCAGGGAGGATGGGCTGGACGGGCGGACTCTCTCTCAACGTTCCGGGTTGGACGACTCATCGAGCGGCACTTCCTCTCCCAGGTTATCCAGCGATCCGCGCAGACCATCCGCCTTTTTCGCCAGATCCTCGCAGATTCCCCTCTCTTTCCGGACCACCTCTTCAGGAGCCCGCTCCAGGAAAGAAGGGTTGTTCAGCTTTCGTCTTCTGCCCGCCAGGTCCTTGACGGTCTTCTCAAGCTCCTTCCGGAGCCGAAGCCGCTCGGCGTCCAGGTCGAGCAAACCGGCCAGGGGAATGGCGATCTCGTAGCCGCGAGAGATCCCTCTCGCGGCGATCATCCCCTTCTCGAATCCGTTCACCACGGTGACCGAGGAGGCCCGTCCCAGGGACAGAATCTTGTCTTCTTCCTCCCGGATCAGCCGTTCACCTCCCGGCTCCACAGGATGAAGATAAATGTCGATTTTCTTCCCCGGGTCGATTCTGGACTCCGCCCGGAGGTTCCGGATTCGTGCGATCAGTTCCTTGAGGGCCTCGACGGAAGCTTCCGCCTCGGCGTCAGGACGGGACTCGATCCGCTCCGGCCACCGAGCCACCGCCAGGTGGGAGGCGTCCCTGGGAAGTTTTTCCCAGAGTTCCTCTGTGAGGAACGGCATGAACGGATGGAGCATTCGGAGAAGCTGGTCCAGGACGGTCTGAAGCACCGCCCGGGAGGTCTCGGCCCGCCTGGAATCCTTCCCGGTCCGTTCCGAAAGGTCCGGCTTGATGAACTCGATGTACCAATCACAGAATTCATGCCAGACGAAGTGGTACAGCGCGTCGGAGGCTCGATCCACCCGGAACTGTCCGAGAGACCTGTTCACCTCCCCGACCAGCCGGTCCGCGCGGGAAAGGATCCACCTGTCGACCAGGGAGAGGTCTTCCTCCCGGAACGCCCTGGCCGTAGTCGAATTCCCCAGGCGCATGAGGGCGAAGCGGCATGCGTTCCATAGCTTATTGGCGAACGCTTTGTAGCCTTCCATCCTTTCCGCCATCAGCGGTATGTCGTTCCCCGGACTGGCCAGGATCGCCATGAAGAACCGGAGGGCGTCGGTTCCGTATCGGCTCTGCAACTCCGCCGGATCGACCGTGTTCCCCTTGGACTTCGACATTTTTTGTCCCGACGCGTCTCGAACCAGGCCGTGGATGTAGACATGCCGGAACGGGACCTCGCCCATGAATTTCAGGCTCATCATCATCATCCGGGCGACCCAGAAAAAGATGATATCGAACCCGGTGATCAGGAGTTGGGTCGGATAATAATGTTGAAGATCGCGGGTGGCATCCGGCCAACCCATGGTGGAAAAAGGCCAGAGAGCCGATGAAAACCAGGTATCCAGGACATCCTCTTCCCTGCGCAGGGGCCCCCCGCAGGTGGGGCACCCGGCGGGGTCTTCTTCGGCGACGATGACCTTGTCGCAAGGATCGCAATACCAGGCCGGAATCCGATGCCCCCACCACAACTGCCGGGAGATACACCAGTCGTGAATATTGCTCATCCATTCGAAATAGGTCTTGGACCAGGAGGAAGGGACGAATTCGGTCCTCCCTTCCTCCACCGCCTGCAGCGCAGGTTCCGCCAGAGACCGGATCTTGAGAAACCACTGGGTGGAGACGAGAGGCTCGATCATCGTGTGGCAACGCTGGCAATGGCCGATGGAGTGTTCGTGCTCCCTCGTTTCCAGCAGGAATCCCCCTTCCTCTAAGGCCTTCACCACCGCTTTCCTCGCTTCGAACCGGCTCATCCCGGAGAACCGGCCGGCTTCGGCGGTCATTTTCCCCTCGCTGTCCAGCGCCTGGATCTCCGGGAGCCCGTTCCGTTTCCCGGCCTCGAAATCGTTCGGGTCGTGGGCGGGGGTGATTTTTACGGCGCCGGTTCCGAACTTCCGATCCACGAACGGGTCGGCGATTACGGGGATCGTCCGCCGGGTCAACGGGAGTCGGACCTTCGTGCCGACGAGCGAACCGTACCGGTCATCGTCGGGATGAACCGCCACAGCCACGTCGCCGAACATCGTTTCGGGGCGGGTGGTTGCAACCTCGATACCGGGCCCTTTCCCACCCTCCGCCGGGTACCGCACCGTGTAGAATTTGCCGCGCACCGGCTTGTGCTCGGTCTCCAGGTCGGAGATCGCCGTGTGGCACCGGGGACACCAGTTCACGATGTAGCGATCCCGGTAGATCAATCCCTCCTCGTGGAGACGGCAGAAGACGGTTCGAACCGCTCGGGAGAGGCCCTCATCGAGAGTGAACCGCTGCCGGCTCCAGTCGCAGGACGAGCCCAGGAGCCGTAGGGCGTCGGTGATCCGGTTGCCGTACGTTTCCTTCCACTCCCATACCCGCTTCTCGAACGCTTCCCGGCCGAGTTCTCGGCGGCTCTTCCCTTCGGCGGCCAGGCTGCGCTCGACGACCATCTGGGTGGCGATCCCCGCGTGATCGGTGCCCGGCAGCCAGAGAACATCGAATCCCTGCATCCTTTTCCACCGGGCCATGATGTCATGAAGGGTGTAGACCAGGACATGACCGATATGCAGGTTGCCCGTCACATTGGGCGGAGGGATGACCATGCAGAACGGTGGTTTTCCACTGTCGGGATCGGCTTTGAAAATCCCGGCCTTCTCCCACTCTTCGAGCCAGCGTTTTTCCACGGACTCCGGACGATACTCCTTGGCCAGTTCCATTCCTCTCCTCGGGTTGCGAAGCCGTCCGGCTCCGCCTGCGCCGTCGCTTATTCCTGTTCCAGTTCCCGGATCCGCTTTCTTATCATCGCTTCCGCGAGTTCCGGCACCACTTCCCAGGCGATTTCACGGATAATCTCTTCGGACAGTTCGCGAACCGCCTCCCTGACCTCCTCCCGGGGAGACAGGGACCCGGTCTCAAGAGTGGCTCCCGCCGGAGCCGGCTCCGCCACGGAATTGGCCTGGTGGATTTCGTCGGCGGGACCATCGTGGAACGAAGCCTCCCCGCCGAGTTCCTCCAGGAACGCCTCTGCCTCTCCGGCGTCGTCTTCGGCCAAGCCGGACGTTTCCGCTTCCGGCTCGGTAACCGGCACCGGTCTCTGAAGGAATTCTTCTACCTGTTTGACCAGGTACCCGGAATCGAACGGCTTGATCAGGTGCCCGTCGGCGCCGCACCGCTCTGCCTCCGCCGGATCGAACGGTTCGAAGGCGCCGGTCAAAAGAAGAACCGGAACAGGATGATCGGATCCTTTCACGTGCCGGCAAAGCTCGTACCCGGACGGCTCCGGCATATCCACGTCCGCCAGGACCAGATCCGGCCGGATCGTCTCCAGCCGTTCGATCGCTTCACGTCCGGATCCGACCGCGTCGACCCGGATCTCGGTGCCCTGGAAGGTCAATTCCACCACTTTCCGGATCGTGATGCTGTCATCGGCCAGCAGAACCAAATGCGCCATATCCCCACCTCATCCCAGCGTTCGAGGGTGAATGTTATTTCGGACCCACTCGATCACCGACTCGGTGGAGGTCCCCGGCGTGAAAATCTCCAGAACGCCCGCTTTCTTCAGCCCCGGGATGTCTTCCTCCGGAATGATTCCACCGCCGAATATGGAAATATCGGAGGCATCCCGTTCCCGGAGAAGCTCGATCACCTTGGGAAAGAGGTAATTGTGAGCTCCGGAAAGGATCGAAAGGGAAACCGCGTCCACGTCCTCCTGAATCGCGGTAGCTACCACCATTTCAGGAGATTGATGGAGGCCGGTGTAGATCACTTCGAACCCGGCATCGCGGAAGGCTCGCGCGATGATTTTCGCGCCGCGGTCATGGCCGTCCAGCCCGACTTTCCCTACTAACAGCCGAAGCTTCCTGGAATCGTTCAATTGGATCACCTCCACGCTTCCGGCCGAACCTTTCGGTCCGGGGTTCGATTCGGAGTCAAATAAAGGATTCTTCCTGGTATTTTCCGAAGACCGGCACCAGGGCCCCGCAGACCTCCCCAACGGTCCCGTAGGCCCGGACGCACTCGAGCATGAACGGCATGAGGTTCTGGCCGGCTTCCGCCGCCTCCCGCAGGGCGCTCAGGGCTCGTTCCAGTTTCTCCTCGTTCCGCCCGTCCCGGACCCGCGCCAGACGTTCGAGCTGTTCTTCCTCCACCTCATGGCTGATTTTGAGAGTTTCAGGACGGGACCGTTCTTCCATGGTGTATTTGTTCACGCCGACCACGATTTTGGATCGGCTGTCCAACTGCTGCTGGTACCGGTACGCGGCGTCTGCGATCTCCTTCTGCGGGAATCCCTGTTCGATGGCGGGAATAATTCCGCCGATCTCGTCGATTCGGCGGATATATTCATTCGCCTCCTTCTCCATCCGATCGGTAAGCGATTCCACGAAGTAGGAACCGGCCAACGGATCGATCGTGTGGGTCACGCCTGATTCCTCCGCCAGGATCTGCTGGGTCCGGAGGGCGATGGTGACCGCTTCCTCCGATGGGAGCGCCAGGGTTTCGTCCAGCGAGTTCGTATGGAGCGACTGGGTGCCGCCCAGGACCGCCGCCAGCGCCTGCACGGTCACCCGGACCACGTTGTTGTAGGGCTGCTGGGCCGTCAGACTGTAGCCTGCGGTCTGGGTGTGAAAACGGCACATCCACGACTTCGGATTCTTCGCGCGGAAACGTTCTCGCATGATCTTCGCCCACATTCTGCGGGCAGCCCGCATCTTGGCGATTTCCTCGAAAAAATCGTTGTGGGAGTTCCAGAAGAACGAGAGCCTGGGCGCGAAAGAATCCACGTCCTGCCCGTCCTCGATCGCCGCCTGCACGTACCCGATCCCGTCGGCGATCGTGAAGGCGAGCTCCTGTACCGCTGTGGATCCGGCCTCCCGGATATGATAGCCGGAGATGGACACGGTGTTCCATTTCGGCACGCTGTGGCTGCAGAAACCGATCAGATCGGTGATGATCCTCATACTCGGCTTCGGCGGGTAGATCCACTCTTTCTGGGCGATGTACTCCTTGAGGATATCGTTTTGGAGGGTTCCGTTGAGGCGGTCGAACGAAACACTCTGCTTTTCGGCCACGGCCAGGTACATGCAGAAGATGACCGCCGCGGGGGCGTTGATCGTCATCGAGGTGGAGACCTTATCCAGAGGGATCCCGTCGAAGAGGGTCTCCATGTCGGCGAGAGTGTCCACCGCCACTCCTTCCTTCCCCACCTCCCCTCGAGCCATCCCGTCGTCGCTGTCCCGCCCCATCAGGGTGGGTAGATCGAACGCCACCGAAAGCCCGGTCTGCCCCTGGGCCAGCAGGTACTTGAACCGCTCGTTGGTATGGGAGGCACTTCCGAATCCTGCGAACTGTCTCATGGTCCAGAGGCGTCCCCGGTACATGGACGGATAGACTCCGCGGGTGTAGGGGTACTCCCCTGGATATCCGAGTTTTTCGTGGTAATCCCATGCAGGACCCTGGTCTTCCTGGGTGTAGAGCCGGTCGATTGGCAGAGAGGAAACCGTCGTAAAATCCAGGTCCCGCTCCGGGGAGCGCCGCATGGCCGGATCGAGAGTTTTCTCTTCCCACTCTTTTCGTGTCCGGCTCCCGCTCTTCTGGTCGTCCTTCATGTTCTTTCCGTACCTTAGGCCCGTTCGACGCGCCATGAGGCGGCCGGCAGGGTCTTGAGAAGGGCGCACCTCACCGCGAAGCCCTCCTTCCGGAGGAGGCAACACGCCCCAAGGCTATGTAGGCAAGGAAGTTATCAGGGCTGGGACAGGCGGTCAAGCGCTCGGCCGCATCAGGGGCTCCGGTCAGATTTCCGGATCGACCAGGCCGAAGTTCCCGTCGGGCAGCCTGTGGACCACATTCAGCCGGTCGGTGCTCGAATCCCGGAACAGGAGGACATCCTGACCGCTGCTCTCCAGTTCCATCACCGCGTCCTCCGGCGAAAGCGGTTTCATCCGGAACTGTCGGCTGGGTAGGATTTTGGGAACGGAGGGGTTCTTCCTGGCCGCCGGAACCGGATCCTCCGCTTGTCTCTCCTCCTGGGCCGCTTCGGCGGAGGTTGCGCCGGTTCTCCGCCGCTTGTCGGCCCGCTTGTCCCGGAACTTGCGGACCTGCTTCTCGATTTTATCCACGGCCTCGTTGATGGAGATATAAAGATCTCCCGTGGATTCACGGGCGGAGAAGATCCCGTCACGGCTCTTGACCTGGATTTCGGCGACATGGCGATGTTTTTCAACGTAAAGAACCACATGGGATTCCGGTTCGTCCTGGAACATCTTCATGATTTTTCCCAGTTTTTCTTCCGTATGGCGGCGCAGGCCGTCGGAAACCGTCAAGTGGCGGCCTGTAATGTCCAGTTTCATCTCCACGATGGCACCTCGTACGGCTTGGGAAGGAACCTTCCTGTTCCGCCTCAGGCGGCGGAAGATCTCTCCGCTTGAGTAAACGTTCTCACAAGGGCATTATAAGGGAAATCGACCGGTTTGGGCAGCTCGGACGTTCATCGACGGCGTTGCCGGCGATGGCTGGAAGACGGAATTTTCAGTTCCTCCCGGTACTTGGCGACGGTTCGCCGGGCGATGGTCAGCCCTTCGGTCTTCAAAACTTTCACGATCGCAGAATCAGAAAGCGGTTTGGCCGGATCCTCACCCTGGATGATCTTGCGGATTTTGTCCTTGACCGAATGGCTGGAAATGTTGCCCGTACCTCGGTTGGAGGCGATCCCGCTATGAAAGAAGTACCGCATTTCGAACAGGCCTCGATGGGTATGCATGTACTTCTTGTTGACCACCCGGCTCACCGTCGATTCATGCATGCCGATCTCTTCCGCCACGTCTTTGAGCACCAACGGCTTGAGTCGTTCGATCCCATAGTCAAGGAAATCTTTCTGAAACTTGACGATCGCCGTGGCGACCTTGAAAATGGTGCGCTGTCGCTCTTCGACGCTCTTGATCAACCGGAAGGCGGAGCGGAGTTTATTCCGAACATATTCCTTGGTTTCCGCCGGCTGCGCCGACTTGGCGCCTCTCGCGAGCATCCGGCGGTAAACGGGGCTCACCCGCAGCCGGGGCAGGCCCTCGTCGTTCAGAATCACCACGTACTCGTCTTCCAGTTTCACGACCTGCACGTCTGGAATCACGTAGTGGTTGTCGTCGGTATTGTACCGTTGGCCGGGACGGGGATCGAGGCCGCGGATGATTTCCAACTCGGCCTCCAGATCCTCCCTGTCCAGGTCCAGTGTTTCGGCCAGCTCTTTGAATTTTTTCTTCTGGAGCTTGTCCATATGATGCCGGACAATGGTTTCGGCGGCGGTACCTTCCTGGCCCAGGTGCTTGAGTTGGACGCAAAGGCATTCCACCAGGTCACGGGCGGCCACGCCGACCGGGTCGAAACCCTGGACCTCCTGCAGCGTCGCTTCGATCTCTTCCATCTCGTAGCCGCCCATGTCGCGGATTTCCTCGAGAGTCGCCTGCAGATATCCGTCGTGGTTCAGGTTACCGATGATCGCCTCGCCGATCTCCTTCCGGCGGGGATCGGTGATGTTCATTTCCAACTGCCAGGTCAGATGCTCGGCCAAGTCCTGGGGTTTGGTGAGCATGGTTTCGAAGGAGGGCAGGTCTTCCCGGATTTCCCGGGGGGGCGGAGGCGGCATGCCCGCATCGAGGTTTTCGAAATACGCTTCGTAGTCGATCTCTTCGAACGCTTCCCCGGCCTCTTTCTCCTCGGAGGAGGCCTGCCCTTCCTGCTCATTCGTCTCCTGAGAGGTCGGTTCAGCCAGGCTTTCCTCCAGAACCGGGTTTTCCAGAAGCTCCTGCTGGATCTCCTCGGCCAATTCCATTCTGGACATCTGGAGAAGCTTGATCGCCTGCTGCAGCGAGGGCGTCATCACGAGCCGCTGGCTCATGCGGATACTCAGTCTCTGTTCTAGAGCCATCCGTGTTTCGTCCTAATGCAACCGGAAGTTATCCCCGAGGTACACCCGGCGAACCTCGGCGTCCGAGGCCAGTTCCGAGGGGGTTCCGTGCCTGAAAATCCTCCCCTGGCTAATAATATAGGCGCGATCCGTGATCTGTAAAGTTTCCCTGACATTGTGGTCGGTGATCAGGACGCCGAGACCTTTTTCCTTCAGGCGGACCACGATTTTCTGCAGGTCCGCGACGGCGATCGGATCGATCCCGGCGAACGGTTCATCCAGGAGCATATGCCTGGGATTGGAGGCCAGAGCCCGGGCGATTTCGGCCCGTCGACGCTCCCCGCCTGAGAGCGCGTACCCTGGAGAGCCTGCCAGGTGCTCCAGGCCGAACTCGCGCAGAAGGTTGTCGCACTGTTCCTTCGCGTCCTGCACAGGGACGCCCCGCAGTTCGAGCACCGCCAGGATATTCTCCCCGACGCTCATTCGGCGGAAGATCGAAGCCTCCTGTGGGAGGTACCCGATCCCGTGCCGGGCCCGAAGATACATCGGAAGATCGGTGATGTTCCTGCCGTCCAGGTAGACCTTCCCCTTGCTGGGAGGGAGAAGGCCCAGAATGAGATGGAACGAAGTCGTCTTTCCGGCGCCGTTCGGACCGAGCAGGCCGACCACCTCACCGGGGTGGATGGAGAGCGAGACTCCGTTCACAACGGTGCGTCCCTGGAAACTCTTGACCAGCCCGACGGCGCGGAGACCTTCCTCCTGCTCCCCGGGTATTCCGTCAGTCGCCCGATCGGTCATGGCTCCCTTTCTCATCTCTTCCCGAGGTCCGAATGGTGGAGGTGCCGGACACTCCCTTTTCAACTTCGATGGCGCCGTTCTCCAGATGGTATCGCAAGATACGGCCGGCGAGGGTGAGAGCGTCCTTTCCGGATTTCCTGAGCGTTGCCTGTTTTTGATCTCCGAAAAGGCGAACGATCCGCGTGGCCGGATCGTAATCGGCCCTGTCGGAGTCCCCCTGCACCGGTTCGGGAATACCCTTTTCCGATCGGACCCGGTATTCCAACCGCACATTTCCTTCGGCGTGCAGACGACGCAAACCGCCCGATTCTCCTGAGAGGTCCGCCTTCAGGCGGTCCGCCTCCATCCAGCCCTCATCCTGGCGGACGTGGATACTCCCGGTCCAGAAGGCGATGCGCGTTTCCCCTGTATACACCAAATGATCTCCAGTGACATAGCCGAAGTCGGCGTCCACCAGGGAATCGGTGCGCTTCAGAGGAATGCGGAACCCGACCTTCCCCTCGGCCAGAAGATCGCCTGTCTCCTTCCGGAGCGTTACCGTGTCCGCCGAGAGGGTCCGTTCACCCTGCCATCCCCGAACCGCCTGCCGAAAGACGATCTGGTTGCCGTCCAGGCTGCTTTCCATGGACTCGGCGACGAAATGAACCGCCTCCCCTGTTCCGAACATCCCCTCCTTTCCCCCCGACCGGAGGTCGCGATCGTTCCCGGCAGACAGGAGCGTCGCCTCCACCCTCCCCTGGCCAGCCAGGTACTCGGTGCCGGAGATCAACTCCAGGGTCCGGGCCGCCACGCGGTATTGCTCGTCGGCGATCCGGGCGCGGAGAGCGGGAGAGGAATGCAGGAGGATCCGGTAGCGGGCTCCGTGGAGGACGACCTCGGCCCGGTCGGCTTCCGCCAGCGAATCAGGGCCGGTGAAACGGAGGGAGCCTTCCGCCTCGGCTCGGAGCAGCCTTCCGTCCTCATTCAAGGTTCCGGTCATCCGGGAGGCCTGCAAGGTGGCGGGGGCCTGCTCCAGCAGGCCCTTGGCGAAGACTCCGCCCGCGGCCTGGAATCGCCAGATTGCCGCCGGATCGGAAGGATCCGAGTTCCGTTCCAGGCGTATCATGCGGGCGGCCAGAGCCTCCTCCCCTCGCTGGAGGGTGGCGTTGCGGTCCAGCCGGACCGATCTCATCTCCCCTCCGGGATCCAGGCGAATTTCCAGCGCTTCCGCCAGGAACCGAGCCGCCTCCCTGTCCAGGCGAGCGGTTCCGCTCACCCCTTCCGATCCGAGGACCTTTCGTATCGTCCCGTCTTCGTCCCGGAAAAGACGGAGTGATTCCCCCTGAAATTCGGCCTTGGCGCCCTCCAGGCGAACGCCGCCCTGGAGGAGGACCTCCCGACTGCCGTCGACGAGGGTCATGCGGGCCGCTTCCAGGCTGGAGCCGTCATCGCCGGCGAGACGGATCCTCTGGAACCATGGAGGACGATTGTCCAGAGGATAGATCACCGCGTCGGCGGTTCCCCGGTAACCGGGGGCGCGAAAGTGAACTTCGCCCACCGACCTCGCCTCGTTGACCGCCTCTTCGATCTCGAGGACCTGCAGCGAAAGCGAAAGACCGGACTCCTCGTCTGCGATACGAATGCCTCCTTCGACGGTAAGGAATCGCTCCCCGGGCTTTTCACCCTGGAAGTCTCCCCATTCGGCGGTGATTTTCAGGGGCGGCGCGCTGTCCCTAAAGACAATGAGCGGATCGATCCCCTTCACGCGCTGCTTCCCGTCCCGGGTGTCCGTATACGATTCCGCGTTCAGGTCGAACCGTTTTTCCGGTCCGTCCAGGTCGACGGCGTGAATGCCGGTGGCGCTGTTTCCTTCCACCGGCCGGGTGCCGGGAGGAGACCAGGGCTTGGCACGCTGACGCAGCTGAAAGCCGACCATCACCAGGAAGGGGATCAACAAGGCGGGCAACAGGATGCGGAAAAACCGCAGCCTTTTCATTCCGTCAGTTTCCCGGGAAGTCCGGCTTCCGCTTCTCAAGGAAAGCCGCGGTGCCTTCTTTCATGTCGGCCGTGGCGAAGGAAAGCCCGAACAAGGCCGCCTCCAGCCTCATCGCCTCTTCTTGGGCCAGGTCTCCGCCGGAAACCACTGCCTGGATCGCCCTCAAGATCGCCATCGGGCTCTTCTCGGCCAATTCTGCGGCCCATTCCCGGGTACGGTTTCTCAGTTCCTCTCCAGGGACCACACGATCGACCAGGCCGATCCGGAGAGCTTCCTCGGCGGAAATCATCCGACCGGAGAGAATCAGGTCCAGGGCCCGTCCGCGTCCGACCAGACGTTGCAGCCGCTGGGTGCCGCCGGCGCCGGGAATCAGGCCCAGGTTCACTTCCGGTTGCCCGAACCGGGCGGATTCCGAGGCGATCCGAAGGTGGCACGCCATGGCCAATTCACAGCCGCCTCCGAGCGCGAACCCGTTCACCGAAGCGATCACCGGCTTGGGGGATCGTTCCAGGACATCGAAACTTTTCTGCAGGAAGCGGGCGTACTCCTGCCCTTCCCGGGCGTCGAAGGCCGCCATTTCACCGATGTCGGCGCCTGCCGCGAACGCCTTTTCGCCGGACCCGGTCAATACGAGAACCTTGACCCCGGGATTTTCCAGCGCCGATTCGGCATGCCGGACGATCGCCTCGACGGTTCGCCGGTTCAGGGCGTTCAGCTTTTCCCGCCGGTGGATCGTCAACCACGCGGCGCCGGATTCCACGGTAGACTCAACGAGGGTGGCGGATTCGGATTCCATGATGATTTCTCCTAGATTCTCTTGATTCGCGCGTTCAGGACATCCTTCCGATAATCATCCCCTTCCAGGCGCACGAAACGGCACATCTCGTATAGCCTGGACATGAGGGCGTCGCCGAGCCGTTGTCTCAGTGTGAGATTCCGGAGAACCCCACCGGTTTCCGGCTCATCCTCTTCTTCTCCCAGGGGACAGTTGGTGGTCAAAATCAATGATTTTCTGTTGTCGTACCTGTAGGTGATGATTTCGTGCAGGACGTCTCGGGCCCACTCGGAAGTTCTTCCGGCGCCCAGATCATCCAGGACCAGGAGATCCGCCTCATGGACCGGCCCGAGAATCTGGGCCTCGCTCACGGCGGAGCCCGAATCGAAGGTCCCCTGAAGTTTTTTCAGCAGGGCGCGCTGTTCCCAGAACCGAACACGGGCGCCCTTTTCATCTGCAAGGTGCCGGAGAATCGCCACCGCCAGGTGGGTTTTCCCTCTCCCGGGCGGCCCGGCCAGCAGGAGGGAGTGACCATATTCCAGGTCGGGCCAGCGCTCCACCCAGTCCCGCGCGATCTCGAGCGCCTCCTGGTGGCTTTTCCTGTGGGATTCGAAGGTCTCAAACCGGCAGTGTTCATAACGCCGGGGAATCCCGGCCGCCTGCACCGCCTCCTTCGCCAATTCCCGGTAACTGCATAGACAGCGGGCCGCGGATGTGGCTCCGTTTTCGGCGGTCAGGATCCGAAATCCTGTCCCCCCGCACTCTGGGCAATCGGTCGTCATCTCCTGGACTCCGAGAGCCTGCGGCTCGACTCAGTTCAGGTAGCCGCGAAGCTGCTGGCACTTCTGGGAGCGGTTCAACTTCTCCAGGGCCTGGGCTTCAATTTGACGGATCCTCTCCCTGGAAAGGTTCATCATCTCCCCGATCTCCTTCAAGGTTTTCGGATCGACGCCGTCCAGCCCGAATCGAAGACGCAGAACCTTTTCTTCTTTCACATCGAGATCTCCGAGCGCCTTCCTGAGCAGAACCTTCAGCGAACTTTTCAGGAGAAGCAGGTCGGCGGACGGGATGGTTTCCTGTTCGATTTTGTCGGACAGGTGAAAATCGTGCTCTTCATCGATCACGGCGGACAGGGAGATGTTCTCATCGGAAACCAATAGCAGATGGGTGACTTCGCTGACGGTAACGTCCATCATCTCCGCGATTTCCTCGGTGGAAGGCGCCCTCCGCAGTTCCGTCCGAAGGGTTGCCTGGGCCTTCCCGATCCTGTACAGAAGGTTCGCCTGTTTCTGAGGGAGCCGGAAGGCACCGCTCTGGTTAGAGAGGGCGTGAATGATCGCCTGCCTCACCCACCAGACGGCGTAGGTGATGAACTTCACCTTCTTGCCCGGATCGAAACGTTTTGCCGCTTCGATCAAACCGATGTTTCCCTCGTTGATCAAGTCCAGGAAGGAAAGACCGCATCCGCGGTAGCGTTTGGCGTAGGAAACCACGAAGCGAAGATTGGCTTCAACCAGCGTAGTCAACGCTTCCGTATCGCCCTTCATGATGCGGCGTCCCAGGCGCTTTTCCTCGTCGGGGGTTACTCGAGGCAGCCGGGAGATCTCCTTCAGGTATTTCTTGAGGGATTCCGAGCCTGCGCCTGCACGTTCCTTGGTTGTTTTTTGCTGCTCTTGCATCCGTCTCCCGTCCGGTTTCCAGACCGAGGAAGTATACCATGCGGACCGGAGAGGTCACGGAGCCTCGATCTTGACACGGAAACGCTCCGGCTCGGCTTCGCTCCTCTTCTCGAGCGTGATCATCAGAACGCCGTTTCCGTACTTCGCCTTGACCGAGCCCCGTTCCACGCTGGAGGGCAGCCGGAATCGCCGGGTGAATTTTCCGTACGACCTTTCCACCCGGTGATACTGTTCTCCCGGCTGGCCCCGTTCCATCTTCCGGTCCCCTTCCACGATCAGTTCGTCTCCGTCGATCCGGACGCTGATGTCCTCTTGTGAAATGCCAGGGATCTCCAGAAAGAAAAGACGCTTGCCCGGCTCGTCCAAAACGTCCGCCACCGGCGTCCAGGAGCCGACGCCCGCCTCCGGCTCGAACCCGACCTTCGCCAGGGCATTCTCGAACAGTTCGTTCATCTGTTTCTGAACCGAAAGAAGATCGTTCATCGGATCCCGGTCTTGTGAAAGCGGCATGGCGTCCCCCGTACATCGGAAAAGGGCGGGACTCGGTCCCGCCCTCAGTATATCGCCCCGGAGACCGGAACGGATCAGTTGTTTTTCTCGCTCCCGGGGTCGACGACTTCCGCTTCGATCACCTCGTCGGCATCTTCGGAAGGGCCTCCTCCCGAACCGCTCCCGGCAGGAGGCGTTTCCTGCGCCTGCTGCGCCGAATTTTGATACAGGACCGTGGCCATCTGCTGAGACGCTTTTTCCAGGTCTTCCACGCCTCGCCGGATCCGATCGTCGTCTCCCTTTTCCAGGGCGCTCTTCAGCTCGGCCACCGCATCCTCCACGGGCTTCTTGTCGGCGTCCGGCAGCTTGTCGCCGTTCTCTTTGAGAAGCTCTTCCGTCTGGTAGACCATCTGGTCCGCCTTGTTCCGGGTTTCCACCTTCTCTTTCAGCTTGTGGTCCTCTTCCGCGTGCTCTTCGGCTTCCTTGAGCATCCTTTCCACTTCTTTCTCATCCAGGCCGGAGGAGGAAGTGATGGTGATCTTCTGCTCTTTCCCGGTTCCCAGATCCTTGGCGGAAACATGAACGATGCCGTTTGCGTCGATACTGAACGTGACCTCGATTTGAGGGATCCCCCTGGGCGCCTGGGGGATTCCATCCAGGTGGAAACGCCCCAGGGTCTTGTTGTCCCGGGCCATCTCCCTCTCGCCTTGCATTACGTGAACTTCCACGCTGGTCTGATTGTCCGCCGCGGTGGAGAAAATGTCGCTCTTTTCGGTGGGGATCGTGGTGTTCCTTTCGATCAGCTTATGGAAAACACCTCCCTGGGTCTCGATCCCCAGGGAGAGAGGCGTCACATCGAGGAGCAGGATATCCTTCACGTCTCCGGCCAGGACTCCCCCCTGGATGGCGGCGCCGATCGCCACGACTTCATCCGGGTTCACCCCCTTGTGGGGCTCGGTTCCGAAGAATTCCTTCACCATTTCCTGGACTTTGGGGATCCGGATGGATCCGCCGACCAGGACCACCTCGGCGATATCACTCGCCTGGAGTCCGCTGTCCTTGAGGGCCTTCCTGCACGGCGCCAGAGTCCGGTCCAGGAGATCCCCGATGAGCTGTTCGAACTTCGCCCTGTTCAGCTTCAGCTGGAGATGTTTGGGTCCGCCGGCGTCTGCAGTGATGAACGGGAGGTTGATCTCGGTCTCGCTGACCGTGGACAGCTCGCATTTCGCCTTTTCCGCCGCTTCCTTCAGGCGCTGGAGGGCCATCTTGTCGTGGGAAAGATCGATCCCCTGGTCCTTCCGGAACTCTTCGACGATCCAGTCGATCACCCTCAGGTCGATATCGTCGCCGCCGAGTTGGGTATCGCCGTTGGTTGATTTCACCTCAACGACCCCCTCGCTGACCTCAAGAATGGAGATATCGAATGTGCCTCCCCCGAAATCGAATACGGCGATGGTTTCATCGCTCTTGTTTTCCAGACCGTATGCCAGCGCGGCCGCCGTCGGTTCGTTGATGATCCGCTTCACATCCAGGCCGGCGATCTTCCCGGCGTCTTTGGTGGCCTGCCTCTGGGCGTCGTTGAAGTACGCCGGAACGGTGATGACCGCCTCGGTCACCGGTTCGGAAAGATGCGCTTCCGCCGCTTCCTTGATTTTGCGGAGCACCATGGCCGAAATCTCCTGGGGCGAAAACTGTTTCCCCTGGATCACGATCCGCACGTCGCCGTTTTCCGCCGCCTCCACCTTGTAAGGGATGCGGCTCAATTCATTTTGGATCTCGGTGAATTTTCTTCCGATGAAACGCTTCGTGGAATAGATGGTGTTTTCCGGGTTGGTGATCGCCTGCCTTTTGGCGACCTGGCCGACCAGGCGTTCATCCTTGTCCGAAATCGCGACAACCGAAGGCGTGGTGCGGCTCCCTTCAGGGTTGGTGATGACCGTCGCCTTACCGCCGTCCATCACAGCCACGACCGAGTTGGTCGTACCCAAGTCGATTCCGATGATCTTGCTCATATCGTGGACTCCCTCTCCGTCACCCTGGGAACGTCGTCTCCCGGGCTCCTGGTTTGTGATTGTTTTCCGACGGTTCCTGGATAAGATCGTCCCGTGACCATGTCAAGATCGGGCTAGCGGTTTCCCGCCAAAACCTGCCGCATGGAGGAACTGAACGGGCGCGTGATCGTAAGCTCTTTGTTTTGTTTGCCTTCCGGGCCTAAAACGATCAGCGAATACCGGTCGGAACCCAGGAGATACCGGTATTTCCGTCCCCATGGATCCAGCAGGTCCGAAGAGGCCAGGTACTTCCTCTCCACCAGCGCTTCCAGGTCGGAGGGAAGGCTGCCGGTATCAAGAAAACAGAGCTGCAGCGCTCTTTCGATCATCTGAACTCTCTCACGGGTCGCGTAGATTCTCAGGCGGGTTGTCGAGGTTCGGTCGAAAAGCAGTTTCCAGGGGGTCGCGGGATTCTTCGGCAGGAGCAGCATCGCCCCCGTAGCCAGAAGCAGCACCAGGAAGGAGGCCACCGCCCAAATTCGGAAGCGTGTTCCAGGAGTTTCGGAATCTTCGACTTCCTCGGTGGCCGCCTCTTCGATCAGGTTCCGGGTCAGCAGCTCGTGAAGAATCCGATACGTATCGAACTCGCCGCACGCGGAACGGTCCACAAGATCCCGGACGGTGGAACGCCCGTCCACCATCCGCAAGATGTCGTGCTCTTCCGAGCTGAGCCGAATCTCGTCCGAATCGGGTCGCGGAACTTCCGCCGCTTCACCGGCGAAAACCGCCTCCATATCGATCTCGGCCGCATCGACGATCGATTCCACCGGAGCCTGCAGCTGCTCGGCGGCTTTCGTTCTGGCGAACACCATGCTCTCCGAGCGGATCTTCCGTTCGAGAATCGGCCACTCGTCCACCATCCGGGCGCCTTCCATGAGAATGGTTTCGGCGTCGACCGGCTGGAAATTCTTGTCGTATTCGATGGTGTCGGCGGGAGTGAACCGGGAGGTTCCTTCCCGCCACCGGGAACGCACGGAGCCAAATTCGGTCACCAGGGGTCGCCGCCCCACACCGCGCGGCTCAGCGGAGCGAGAACAGCGCCT